>MGMR01000001.1 GCA_001796495.1 Chloroflexi bacterium RBG_13_51_18
CGGAGAGAGTCCAGAATCATATACACGCTGGCCACAAAACGGATGGGTACGCGGTAATACCATTGATTTATCGATTCTCATTCAGTCAGCTTCCGTGCCGCCAGCAGTTGTTGAAGAAGCCGCCAACAAGCTTGTTGACGGGGTAAGTGAGGCCGCAGCCCTCTTGGTGGATATGGCGATAGCTCACCCCGGAGCAATAAAAAAGATTTGCGAGGAACTTCGGCAGCAGGATGGAGAGCAAACGCGGAGAATGGCGACGACCATCCTGGCCAATGCGCTGGTATTCCATGAAAGTCTGGCTCGCGGCGAAGGTGATTTGTATAACGTCCGGACGCTTGATGAGCTACGGGGCAAACGGAGCGGCGTCAGCAAAAACGAGATGCTTGAAGATTGGAAAAGGATTCTGAAAGTCAATTACTGGCCGATTTTCGATATTGCCAGGCGTATCCTTGAGGTTATTCCTATAGATACAGCTAGGCCGCTTCTCGACCGGCTGGTCACCACGGCCGGCGAACTTGTAGCCAATCATATGATGCGCTCACATGACTTGACCGGCGCTGTCTTCCAGCGGTTGATTGCCGACCGGAAATTCCTCGCGGCTTATTATACCAATCCGGCTTCGGCGGCGTTGCTGGTCGGACTAGCGATTGATACAGACAAGACACCGGGTAATGGCTCATGGTCGAAGGATAAGGATGTAACGGCCCTGCGCATCGCTGACTTTGCCTGTGGCACCGGCACACTATTGTCAGCTGCTTACCGCCGCATCAGCCAGTTACACGAGGCTTCCGGGGGCGATGCCGAAATGATTCACCCGGATATGATGGCCACGGCGCTCGTCGGCTGTGACGTATTACCGGCGGCCGCCCACCTGACGGCTTCAATGCTGGCCGGGGCTCACCCTACTATTAAATATAAAGGCAGTTCGATTTTGGCGGTCTCGTACGGGCCAAGAGATGGCGGCGGCGTTGCCCTTGGCTCTCTGGATCTGCTGGACCCGCAGCGGGCGTTCGATATCTTAGCTATCACGGCAAAGGCTATTGAAGGAATGGGCGAGAGTGAGAAAGAAGCATGGTCGACTTTGCCTCACGCTTCATTCGATATGGTTATCATGAACCCACCGTTCACACGAGATACTACTGGTAAGGTAGGCGGTAGAGAAGGTACTCCTAATCCTATGTTTGCTGCCTTTGGTACAACTGAAACACAACAGCGTGAGATGGCAAAAGCTATCAAGCGATTACTCCAAAATACAAGCGCGCATGGCAACGCAGGTGAGGCCAGCGCTTTTCTGGTGCTTGCAGACCGAAAGGTGAAAGAGGGCGGAACCCTCGCTATGGTCATGCCGTTAAGCTTGATGTTTGGAGAAGCATGGGAAGCTTCACGGCAGCTATTACGAAAATCCTACAACGACCTCGTTTTGATATCTATCGCAGGCGGTGGTCAACATGATATGTCTTTTTCAGCTGATACGGGCATGGGTGAATGCTTGGTTATCGCCCATAAGTCTAAAGAAGGTAGTTCACGGGCTACATTTGTAGTTTTATACGAGAGGCCATCATCGACAATGACAGGTTCAAGCGCCGCTGTTCAGATACAACAATTGAAACGGGAAAATATCCGCAAACTGGAAGACGGCCCGGTGGGCGGCAGCCTGTTTTATTTCGGAGACGACCCAATAGGTTATGCTATTAATGCACCTCTCCCCGAAAAAGGTCCTTGGAACCTTGCCCGCATCAAGGATGGCGCCCTTGCACAGACAGCATATCAGATAGTTAATAATGGCATCATTTGGCTACCGGGGGTCGTGAAGAGTAGTGCTCTTCCGGTTTCTATTACTTCCATATCCGAAATCGGCAAAATTGGTCCCTACGATTTAGATATTAGTGGTAACACCGCAGATGGTGGAATCAGAGGTCCATTCCAAATTAAAAGTCTGAAATCTAAAGCCGCCCCAACTTACCCGGTATTATGGGCCCATGATGGCAAGCGTGAAAAGTGCTTGGAATTTGAGGCAGACAGCGAGGGTATAATACGCCAGGGATCTAATTCTAACGAAGACAGAGTTGTGCAGGAAAAGGCCGAGCGAATCTGGGGTACAGCCTCATATTGCCATTTCAACCGCAATTTCCAATTCAATAGTCAATCGACTGCGATGCAGTTTACCAATAGAAAGACTATTGGCGGCAGAGCATGGACGTCAATAATATTGCCTAATGTTGACCATGAAAAGGCTCTCGTGCTCTGGGGTAACTCTACTCTGGGGCTCTTACTTCACTGGTGGCATGCAAATAAACAGCAGGCGGGCAGGGGCAATATCGGAGTCTCGGCACTTGAATCGCTTCCGATATTGGATGTCACTAAGCTTTCCAAGGTTGCTCTCTCTAAGGCGGTATCCATATTCGATGACATGAAACACAAAGAGCTGCGGCCGGTCAATGAAATCGCTAAAGACGCTGTACGGGCGGAAATTGACACGCGGCTAGCCACTGAAGTGCTCGGATTCCCGCCGGAATTGGTAGCGCCGGATGGTCCTCTGGCATTGTTGAGACAGAAACTGGCGCTAGAACCATCTATAACGGGGAGTAAGGTAAGCTAAATTAATAGTGCTTAACTCCCACAGATTTTACCGCAATATTCGGACTTTCAAAAAACTTCTTCAAAGGCCCCATTCTACTTATTTGTGACAATTGGTACTCTCACGTAATCATCGGGATGTCCGATTCTCTTGTACTAAAACAATTCTATTGAAAAAGAATTCCTTAAGTCTCTTGCCGCAGACAGGTAATCCTACCTATCACAGGTAATTCATCTGGATCAACGTTCTACTCAAGGGTGGTAACAGATACGAGTGTGCCTAGGCTATACCAATAGGTTATTTTCATAAGTGACTACCTGTCGAATGAGATTTCATGGAAGCGAGGCAGTACATGGCCCAACCCATATATTGGCGTTGGAACTGTAAATAATCATCCTGGTCAGTACGAAAATGCTTGAATACCTGTTCATAGTCAGGATGGGTGGGATTTTCTTCAAGCCAGTTTATCAGTGAATACCAACCATCCGAAATGTACCTATCCCAGTCGTCGTGGCTGGCGCGGATGATATATTCAAGTTCAAAGCCTTCGTCCCGAGTAATGTGTGTCAGTTCCAGTTCTGTGTGGGTAAATGTCTGTTTTTGGGCGTATTCTGGATGTACCTGATTGCTAAGCCAGTGGGTTTCACCGATACCAAGGCGTCCATCCTGATGTACAGCTCGCTTCAGTACCTGGATTGTCTGCTGGTAGCCGCCAAAAATAAACGTTGCCCCAATACATGTTGCAGCATCGAAAGCCCCTTCTTCAAATATGTAATCAGCCCCACTGGAACAAACGATTTCGATTTGGTCCGATAAATCTCTCGAAGTCAGTTTTTGCCTAGCCCTGTCACAGAAATCCTCGGATATATCTATTCCAACACCAGTAATACCGAATTCCTCAGCCCAAAGAGTAAGGGGGCCGGCACAACCACAACCGAAGTCGATGACCCGGTTCCCCTTTTTTAATTTGAGTAGTCTACCAAGTTTAATGATTTTTTCAGACGTGGAAGGGTTTAGTATCTCCATATAGCGGTGTGAGATACTCATAAGGTCAAAAAATTCCATAATTCAAGTCTCCTTCAGGAAATGGTAACTTAATTAAGAAAGGTGTTGCAGGACCTGATGCTAATCTTGCGTTGATAATGTGGTGATGACAGCCCTAAATTGTTTCCCTCATTATAAACATCTTAGACTTCTGCTCAAAAAGAAGCAAGTAGTTCTGGCCACAATATTAACATTGCATAAACATCGGCACGACCACGTGCACCTAAAAGTAATGATGTCCTCCTTTTCTCATTTGAAATCAATATCACAATATGAGTATTTGTAAAATACGCCTTGATTATTAATTACTTCTAATACTTCGAAGCTCCTATTTCCTCCATTTTGCCAGTTACCACGAAGACTACCCGCTCGCAGATGTTAGTAACCCGATCGGCAGCACGTTCCAGGTTGTGGGCCACCCAGATTAGTCGAGTAGCCCGCGTAATCGTCTTCGGGTCTTCAGCCATGAAGGTGAGCAACTCCCTGAAGACCTGGTCATAAAGCTGATCGACCATATCGTCTTCGGTACTGATTTTCTTGGCTGCTTCGGCATCGCGGTTGACAAAGGCATCCAGACTACGGCGCAGCATATCTACGGTCTTTTCCGCCATGCGGGGAATATCAATCAGCGGCTTTAAAGGTGGCTCGTCACCAATCATAATCGCAATTTTTGCTATTCCTTCGGCGTAGTCGCCGATGCGCTCTACTTCGGATACTATATTGAGCACAGCTAAAATGATGCGCAGGTCACTGGCCATGGGCTGCTGGGTTGCGATTATCTCAATGCATTTCTCCTCGATTTCAAACCGTTTCCGATTTACCTTATTATCATCCGCAACTACCTGCTGGGCTAACTCCAGGTCCCGATTCTTCAGGGCATCGATAGAACGGAGTGTGGCTTTACTCACTATGCTGCCCATCGCCAGGACATCATCCTGGATTTCCCTCAGTCTTTTGTGAAAAGTTGTCCTTGTTTCCATGCCGACCTCCTAGAATCTTATCCGAAGCGTCCGGTGATGTAATCCTCTGTGCGTTTATCTTTAGGATTAGTGAAAAGCTGCGCCGTCGGGCCATACTCTACGAGCACCCCGGCGCGGTCCGGCTCCATCATCATAAACGCCGCCGTGTCCGATACTCTGGCCGCCTGCTGCATATTGTGGGTGACGATGATGATAGTGTAGTCCTCGGACAGGCTCCGCATCAAGTCCTCGATTTTCAGCGTGGCTACCGGGTCGAGGGCGCTGCACGGCTCGTCCATTAAAATAACCTCCGGCTCCACCGCCAGCACCCGCGCGATGCAGAGCCTTTGCTGCTGCCCGCCAGAAAGAGCCAGACCGGACTGCCCCAGCTTGTCCTTTACCTCGTCCCAGAGCGCAGCATGGCGCAGGCTTTTTTCTACTATTTCTTCAAGTTCGCCGCGGCTCTTGATGCCGTGTCGTTTCGGGCCGTAAGCCACGTTCTCAAAAACAGACATGGGGAATGGATTGGGTTTCTGGAAGACCATGCCTACCCTTTTCCTTAGCTCGGCTACATCAATCTTGGGGCTATAGATAGGGGTACCGTCAAGTTCTACGTTGCCCTCCAAGCGTGCCCCGTGGATAAGGTCGTTCATGCGGTTGAAAAGACGGAGTAGCGAGGACTTACCGCAGCCCGACGGACCGATGATAGCGGTGATAGAACACGATGGGATGTCCAGCGTGATATTCCTCAAGGCCTGGAATGAGCCATAGTAGAGGTTAACCCCCTCCGCTTTGAGCTTGGTAACGCATTTGTCCGCGGGCCTAGTTGAAATATCCGGCATATTAAGTTTAATATTCATAGCTATTTCCTCTGTCTTGTTTTAATCCTGATGGCCGCCGCCAGAATGTCGAAGGAAAGCACCACGATGAGCAGCACGAGTGCCACGCCCCATATGGTTTCCTTAGGCATATTAGGAATATGCGCGGCTACCGTGTAGAGATGGTAGGGCAAAGCCATAAACTGGTCGAGGGGAGACTGCGGCAGCTTGGGGAGAAGAAAGGCTGCCCCCACCACCAGTATCGGCGCTGTTTCACCGGCGGCGCGGCTTATCGCCAATACTGCCCCGGTGATGATGCCGGGCAGGGATTGGGGTAATACTATATGCCTGACGGTCTGCCATTTGGTCACGCCGATGGCAAGACTGCCCTCCCTGTATTCCCGCGGCACGGACAGTATGGCTTCTCTGGAAGTAGTAATAACCATCGCCAGAGCTTGGGCGGCTAAAGTAAGGCTGGCGGCCAGCAGGGACAGACCGAAGTGAAAAGCCATCACGAACACGCTTAGCCCGAAAAGCCCGAAGACGATGCTAGGTACGCCCGCCAGATTAATAATGGCTAAATTGATGAGCCGGGTCAGCCAGTTGTCCCGGGCGTATTCCGTGAGGTAGATGCCCGCTAGCACCCCTATCGGTAACGCAAAGACCAGGGTGCCGAGCATGAGGTAAAAGGTGCCGATAATAGCTGGTAAAATACCGCCTTCCCGGCCCGCCTGTGATGGAAATTGGACCAGGAAGTCCCAGCTTATGGCGCCGCCACCCTTGACGATAGTATAGATAATAATAAACAGGACGGGAGCTACGGTAATAGCCGTAGCCAGCCCGAGGAAAATAAAGGCGGTGCGCTGGGATATTCGGCGCGAGTTTAGAACTGTCTTTGTCATTTAATCAGTTACCTCGCGAATTTCCTTTTCTGCCGTTCCAGTACTCTTTCGGCGATGATATTCACGGCCAGGGTCAGGATAAACAGGATAAGGCCGACGGCAAACAGGGCTTGGTACTGTAAGCCGCCGCGGACGGCGTTGCCGATGCCGGAGGCAATAGCTGAGGTCATAGTCGTCATAGGGTCGGTGGGCGAGGCCGGCACGGCTAGAGCACCGCCAGCCACCATCAGGACCGTCATCGTCTCGCCGATAGCGCGACCCACCCCCAGCATCACTGCGGCGGCGATGCCGGAGAGGGCGGACGGGATACAGACATGCCATATCGTTTCCCATTTCGTCGCCCCCAGCGCATAAGATGCCTCCTTAAACTCACGGGGAACAGCGTGCATGGCATCCTCGGAGACGCTGACGATAATGGGCAGGCTCATCAGCGATAGCATAATAGCCGCGGTTAGGCCGCACAATCCGGTATTCAGATGAAACAGGCTCTGCACAAAGGGTGACAGCAGCGCTAACCCGATAAATCCCATCATCACCGAAGGTATACCGGCCAGTATTTCGATGATAGGTTTCACTATATCATTGACTTTGGGGGGCGCTACTTCGGATAAATAGGCAGCGCAGGCTACGCCGATAGGCACCGCTACCACCGTAGAAATAAGCGTAATCATTAAAGTGGACACGAAGAATGGCGCGATGCCGAAAGTGGGAGGGTCGGAGACAGGGTACCACTTTGTGCCGAAGAGGAATTCCCAGGGAGGGGTATGGGTAAATATGGGCAAGCCCTCTTTAAGCAGGATAAAGATAATGCCCAGCAGAACCACGATAGCCAGCAGTCCCGCCAGGAATATCCATCCCTCGATGAATCTTTCGCCCAGCCGCAGCCGCCGCTTCAGTCCCCGGTTGGAGACCTCGGCGGCGGTGGGGGCAACATTCTGTTGCAGCATTACTAATTAATTTTACTCCTATTTTTTCAGAGGTACGAAACCGGATGCGAGAACTTCCTGCTGGCCGACTGCGGAGAGACAGTAATCAATGTAAGCCTTGATGACGCCGGTCGGCGCCCCGTTGGTATAGTAAAGCAGCGGGCGGGATATGGGGTAGGTGCCGTCTAGCGCGGTGGCCACGCTAGGTTTAACCGCTGGGTCATTGGCTGTTTTCTTCACGGCAATGGCTTTCACTGTATCATTCAAGTAACCTAGCCCGGCATAGAAGATGGCATTGGGGTTACTTGCTACCTGTGATACCCCTTCTTCCGTCGAGGGGAGCATCAGCACCTTGTTGCCGTACTCAAGGGTTTTGTCCACCGTGGGTAGACCGGCCATCTGTACCACATGTTCTTTAAAGAAGACGTGAGTGCCGGAGTTGGTGTCCCTTGCCATGACTACTATCGCCGCATCATTGCCGCCGACCTCTTTCCAGTTGGTAATCTTGTTGGTGTAGATAGCGGAAAGCTGGGCGATAGTCAATTCCGATACCGGATTAGAAGGATTGACGACTACCGAAAGGGCATCTGAAGCTACCTGTATTTCGTAGGGATTAACGCCTTTGGCTTTAGCCTGGTCTATCTCTTTAGAAGTAATTAGCCTTGAAGACTGGCAGACGTCCGTCGTGCCGTCAATGAGTGAGGCGATGCCGACTCCTGAACCGGGGCCGCTGATGGCGATACTGACCTCTTTATTAGCCTTCATAAAGTTTTCCGCCCATACCGCGCTTAAGGGAGTGACCGTGTTAGACCCGATAATTTTGAAAGAGCCGGAGAGAGCAGGAGTTGTAGTTGTTGGAGCAGTGGAGGTTGGTCCAGTTGCTGTCGGTGTCGAGTTGGTGCTGCAGCCGGCAAAGGTAAAAGCGAGAACCAGTATCAGCGTCAGGGGCAGTAACCATTTTTTAATCGATTTGAACAATTCATTCTCCTTATTATGTTTTTCTTCAATCTTCTTTTAGTTATGTATTGCCGCTATTTCTTCGAGATACTCCGCGACTATGTGATGCCCTTTTAATGCCTCTGGGTGCTCGGCGAGAAGATGCAGGACTGCCTCCGCTGTGGCTATATTTGTCGCCAGCGGGACGCCATGCGCGTCACAGATTCTTAGCAGGGCGGAGACATCAGGCTCGTGAGGATGGGCGGTAAGAGGGTCGCGCAGGAAGATAACTGCATCGACTTGTTCATCGGCTACCATAGCGCCGATTTGCTGGTCTCCGCCCAGCGGGCCGCTCTGCATAAGCGTTACCGGCAGTTTTGTCCTCCCCATAATGAGCTGTCCCGTGCTCCGGGTCGCTATCAGGGTAGCTTTAGCCAGTTCCTCTTTGTGGGCTTTCACCAGTTGCACCATGTCCTCTTTCTTGGCATCATGGGCAATAAGCGCAAGAGTGAACATTTTCATTTTTCACCCCCTTTCAATTCTAAATGAACCTTCCGTGTCTAGTTCTTTAATCAGCGTTGCCACTTTTATTCTGATGATATCCCTGATTTTCTTGACCTCATCTACCGGCTTTCCCTCCGGGTCTTCAATCCCCCAGTCTTCCATTGGGATAATGCCAGCGGGGCAGGTATCCTCAAGGCCGCAGCCCATGGTGATTACACGGTCGGCGTTTTCCATCATTTCTAAAGTAAGCAGCTTTGGTTTTTGATGGCTGATGTCCAGGCTGGCTTCACGCATCACCTGGACGACGGTGGGATTAATTTTAGAGGCTGGTTGCGTACCAGCAGAAGAAGCTGATGCTTTCTCTCCGACAAGGTGGTTGAAAAAAGTTTCTGCCATCTGGCTGCGACCTGAATTATGGACACATACGAAGAAAACTCTTTTCTTATCCATCTAAGAATAGTTTAAAGGGTGAAGTTTAAAGACGGTTTAAGAGGATGTTAAGGTTGTGTTAAATTTTAAGGGATTATTTGCAGGGGAGGCTGAAGCTGAAAGTTGACCCTTTGCCTTCTTCGCTTTGCACACGGATTTCGCCGCCGTGGGACTGCACGGTGTGCTTGGCTATCGCCAGTCCAAGCCCGCTGCCGCCGCCGGAGCGGGCTTTATCGACTTTGAAGAAGCGCTCAAAGACGTGGGGCAGGTCTTCTTTCGATATGCCGATGCCGGTATCGGCGACACTGACTGTTACCGACTTGTCGTCATAATTAGTAGCGACGGTTACTTGACCGGCGGGTTTATTGAACTTGATGGCATTATGCGCCAGGTTGATAATCGTCTGGCGGATTCTATCTTTGTCGGCTTGAACAAGAGGCAGACTGGGAGATAGCTCTTTGGATAAGTTTACACGCTGTCTTTCCGCCAGCGGACTCATTTCCGCCAGAACCTCATCTATCAGGGCATTAAGATTGACCGGCTCCATTTTAAGTTCAGCCTGGCCGGTCTCGATGCGGGAAAGCTGGGTTAGCTCGGCAACTATCTGGCTAAGGCGGTCAACCTCGCCTGCAATCCTTGCCAAGAAATCTCTGGCAGCTTCTTTATCGTTGATGGCACCATCCTGCAGGGTTTCGGTCATGGCTTTAATACCGGCAATCGGCGTGCGGAGTTCGTGGGAGATGTTGCCCACCAGGTCCCGCCGCATCGTTTGGAGGTTTCTCAACTCCGTAAGGTCTTGCACAAGAAGCAACGCTCCGTTCGACCGTTTTTCTTTGTTGACGGGGACAGCGATGGCCCGGAGATACCGCCGGGCAATGCCGGACTCGAATTGGGTAGTTTGCTCTGCGCCGGTCTTAAGACATTTCTTTAATATCTCATCAACCTCATGATCGCGGACGACCTCGATGATCGGTTTGTTGACGACATTTTCTTCTTTAAAGCCGAATATCTTACCCGCTGACTGGTTGGCCAGCACAACATTCCCTTCGGCATCTGTCATGATAACGCCATCGGCCATGCTGGCGAGAATATTGGTAAGCTTGGTCTTTTCTGTAGAGATGGCCTCTACCGTTGTATTGAGGTTGGAGGACATCTCGTTGAATGCATGGGCAAGCTGACCGACTTCGTCTTTCGTGGGTACGATTATTTTTTGCCCCAGTTGCCCGGCAGCAATCCCATGCGCTGCCTTGGTGAGCTGCCGGATAGGTCGCGTCGTCGTCCGGGCGATGAGCCAGGCTGCCAGTATTGCCATTATGGTTATAATGACGGTGGCCAGAATAATTGTCCGTGTCACGTGATTTACGGAACTATTAACGGTCGTTAAGGGGAGCGCTACCCTGGCTATTCCCAGATTATTCCCCTCACTGTTGATAGTTACAGCCACGTACATCATTTGCTCTTTTATGGTGGTGCTGTAGCGGGTGCTCTCACCAATGCCGGAGGCTAATGCATCCTTTACCTCGGGGCGAGTGGCGTGATTTTCCATAGTGGCG
>MGMR01000002.1 GCA_001796495.1 Chloroflexi bacterium RBG_13_51_18
GCAGGTTTTCATGTTTCTTCTCAACTTTAGAGAGTTCCAGAAACATATTTATAGCTGACTCTTCAACGACCATTTTGCTAAGGCGGAGGTATAGTTCCTGCGCCTCAATTTCTTTTTTAATAGCTATGTCCAAGACAGACTTGAGGGTTGTTTTTTCAGCCATCGCCATGCCTCCTGAAAACCGAAGAACGCTATTTTACCCGGCTTTCCACCGCTTTCCAGTTGATATTTTTAAGGAACGCGGCTATGTAGTCCGCGCGCTTGAGTCCATAGTCGATCATGAAAGCATGTTCGAAGACATCCATGACCAATAAAGGCCTGCAGCCTGCAGGATGCCCTACCTCATGCTCGTTAATCCACTGGTTGAAGAGAGCGCCGGTGACATCATCCTGGTAAAGCACTACCCAGCCGATACCGCGCATGGCGCCGGTGGCTTTAAAGTCCTGCTCCCAGGCATCATAGCTGCCGAAAGCGGCGGCGAGTTTTTTAGCCAGGGCACCGGACTTGTCAAGGGCGGTCTTGCCGCCGAGGTTATCGAAGTAGTATTCATGGAGACGCATCCCGTTGAACTCGAACCCGAAACGACGTTTGAGCTCGGCGTATTCCGGCGTAGCGGTCTTGCCTTCTTTCAACATCGCCGCCAGAATATCGGTGAGTTTATTAGTATTGGTGACATAGCCCTGATAAAGCGTGAAGTGGTTGTTTAAAAGGGTCTGGCCAAAACCCTCCATGCCGATTAATTTTGTATAGTCCTTAGCTATATATGCCATTTTACCCCTCCTGAAATAATGATTAATAAATTATTTTAATTTATCGAAGAATTGCTTCGCCTGATAATCCCATTCCACCGATTCTATATCGACCGAGCTGCCCTTCTTGCTGGCCGCGGCGATTACTCTGACGCTGCCGCCGCCCCCCTTAAAGTAAGCGGTACAATCGTCCTCCGCCTTGAGTTCCAGTCCGTAGCCGCCGTGGCCGAAAAACGCCACGGCCTTTTTAACGGCTTCTTGCGGTTTGAGTTTAGTTTCCCTGGAGATTTTTAACATACGGCTCCTTTCATGACAGAAATATTATATCAGACCGGCCTCTTTATGTTTGGCAGCGATAGTTTCGGCGAGTATATCAAGCGCCTGGAAATCAGCTTCTTTAGGAAAGCCTTTGATGATAACCGGGCCCAGGATTTCCACTTTGAGGTTGGGAATCATAGCGGCGATTTGCTCCACCGCTTTGCCGCCCCAGCCATATGAACCGATTATAGAAGCGAACTTTGCCTTGGGCTTTATAGCATTGGCCAGGAAAGCAGCATGGGCTACATTGGGGTGGGGCCCTGTAAGGACGGTGGGCGTGCCGATAACAATAGTGGCGGCGTCTACCAGAGCCGCAGCCAGTTTACCGATATCCGCTACCGCGAGGTCGAACTGCTTGACGGTAATGCCTTTACGGGTGAGGGTTTCAACGAGATGGGCAACCATACGGCGGGTGCTGCCGTGCATGGAGATATAAGGGACAACGACAATATTGCCGGGTTCATCATAAGCCCACATGCGGTAGGCATCGATGATGAACTGGGGTTTATCGTGCATGGGGCCGTGGCTCGGGGCAATAATATCTATTTTGTAGTCTCTGATTTTCTCCAGGTTCTTTTGAATCTGGAGGCGAAAGGGCATCATTATTTCCGCCCAGTATCTCTTGGCGGCTTCGTATTCCTGCCCGGCATCCCGGACATACATATCCGAAAGGGCCAGGTGAGACCCAAAGAAATCGCAGGGGAAAAGGATTTTATCTTCCTGGAGATATGTCAACATGGTCTCCGGCCAGTGCACCCAGGGGGCATGAATGAATTCCAGAGTTCGATTGCCCAGCGAAAGCGTTGCTTTATCTTCCACGATCTGGAACCTATCGGCGGCAACCATAAAGCGGTCGATGAGAAGGTCTTTGCATTTGGGGGTGCAGACGGCTTTAGCCTCCGGGTACCTGGCCAATACCTCACGGATACTGCCGGAATGGTCGGGCTCGGCGTGGTTAAAAATAACATAGTCTATAAGCTTTATGCCGAGTTGGTCGAGGTTATTGAGCAGCACATCTTTCATCGGGGGGTCTACCGTGTCGATAAGGGCGGTCTTCTGGCTGCCTTTAATTAAATAGGAATTGTAGCTGGTGCCATCCGGGAGAGGAATAAGAGAATCGAATAAACGTCTGTCCCAGTCAACGGCGCCGACACAAAAAATATCTTT
Organism: Chloroflexi bacterium RBG_13_51_18; assembly: GCA_001796495.1. GTDB lineage: Bacteria > Chloroflexota > Dehalococcoidia > Dehalococcoidales > RBG-16-60-22 > RBG-13-51-18. The sequence goes on from MGMR01000002.1 coordinate 2,235, forward strand.
TTTAATCTCTCTGGGTTTCATGTTCCTCCTTAATATAGTGGTCACATGTCAGCATTTTTGCTAAAATATACCCTGCGTCATATATTGGACCACTACTTTAATAAGGATGCAATAAGCGTGAAAATATTGATAGGAGAAAAGTCACATATTTGTCTTTTTAAGAGTGATATATTATACTGTGATTCCTTGAAATGACCAGGCCAGAAAATCCAATCTTAAGGGAGGCAAGCAATGGCCAAAAACAAAAAGACCTACACCACAGGCTTCGGCGCACCTGTTGATAACGACCAGAATTCTAAGATAGCCGGCGACCGGGGGCCTATTCTAATGCAAGACACTCACTTACTAGAGAAGCTGGGGCACTTCGACCGGGAGAGAATCCCGGAAAGAGTCGTCCATGCCAAGGGCGCAGGCGCTCACGGCTACTTCGAAGTCACGGCTGACGTCACCAAATATACCAAAGCCAAATTCCTTTCGGATATCGGCAAGCGTACGGAGGTTTTCGCCCGCTTTTCAACGGTAGGCGGCGAGAAGGGTTCTGCCGATGCGGAGAGAGACCCACGCGGCTTCGCCCTCAAGTTCTACACAGAAGAAGGCAATTATGACATGACCGGCAACAATACCCCCGTCTTCTTCATCCGCGATCCGCTTAAGTTTCCGGACTTCATCCATACGCAGAAGCGACACCCGGGCAGCAATCTTAAAGACGCTGATATGTTCTGGGACTTCCTTTCCCTGACGCCGGAGTCCATCCACCAGGTAACCATCCTTTTCTCCGACCGCGGCACGCCCCGCACCTTCCGCAATATGAACGGATACAGCAGTCACACTTTCAAGTGGTATAACGCCAGGGGCAAATATTTCTGGGTTAAGTACCATTTCAAGACTGAGCAAGGCATCGATAACCTGACCCGCGATGAAGCGACCGAGATGAAGGGGAAAGACCCCGACCACGCCACCCGCGACCTCTTCCAGGCTATCGAGAAGAAAAATTATCCCTCATGGCGGTTGGAAATGCAGATAATGACCCCGGAACAGGCGGAGAAGTACCGCTTTGACTCCTACGATGTGACGAAGGTCTGGTTCCACGCAGATGTCCCACCGATAACCATCGGGCGTATGGTACTGAATAAAAATCCGGAAAATTACTTCGCTGAGGTAGAACAGGCGGCTTTCTCTCCGGCCAATTTCGTGCCCGGCATAGCGGCATCGCCGGATAAGCTGCTGCAGGGCAGGCTGTTTTCCTACCACGATACGCACCTACATAGGCTGGGGCCAAATTATCACCTGCTACCCATTAACCGTCCTAAAGCGGCCGTCAATTACTATCAGCGCGATGGCTACATGGTCCTGAGCGATAACAGCGGCAACGGTCCCAACTACTATCCCAACAGCTTCAGCGGGCCGGAACCAAAAGCAGATGCAAGCGAGCCGCCGTTCAAAGTATCCGGCGAAGCGGCGCGGCAGCCTTACAAGCACCCCAACGACGACTTTTTCCAAGCCGGCGAGCTTTACCGCCGCGTAATGACCGATAAAGACAGAGACCATCTCATCGGCAACATAACCACGCATCTCTGTAATGCTCGCAAACGTATCCAGTTGCGGCAGACCGCTATTTTCTACAAGGCCGACCCCGAATACGGCACGAGAGTGGCCAAGGGGCTCAAGCTGGACGCGAAAGAGGTAAAGCGCCTGGCGGCTATGTCCATAGAAGACAGGGCTAAAGCAACCGCGGAAAAGGCCTAAGACGCGCTATACAAAATAAAGAGAGGGGGTGTAATACCCCCTCTTGAATATTTTTTACTTATAAATTAGCAGTTTAAATCGGTATATAAATTTGTTTTTTATTTTTGTCCCTGCGCTATCTTGGCATCCAGAAGCTTTTCAGCTTCTTCCCTGCTTCCGACGATATCAGGCACATAATCCACATTCTTGCCCAGCCTGGAAAACTGCAAACTGGCTAGCTTCATTTTACCTTCTACACGTATGGCATACCTCACTCCAGATTTCTTTAAAAAAGCCTGGCCGCGAGCCACCTCATCCAGAGTATCCTGGCCGACCGGTTTAAATTCCGAGAGGTCGGTAATCACATCAAAACCCGATTTAAGCTTTTTGGTTTCCGTTTCGGTCTTGTCGGTGCAATCTTTCATTTCTTTATAGGAAAAATATCCGACCATTTTGCAGTATAGTCTATTTTTTTTTACGTCAGCTTCGACAATATACATACCGAACTCCTTCCCAAGAATTGCTTATTTCAATATAAAAATCGTCCGTTATTGCTGATTGAGAGAATCCAGGAGCTTTTCTGCTTCTTCCATAGTCTCAACGGCGTCAGGCACGTAGTCGATGGTCTTCCCAACTCTATTAAACTGCAGATTGGTCAACTTGGCTTTACCCTCCACCCGAATTCCATGCCTTATTTCGGACTGTTTAAAATATTTCTGACCGCGCTCTACCTCCTTAAGAGTATCCTGACCTACCGGTTTGAATTCCGATATATCATTGATAATATCGTAGCCCGGTTTAAGCTTTTTAATTCCTTCAATAGTCTTATCAGTAGCTTCCTTCATCTCATTATAATCAAAGAACCCGACGAGCTTAACGTATAATCTGTTTTTCTGAACATCAGCTCTGACGGTAAACATTGTAAGCTCCTTTCCGGGTCTTGTTCAATTATGTTCAACAAAATCCGGCTGACAGCTATTATAATAGTCTCCGTGCTAAAAAAGTCTACACCATAATCATTAATTTATCAATAGAAATCAATGGTTTTCAGATATACTTTAGTCTTTACCTATTTGTCAAAAAACGGTAAAATATAAGTGTCAACAAATCCTCATCCTAATGCCGAGAAATCGTAGATTAGCAGGCGTGAATTTTGGATAAAAAAGCCCTCGACTGGCTGCTGGCAGGACCGGCGTGGCTCAAGTATGCCGTGGAACTCCAGCTGCTGTACATTAAGCCGGATATCGCCCCAGTATTGCAGGACAACTCTATTCAGAAACTAATTCTCCGGCTCAAAGGTAATAGCGCCGGTATCCCGGCTATAAAGTCGGGGAAAGTGCATTATACGGAAGCAGGCAAAGCATACTGGGACCTGTTTTTCCTGGCGGACACAGGGCTGACGGTGGAAGACGCCGGGCTGGAAGCCGAGGCGGAGGAGATTTTCCGCTACCAGTCACGCGACGGCACCTTCACCATGCCCCCGAACGTACAGGATAACTACTTCTGCATGTCCGCAATACTCATTGCCTCGCTGGCAAAGATGGGCTACCGCGACGACCCGCGGGTGATAAAGTACATCCGGGCGGCGATGAGCGCGCAGATGACCGGAGGCGGCTGGGACTGCTACGGCGACAGTTACGGGTCGGGGGACTCCTGCCCGATGGATGACATGAATATCCTGATGCTGTTAGGGCAATATTTAGATTATAGAGACAGTCCCAGGCTTCAGGGAGCCATCGACCATTTGCTGGCGCACTGGGAGGAAGGGACGCACCTTTACGGTTTCGGGGTGGGAAAACGCTTCCGCAGCCTGCAATACCCGGCGGTAAAGTACGGCATCCTGCGGGTGCTGGACACCCTTTCGTTGTTTCCTTATGCCGTAAAGAAACAAGGGTTTCAGACCATGCTGGACTACGTTCACGGTAAAGCGGTAAGCGGCCGGTATTTTGCCGAACCGGCGGATATGGTTTATACTGATTTTGACTTCAGTCAAACGACAGAACCGAGCCGGTGGATTACGTTTCTGGTGAGCCGCATGGAGAAGAGAGTAGCAGGAGTTTAAAGCAAAGAAGGGAGAAAGCTGTGTATCGCATAGAGGTCTCCATAAAAGAAGGATTTGCCGACCCGCGCTCGGAAGGGCTGCAAAAAGATATCCTCGACCTCGGCATTAACGCGGTCAAGCAGGCAAGGGTAAGCAGCATCTATTCGCTGGAAGGCAAGCTTAATGAAAAAGAGCTGATAACCATTTGCCGCGAGTTGCTGACCGACCCGATTGTGGAGGAATTTTCTTACGAAGAAAGCCCTGTCCCCAAAGGCGCGCGGCTGGTGGAGGTGGCTTATAATCCCGGCGTCATGGACCCGGTCGAAGAAAGCGTAAAAAAGGGCATCAGAGACCTCGGCATCAGCACGGTCAGCGCCGTCAGGACGGCGAAAAAATACCTGCTCTGGGGCGATATTTCCGACGATATTCTAAAGTCCATCTGCGATAAGCTGCTGGTCAACAGCGTTGTCCAGCACATCGTCGCTGATAAAGAAGCTGTATCTCTGCCGTCAGCTAGCTATAAATTTAAACTGGAAAAGATAGATATAGCCGCTATGGACGATGACGCCCTGATGGAGTTAAGCAAGGGCAGGTTCTGGCTGAACATACATGAAATGCGCATTATCCAGGACTATTTTAAGAAACTGGGGCGGCAGCCTACCGACGTGGAACTGGAAACACTGGCACAAACATGGTCGGAGCACTGCTGTCACAAGACATTTAAAGCCAGGATAACACTCGGCAACAAAGTAATCGATAACCTGATGAAAAGTACGGTGATGAAGGTGACTCAGGAACTCAATAAGCCGTGGTGCCTTTCTGTCTTTAAGGATAATGCCGGTGTTATCGATTTCGATGGCCGTTACGCCGTTAATTTCAAGGTAGAGACCCATAACCACCCCTCGGCGGTCGAGCCTTACGGCGGCGCGGCTACGGGCATCGGCGGCGTTATCCGCGATGCTATGGGCACCGGACTCGGCGCCAAGCCCATCCTCAACACGGATGTTTTCTGCTTCGGCCTGCCGGATATGCCCCATGCCGACCTGCCAAAAGGCGTTTTACACCCGCGCCGTATCTTCAAAGGTGTCCGCGCCGGCGTGGCGGATTACGGCAACCGCATGGGCATCCCCACCTCAAACGGCTCTATCTTCTTCGATGAGCGTTACGTGGGCAATCCGCTGGTCTATTGCGGCACCGTGGGTATAATGCCCGCTAGCATGAGCCAGAAAGGCCGGCAAAGGCCTGGCGACCTCGTAGTGCTGGTTGGGGGCAAAACGGGCAGGGACGGCATCCACGGCGTTACCTTTGCTTCCGGTGAGCTGGATAAGCAATCGGAAACGCTTTCTTCAAATTCAGTGCAAATAGGCAACCCGATTGTGGAAAAGAAAGCCCTCGATGCTATTTTGCAGGCGCGCGGACTCGGCCTTTACGTCCGCATCCATGATGTCGGCGGCGGGGGACTGTCCTCCGCGGTCGGTGAAGTGGGAGAAGAGACCGGCGTTAAGGTCAATCTTGAAACAGTCCCGCTGAAATACTCCGGCCTGTCTTACATGGAAATCTGGATATCGGAATCTCAGGAGCGTATGCTGCTGGCGGTCCCTCCGGAGAACATCGACCGTTTCCTGGCTATCTGTAAGAACGAGGATGCGGATGCGGTGGTCATCGGTGAATTCACGGACAACCGCCGCCTTCAGCTTTTTTATGAAGGCAACCTGGTCTGCGACATGGATATGGCCTTCCTGCATAACGGCCTGCCGCAGCTCGAGCGTGAAGCTGTCTGGGAACAGCCGAAGTACCCGGAACCGGCTTTTAAAATGCCTTCCGACCTTACGGAAGACCTGAAAAAGATTCTGGGTTCCTGGAACGTTTGCAGCAAGGAATGGGTCATCCGCCAGTACGACCACGAGGTGCAAGGCACCAGCGTGTTAAAACCCCTCGTCGGCAAGACGAATGACGGCCCCGGCGATGCCGCCGTTATCCGTCCCCTTGCAGATTCGATTAAAGGGCTGATAGTCTCCAACGGTATTAATCCCAAATACGGTGATATCGACCCGTACTGGATGGCAGCGTCAGCCATCGACGAGGCAGTCAGGCAGGTTATCGCGGTGGGCGGCGACCTGGAAGAGGTGGCCCTGCTGGACAATTTCTGCTGGGGCAACCCGGAAAAGCCCGACCGGCTGGGAGCACTGGTAAGAGCGGCGCAGGCCTGCTACGACATCGCCATGGTCTACGGCACGCCGTTTATCTCCGGCAAGGACAGCCTTTATAACGAGTACGAAACAGGTAAAGAAACCATCTGCATCCCACCGACGCTGCTGATATCGGCGATGGGGGTGATGGATGACATCGATAAAGCCGTCACTATGGACTGCAAGCAGGACGGCGACCTTATTTATATCGTCGGCGCTACGTATAACGAACTCGGGGGTTCACACTACTACTCAATTCACGGTCATGTCGGCAACAGCGTACCGAAAGTTAACCCGGAAAAAGGCAAACAATTAATGAATGCCTTGTCTGCAGCGACGAAAAAAGGTCTGGTTAAAGCCTGCCATGACCTTAGCGAGGGGGGAATAGGGGTAGCGGCGGCAGAAATGGCTTTTGCCGGAGGACTGGGTATGACGATCGACCTGAAAAACGCACCGCTGGGCGAAGCAATAGAACGGGATGACTATATATTATTTTCGGAGTCGAACAGCCGTTTTCTGGTGGAAATAGCTCCCGAAGATAAAAAGGCGTTTGAAAAAGCGATGGCGGGGACGGCATGCGCGGAGGTGGGGCGAGTAACAAAGGATAAAAAGATGGTGGTCAAGGGTCGGAACAGCAAGGCAGTCCTTACTGCATCCATCGATGAGTTGAAAGAAGCGTGGCAGAAACCTTTAAGGTGGTAGGAGCGAAATGAATAAAGTAAGAGTTTTAATGTTGCGGGCTCCCGGGACCAACCGAGACGTTGATACACAAATCGCTTTTGAAGAGGTCGGGGCAGAGGTGGAATCGGCGCTGGTCACCGAGTTAGTACGTAAGGATAAAAGCCTGGCCGATTATCATATATTAATGATTCCCGGGGGCTTTACGTACGGTGACGACATTTCTGCCGGTAAAATTATGGCCAACGAGATAAGGCTGAGGCTGGGTGAGGATATAAAGAAATTCGTGGCGGACGGGCGGCTGGTGATGGGCATCTGCAACGGCTTCCAGGCGCTGGTGAAAACAGGTATTTTGCCCGGCATAGCGGGGCAGAGCGCCCAGCCGGTGACCCTAACCAATAACGATTCCGGCAAATTCGAGTGCCGCTGGGTATATCTAAAGGTAAACGAGAAAAGCCCGTGTGTTTTTACTAGGGGGATAAGGGGTATTTATGCCCCGATAGCGCACGGGGAAGGCAAGCTGGTGGCCGGGCCGGGGATGGCGGAAAAATTGAATATCGCCCTGCAATACGTCGATGAAAAGGGGAAAACGGGGGCGGGCTACCCGCACAATCCAAACGGCTCCATAAAAGATATAGCGGGTATCTGCGATGCTACCGGCCGCATCTTCGGGATGATGCCCCACCCGGAGGACTTTATCCGCTGGACACAACATCCCCGCTGGACGCTGGAAAAACCGAGGGAAGACCTGCTGGGCTTGCAGATATTTACCAATGCGGTAGCGTGGGCGAAGGGAATTTAAACACAGGGACAGCTAAATGATGTTGGTGGCGGAAGGGTTTTAAAGCTCAATCCCCTGTTCTTTAAGATAGTCGATAGCGTCCTGGATAGTAATTATCTTTTCCGCCGCTTCATCAGGAATTTCCAGTTTCTTTTCCGGCGTGCTGAATGTTTCTTCAATAGACATTATCAGTTCAACCAGGTCCAGAGAATCGGCACCCAAGTCCTCAACAAAGCTGGCGGTGGGCACGATATCCTTTTCATCAACACCGAGCTGCTCCACAACCATAGCTTTTATCTTCTCAAAAACCGATGCTGCCACGTTTTTCCCCCTTTTAACGAGTGTACTAGCGGCCGGCAATTGCGCTGACCGACCCTAAGACCCCATTTATAAACTTGGCCGAACTGCCGGCGCCAAACGTTTTGGCCAGTTCAACCGCTTCATTTACAACTACTTTAACCGGTACTTTATTATCAAATAAAATTTCAAAGATTGCAAGTCTAAGTACATTGCGGTCGATTATCGCCAGCTGTTCCACAGGGTAGGCCGGAGCATATTTTTGAATAGTAAGGTCGATTTCATCCATTTTTTCAACGGTACCGCTTACCAAACCGCGCGAGAATTCGCTTACTTCCGGAGAAAGGCCGGCCTCAGTGAGCAGTCTGTCTATCGCCGCCTCGGGTCGGCGGGCGACGGAATCGACCTCATATAACGCCTGCAGGGCGAGTATACGGGCTTTGCGTCTTGTCCCTTTCATATTTTAATGTCCTGAACAATAATTATAGCATAACATGCAGGCACCTAGAAACGGGACAGATTTCAAACAGCTTGAATACCTCCATCGAACGCGATAAAGTTAATACAGAAGGTCTTTTATGCACCGGGAAGAAGAGAAAACAGACGCTACTCTCGTCAGGCCGTTAAAGATAACGCTGGGGCTGGTGCTGGTCATCATGATAGCCGAGATAATCGGCGGGGTGTTCAGCAACAGCCTTGCCCTCTTGAGCGACGCCGGACATATGCTCACGGACGCGCTGGCGCTGGGGCTCAGCCTGTTCGCCATCAACCTGGCGAGACGACCGGCCACGGCGACCAAGACATACGGCTATCACCGCGCAGAAATCATGGCGGCACTGGCCAACGGCACCATCCTAATCCTGGTCTCCATCTTTATCTTCTACGAGGCGTACAGGAGATTCCTGGAAGAGCCGGCAATAAAAAGCCCGCTGATGCTCATCGTGGCGAGTATAGGGCTGGCAGCCAACCTTACCGGGCTTTACCTGCTGCGGAGGGGCAGTCGTAAAAGCATCAATATCAAAGCCGCTTTCTGGCATGTCATCGGCGATACGTTGTCTTCCGTGGCAGTGATTATCGCCGGGGTGATTATCTACTTCACGGGCTGGTATATAGCCGACCCGATACTGGCGGTGGTTATCGGCACCGTGATACTGTGGGGGGCGGCGCGGATTGTCAAAGAGTCGGTGGATATCCTTTTAGAGTCGGTGCCGCCCCATATCGATATGGAAGAGGTCGTTACCAGGGTGAAAGGCATTGCCGGGGTAGAAGGCCTGCATGATGTACATGTCTGGACGATTACCTCCGGCATCTACGCCTTGAGCGCCCACTTGGACATTACCGACCAGACCGTAAGCCAGAGCTGCGACATTTTAGCGAAGGTAAACGATGTGCTGGCCAACGATTTCAATATCACGCATACGACGCTGCAAACCGAATGCGAATCCTGCCCGACGGGGCTGAAATGCAACCTACCGCAGCAGAACGAAAAGTAACCACTCCCTTATTAATCTTTCCACAGCAAGCCGGGTTTCAGTTATTTGTTTTATTGTTTTTTAAATTTTTTTTCTGCGTCTTAGCTTCAAAGTGAAGCTGATTTGTTTTTATTTGTTTGTATTTTTGTCATATATTTATGTTAAGTTCAGCTACGGACTCTGATTCTTCCCTTTTAAAGTGATAACGGGTTTCATTCTCTTTACTC
>MGMR01000003.1 GCA_001796495.1 Chloroflexi bacterium RBG_13_51_18
AGGTGATTCTCTAGAAGACCCCGCCACTATGGAAAATCACGCCACTCGCCCCGAGGTAAAGGATGCATTAGCCTCCGGCATTGGTGAGAGCACCCGTTACAGCACTACCCTGCAACAGCAGATGATGTACGTGGCCGTAACTATCAACAGTCAGGGGAAAAATCTGGGAATAGCTAGGGTAGCGCTCCCCTTAACGACCGTTAATAGTTCCGTAAATCACGTGACACGGACAATTATTCTGGCCACCGTCATTATAACCGTAATGGCAATACTGGCAGCCTGGCTCATCGCCCGGACGACGACGCGACCTATCCGGCAGCTCACCAGGGCAGCACATGGGATTGCTGCCGGGCAACTGGGGCAACAAATAATCGTACCCACGAAAGACGAAGTCGGTCAGCTTGCCCAGGCATTCAACGAGATGTCCTCCAACCTCAATACAACGGTAGAGACCATCTCTACAGAAAAGACCAAGCTTACCAATATTCTCGCCAGCATGGCCGATGGCGTTATCATGACAGATGCCGATGGGAATGTTGTGCTGGCCAATCCGGCGGCAGGTAAACTCTTCGGTTTCAAAGAAGAAGATGCCGTCAACAAACCTATCATCGAGGTCGTCCGCGATCATGAGGTTGATGAGATATTAAAGAAATGTCTTAAGACCGGTGCAGAGCAAACCACCCAATTCGAGTCCAGCATTGCCCGGCGGTATCTCCGGGCCATCACTGTCCCCGTCAACAAAGAAAAACGGTCGAACGGAGCGTTGCTTCTGGTGCAAGACCTTACGGAGTTGAGAAACCTCCAAACGATGCGGCGGGACTTGGTGGGCAACATCTCCCACGAACTCCGCACGCCGATTGCCGGTATTAAAGCCATGACCGAAACTTTACAGGACGGTGCCATCGACGATAAAGAAGCAGCGAGAGATTTTCTGGCAAGGATTGCAGGCGAGGTAGACCGACTTAGCCAGATAGTGGCGGAACTTACCCAGCTTTCCCGCATCGAGACCGGCCAGGCTGAACTTAAAATGGAGCCGGTCAATCTTAATGCCATGATAGATGAGGTTCTGGTGGAAATGAGTCCGCTGGCGGAAAGACAGCATGTAACCTTATCCAAAGAGCTATCTCCCAATCTGCCTCTTGTTCAAGCCGACAAAGATAGAATCCGCCAGACGATTATCAACCTGGCGCATAATGCCATCAAGTTCAATAAACCCGCCGGGCAAGTAACCGTCGCTACTAATTACGATGACAAGTCGGTAACAGTCAGTGTCGCCGATACCGGCATCGGCATTTCAAAGGGTGACCTTTCTCATGTCTTTGAGCGCTTCTACAAAGTCGATAAAGCCCGCTCCGGCGGCGGCAGCGGGCTTGGGCTGGCGATAGCCAAGCACACTATCCAGGCTCACGGCGGCGAAATCCGTGTGCAAAGCGAAGAAGGCAAAGGGTCAACTTTCAGCTTCAGCCTCCCCTGCAAATAATCCCTTAATATTTAACACAACCTTAACAGGGCCTTAATCCGTCTTTAAACTCCACCCCTTAAACTATTCTTAGATGGATAAGAAAAGAGTTCTCTTCGTATGTGTCCATAACTCCGGCCGCAGCCAGATGGCAGAAACTTTTTTCAACCACCTCGTCGGAAAGAAAGCATCAGCTTCTTCTGCCGGTACGCAGCCAGCCTCTAAAATTAATCCCACCGTCGTCCAGGTGATGCGTGAAGCCAGCCTGGACATCAGCCATCAAAAACCAAAGCTATTAACATTCAAGATGATGGAAAACACTAACCGAGTTATCACGATGGGCTGCGGCGTTGAGGATACCTGCCCCGCTGGCATTATCCCCATGGAAGACTGGGGGATAGAAGACCCGGAGGGAAAGCCGGTAGATGAGGTCAGGAAAATCAGGGATATCATCAGAATAAAAGTGGCAACGCTGATTAAAGAACTAGACACGGAAGGTTCATTTAGAATTGAAAGGGGGTGAAAAATGAAAAAGTTCACTCTTGCGCTTATTGCCCATGATGCCAAGAAAGAAGACATGGTACAACTGGTGAAAGCCCACAAGGAGGAGTTGGCCGAGGTTACCCTGGTAGCGACCAGAAGCACGGGGCAGCTCATCATGGGGAGGACGAGGCTACCGGTAACCCTCCTGCAAAGCGGCCCGCTGGGCGGCGACCAGCAAATCGGCGCGCTGGTTGCTAACGGTGATGTGGATGCGGTTATCTTCCTGCGCGACCCGCTGACAGCCCATCCCCACGAACCGGATGTCTTCGCCCTGCTCAGAGTCTGCGATGCCCACGATATCCCGCTGGCGACAAACATCGCCACGGCGGAGGCAGTCCTGCACCTCCTCGCCGAGCACCCTGAGGCATTAAAAGGGCACCACCTCGCCGCTGAGTATCTTGAGGAGATAGCGGCAACACATAACTAAAAGAAGACAAAAGAAAAATATAATAAGGAGAAAAAATTGTTCAAATCTGTTAAAAAATGGTTCCTACCCCTGGCGCTGGTACTGGTTATCGCCTTTACCTTTGCCGGCTGCAGCAACACCACGACAACCACGGCAGCCACACCCACCACCCCCGCACTCTCAGGCTCATTCAAAATCATTGGTTCTAACACCATCACGCCGCTAAGCTCGGTATGGGCGGAGAACTTCATGAAGGATAATCCCAAGGTCAGCATCGCCGTCAGCGGCCCCGGCTCAGGAGTCGGCATCGCCTCTCTGATTGACGGCACCACGGACATCTGCCAGGCATCCCGCGCGATTAAGAGCACGGAAATAACCCAGGCTAATGAAAAGGGCGTGAACCCTTACGAAATACAGGTCGCCACGGACGCGCTCTCCGTCGTCGTCAACCCGGCCAACCCGGTTTCGGAACTGACATTCGCCCAACTCTCGGCGATTTACACCAACCAGATAACCAACTGGAAAGAGGTCGGCGGTAACGACGCGCCGATAGTCGTCTTCTCCCGCGATAATAACTCCGGCACCTTTGCCTACTTCCTGGAAGATGTGGTGCAGATGGCGGGGATGACAACCGCGGACAAGACGCTGCAATACGGCGGTAAAGTGATGATGTTCCCCTCGACCGAGCAAGGGGTATCCCAGGTAGCCAGCAACGCCAATGCCATCTTCTACGCGGGGCTGGGTTACCTGAGCGATACGGTGAAAACCATCGCCATAAAGAAAACAGCTAACGACACGGCTGTCAAACCCAGCGTGGCGACGTCCCTGGACGGCACTTACCCCATATCCCGCCCGCTGTTCTACTACACCAACGGGGCGCCGACCGGCGTAATCAAGGCTTACATAGATTACTGCCTCTCCGCGGAAGGACAACAGGAAGTACTTAACGCAGGTTTCGTACCGCTAGTAAAATAGGAGTAAAATAAAAGGCAATGTTGCAACAGGATATTGCCCAAGCCGCCGCTAAAGTCACGAATAAAGGACTGAGGCGGCGGCTGCGGTTGGGCGAACGAGTCATCGAGGGCTGGATATTCCTGGCAGGTATGCTGGCTATTGTAGTCCTGCTGGGTATTATCTTTATATTACTTAAAGAGGGGTTGCCCATATTTGCCAATACCCCTCCCTGGGAATTTTTCTTCGGCACGCACTGGTACCCGGTCTCCGACCCGCCCACGTTCGGTATTGCGGCTTTCTTTGTCTCCACTTTGTGGGTTACTCTTATTTCTACGGCGGTAGCCGTGCCACTTGGTGTGGCCTGCGCCGCCTATTTATCGGAGGTGGCGCCCTCAAAAGTCAGCGAAACGATTAAACCGATTATTGAAATACTGGCCGGTATACCATCAGTAATGATGGGGTTTATAGGGTTGGCGCTGCTGTCGCCCTTTGTCCAGAGTCTGTTCCACCTTAACACCGGGCTTTGCGGCCTGACCGCCGCCATCATGCTTTCGATGATGAGCCTGCCCATTATCGTCAGCGTCTCCGAGGACGCCATGCACGCCGTTCCCAAAGAGTTTAAGGAAGCATCTTATGCGCTGGGCGCGACGAAGTGGGAGACGATATGGCACGTCTGTATCCCCTCCGCCCTTTCGGGAATAACCGCCGCCATTATGCTGGGAGTCGGCAGGGCTATCGGTGAGACGATGACCGTATTGATGGTTGCCGGTGGCGCCCTGGCCGTGCCGGCCTCGCCCACCGACCCTATGACCACGATGACATCAGCGATTGCCTCCGGTATCGGTAACGCCGTCCGCGGCGGCCTGCAATATCAGGCCCTGTTCGCCGTTGGACTTATATTATTTATTCTCACGTTAGCCGTAAACATCATCGCCGAAAGGGTTCTGGAAAGGCAGAAAAGGAAATTCGCAAGGTAGTTCACAAATGACAAGGACAGTTTTAAACTCGCGTAAAATAACCCAGCGTACCGCTTTTACTTTCCTGGGGCTGGCTACGGTGATTACCGTGACGCCCGTGCTGTTTATTATCATCTACACCATCACTAAAGGTGCCGGCGCTATAACGTGGGATTTCCTGATCCAGTTCCCGTCGCAGGCGGGCCGGGAAGGCGGCATTTTACCAGCTATTATCGGCACTTTTTATCTTATGATTGGTACTCTTGTTTTTGCCTTACCCATCGGGGTGCTGGCGGGCATTTACCTCACGGAATACGCCCGGGACAACTGGCTGACCCGGCTCATCAACCTGGCCATCGTTAACCTGGCGGGCGTGCCCAGCATCGTTTTCGGACTTTTCGGGTTGAGCGTGTTTGTGCTGACTTTTCACTTCGGACTATCCTTACTAGCCGCCAGCCTGACTTTAGCCGCCCAGGCGCTGGCGATGGTGATTACCACATCGAGAGAGGCGATACTGGCCGTGCCGAGGGAATTCCGGGAGGGTAGCCTCGCCATCGGCGTGACCAAATGGCAAACGGTTAGACATATAGTTTTACCCCAAGCCATGCCCGGCATCATTACCGGGGCTGTTCTGGCGATAAGCCGTGCCGCCGGGGAAACAGCGCCAATACTGGTAGTGGGAGCCGCTTTCCTCCTGCCGAAGCTGCCTCAGTCGCCACTCGACCAATTTATGGCACTGCCATACTACCTTTACACGGTAGCCACCCAGGTCCCCAATATGCCCGAAGGAACGATATGGGGCATTGCCCTGGTGCTGCTTATCGTGGTGCTTTCCTTCGATGTGCTGGCGGCGGCCATCAGGATTAAAACGAGACAGAGGAAATAAATATGAATATTAAACTTAATGTGCCGGATATATCTGCCAGGCCCACGGATAAATGCGTCACCAAGCTCAAAGCGGAGAGGGTCAACCTGTATTATGGCTCTTTCCAGTGTTTGAGGAATATCACGCTGGACATACCGTCGTGTTCCATAACCGCTATCATCGGGCCGTCGGGCTGCGGAAAGTCCTCTCTGCTGCGTCTCTTCAACCGCATGAATGACCTTATCCATGGGGTGAGGGTGGAGGGCAACGTGGAACTGGACGGCACCCCTATCTATGATCCCAAGATTGATGTCGCCGAGCTCAGGAAAAGGGTGGGCATGGTTTTCCAGAAACCCAACCCCTTCCCCATGTCCGTCTTTGAGAACGTGGCTTACGGCCCGAAAAGGCACGGCATAAAGAGTCGCGGCGAACTTGAAGAAATAGTCGAAAAAAGTCTGCGCCATGCCGCCCTTTGGGACGAGGTTAAAGACAAACTGAGTCAGTCCGGACTATCAATTTCCGGGGGACAGCAGCAGCGACTCTGCATCGCCAGGGTACTTGCGGTGGAGCCGGAGGTCATCCTTATGGATGAGCCGTGCAGCGCCCTCGACCCGGTGGCCACTCTTAAAATTGAGGACTTGATGCGGAGCCTGGCTGAGG
This sequence comes from Chloroflexi bacterium RBG_13_51_18, assembly GCA_001796495.1. GTDB lineage: Bacteria > Chloroflexota > Dehalococcoidia > Dehalococcoidales > RBG-16-60-22 > RBG-13-51-18. The sequence goes on from MGMR01000003.1 coordinate 5,844, forward strand.
ACTACACTATTATCATCGTCACCCACAACATGCAGCAGGCGGCCAGAGTATCTGATACAGCAGCGTTCATGATGATGGAGCCGGACCGGGCCGGAGTACTTGTTGAATACGGCCCGACGGCGCAGCTTTTTACCAATCCTAAAGATAAACGCACCGAGGACTACATCACCGGGCGCTTCGGATAATGTTCTAGGAGGTTAGCATGGAAACAAGGACAGCTTTTCATAAGAGACTGAGAGAAATCCAGGACGATATCCTGGTGATGGGTAGTATGGTAAGTAAAGCTATACTGCGTTCCATTGAAGCGCTTAAGAACCGAGACCTGGATTTAGCCTATCAGATAGTTGCGGATGATAAGAAGATAAATCAAAAAAGGTTTGAAATCGAGGAGAAATGCATCGAGCTTATCGCCACTCAACAGCCTATGGCCAGTGACCTGCGTATCATTTTGGCTGTGCTCAATATAATATCCGAAGTTGAGCGAATTGGTGACTATGCCGAAGGAATAGCCAAGATTGCGATCATGATTGGAGACGAGCCGCCATTAAAGCCGCTGATTGATATTCCACGCATGGCAGAACAGACCGTGGATATGCTGCGCCGCAGTCTGGACGCCTTTGTCAGCCGCGATGCCGAAGCCGCTAAGAAAATCAGCGCCGAAGATGATACGGTTGACCAGCTATACGACCAGGTCTTCCGAGAACTGTTGACATTCATGGTGGAAGACCCGAAGACGATTACAAGGGCCACCCGCCTTATCTGGGTAGCTCACAACCTGGAGCGCAGCGCCGACCGGGTTACTAACATCTGCGAGCGGGTAGTCTTCGTAGTCACCGGCAAGATGGAGGAAATAGGGGCTTCGAAGTATTAGAAGCAGCTAAAAATCAAGGCGTATTTCACAAACACTCATATTGTGACTTTGATTTCAAATAAGAAAAGGAGGACATCATTACTTTTAGGTGCACGTGGTCGTGCCGATGTTTATGCAATGTTAATATTATGGCCAGAACTACTTGC
>MGMR01000004.1 GCA_001796495.1 Chloroflexi bacterium RBG_13_51_18
GACTAATATCCCCGGCGAGACCTTAAGCGTGTATGGGCTCGATATCGGGGATACAGTGCAGATAATCGTTGGCGGAAACACCGTCGCGGCAAAATACGGCAATACCTATGATATTGTTCCTAGAGGTGAGCCTGTTATCCTTGTTAATTCGCTGGGAACTTTGCAGCTATCGATAAATAAAGGCAGTTTCGCCGGCGCGTATGGCATCAAGACGGGCACAAAATTCGAATTAGAGCCATAAAGCTTTATTGTTCTTTAACGTCCGCTGTGTGTTTCTTTTCGGCAAGGATAGCGTTCAGCCACTCCCGCTTGTTCCAGAGGGCGCAGCCGCCTTTTCCCTCTTCAAGCCGGTCGGAATTTTCTCTCACGGCTGCCAGGAAATTGGATTTCAGGGCTTCTTTAAGCGAAGATTCCCGTAAATTAGTATCGGAATATGGAACGAAAGGACACGGCTCTATATTGCCCTGGGCGCTGATATGGACAAATCCACGCCCTGCCGAAAGGCATCCCCCGAAGTCCTTTTCATCTTCCGGCACGGAAATAAACAGGGCGGGGAACCGGGCGCGGAATGATTCCATAAGGCCGGAAAGCGCCCTTCTCTGATTATCCGTTATTTCCCAGGCTTCGGTAGTGGAATCAATGGGAGTGTACTCCACGAAGAAAAAGAGGCGGCAGCCTGACCGGTGCATATCCCGGACGAACTGCCCGTCTTCTACAATATCGAAGTTGGAACTCGTTACTGTAACGGAAGTACCGAAGAAAATATGACGCTTTTGCAGTCTACCTATCACTTCAGAGAGGCTCCGGAAGATGCCGCTGCCCCGCCGCGAATCGGTCTCCAGTCGATTGCCTTCCAGGCTGATTATAGGAACGAGGTTATGTATCCGCTTTATCCGGTCGGCAAGCTCCCCGTCAATCAGTGTGCCGTTGGTAAAAACAAAGAAGATAACGTCTTTGAAATTCCCGATAATATCCAGTATTTCCCTGCGGACAAAAGGCTCGCCGCCGGCAAGTACCATAAAAGAGACCCCCAGCCCTCTGGCCTCGCGGATGGTCTCCCTCATTTTATCGGCATTCATTTCAGATTCGGTCGAAGTATGGAGGGCTTGAGCGTAACAACCTTTGCAGCTCAGGTTGCAGCGGTCGGTAATGCTGTAGATAATTATGGCCGGCACATGTATACCCTCTTTGCCGATTTCACCCCGGCGTTTAGCGGCTTTCATCTGCCAGCGCACCGTCCGGAAGAAGAAATACGCCTGTGACGGGTGGCTTAGTGTGATTCGCCAGGCAGTGCTGAAAAATATTTTCAGTGATTTGTTGAGGATACGGGTGTAGTTTTTCTTTTCCTTTTGTTTTACAGCTTTCATAATCAACTTTCAGGCGTGTTTTTATTCATAGGTATTTTACTATACTATTAGTATAAGATGCATCGGCTAAAATAATTATTTACATTGTCACTCGCCAGCTTGGGGATTAAAAGCTAATATTTATTTTGCCCCATTAATTGTGTGATGTTGTTAATATGTGAATATCTGCTAAAATATAGAGTTGAGTAATTAACAATATTGTTTAGTCGACTTGCTGCCTCTTGTATTGTAGCAATTCGCGACGGAGATAGCAGCAGGGAGGTTATCATGTGGGAACAGACTTTTGGAGACCTGACGCTAAGGCAAATAATAGTGGCAATAGTACTGGTAGTTGTATTTTTTGGTCTTGCCTGGTTAATGCGATTCGTGCTGATAAAATTCGTTAAAAAATACATACAACGGACCAAACATAATCTTGACAATGCGATTCTAGCGGTGATGCAGAAACCTCTTGTTGCTATTGTTATCCTGTTGGGTCTGTATCTGGCGGTGCTGACTCTTCCCCAGGAGTTCGATGTGTGGTCGTATTCGCTCAAGGGATTGGCCACGGTGCTTACCCTGTTGGGCATCTTCACGGCCGTTGCGTTGCTCGATACTATCATCAGATGGTACAGGCGTAAAGTCTTTGCCGAAAATAACACTGTCGGTTTCAGTACGCGTCTTATAGGTTTTTGCTGGATAATCATGATACTGGTAGCTATTTGGCTGGCGGTAATGTCAGGGCTAAGTATCTGGGGAATGGATATCAATAAAGCCACCAGCTGGCTCGGTGACTATGGTTGGCGTATCGCTCTTATTATAGGTTTTGCTGTATTGACTATTATCGGCGTGGGAGAAATTATCCCGAGATTAGTTGTACGGACCTTGAGTCGCCGTCCCGAGGAAACAGAGTACGAAGTAAAGAAGAGAAGCACCACTCTATCCAGGGTGCTTGTCAGCACCAGCCAGGTGTTTATCGTTTTCATTGCTATCTTTATGATTCTTTCAGAATTGGAGATAGATATTGCGCCTATCCTGGCCGGCGCCGGTGTGGTCGGTATTGCTATCGGCTTTGGCGCGCAGGGTCTGGTCAGAGACCTGGTGGCGGGCTTTTTTATCATCATCGAGAACCAATATAGAGTCGGCGATGTAGTAAGGATAGCCGATGTTGGCGGTATCGTTGAAAGTATTAATTTAAGAAGGACCGTGCTTAGAGACCTGGACGGCATCGTTCATATTGTGCCAAACGGAGAGATTCGGGTCGCCAACAACTATACCAAAGAGTTATCGAGGATAAATCTTAATGTCAGTGTCAGCTACAACGATGACCTGGACCATGTGATAAAGGTTATCAACAAAGTTGGAGAGGAGCTTGCCCAAGACCCCGCTTGGAAGGATGTTATCATCAAGGCGCCTCAAGCATTAAGGGTGGATAATTTTGGTGATTCCGGTATAGAAATAAAGATAACCGGGGATACGCAGCCGATGCGCCAGTGGGAAATCGCGGGACAACTCCGCTTGAGGTTGAAGAAAGCCTTTGATAAAGAAGGCATTGAAATTCCCTGGCCGCATACCAAGGTATACTTCGGCAATGCCCCACCCGCACCCGGTTCCGCCCCTAAAGTAAAAGGCAAATAGCTATTTAAAAGATATAGAAAATTATACTTTTGCGTTTTTTCTGACTGGAGGCTGCTTTCTAATCGATGAAGAACTGATGATAATTGCCGCCGCTTCTTCAAAGTTAAAGCGCTTGGTATTTAGAACAAGGTCGTAATTCATCGGGTCTTCCAGTTCGGCTTTAAAGTATCTTTTGATAAATTCGTGGCGGCTGCCGTCAAAGTTATTAATTTCGTGTCTAGCCGCTTTCTCATCAAGTTGCATACTGGCCATGACGCGGGCAAGCCGGGTTTCCAGAGGCGCTATCACCAGGACATGCAATGCTTCAGGATAGTCTTTCAAGATAAACTGGCTGCCTCTACCGCGCATCACAATCGACCGGCCTTCCGCCAGTTTCTTGATTGTTGATTCAAGACCAGCTATGTAGCTGGAGTCGTCAAGAGGAATATCGGACGGAGGCAGGTACATGACGGGCATATTGATTCCGCCCGCCCCGGTTATAAGAGGATAGCTGTGTTCCAGGGCGTCTTTGATACGCTTAAAAAGGGTGGCGGGGGGCATCTCCTGTTTTTCTATTTTTTGTTCCGGGTAATTCAATCGAGCTGCCGTCTCGGCAATAATTTCCCGATCGATGTAGTCGATGTTCAGGCGGGCGGCAACCATTTTCCCTATATCCGGCGCCCCGCTTCCCAGTTGGCCTCTAATCGTAATAATGGGCACGTTTCACCTCCTGCGAAATGGCCTATGGACAATTCTAGCCACGCGTTGCAGGGATGTCAATGGAAAGTGAATGAAATAATATATTGAGAGATACTAATAGAAAATGATGGTGGGCGGTACTGTACGAAAGGTAGGACTTTTAAACTGGAATTTAGCCTAACGGTTTAGTCTCGTACCTTCCACCAAGGAAATTGTAACAACTAATGTTCTATTGTGCAATAAGCAACATGGAGATCTAGTCTCGGTTCCGAGGGCTTTCTGTACTCCGAGGCTAAATAAAACTTGGTTTTATTAAAGTTGGCGGAACTCTTTGTACGATTTGTCTTATATTGAACAAATCAAGCTAATGTGACCTCATATAATTGGTTCCAAAATAGGGGCAGTCTTTACTGATGTCGAGATCAATAAAGATCGTACTCTCTTTTCTGCATTCACAATAAGTTCTCTCAGACGTTTCATATACATAATCTACTTTGTTTGACATGCCCTATTCGGAAGTTATATAAATATCTAACTGATTTTTTTCGAATAATCATGGGGTGGTATTAGATGAAATTCACAATTGATATCGATAACGGTGGGACTTTTACTGACGGCTTCTTTACCGGTGAAGGAAAGACCGAATGGGTAAAGGTGGACACGACCCCTCATGACCTGACGATATGTTTCCTAAAGTGTATCGAAGAAGGTGCTATAAAGCTAGGGCTCACCGCACCGCAATTACTCCATGAAACGGAGGTCATAAGGTTTTCCACTACTCATGCCACCAACACTTTGTTACAGAAGTCTGGGCCGCGGCTGGGATTAATTGTGACCAAAGGATTTGAAAAAAATCTCTACTCTTCATCTGTCAGGAGTCCTGCGCTCGATTTCATCATCCCCACCGAGATGGTTGTCGGTATCGACGAGTCGGCAGGTAAGGGTTCCGTGGATAGAGAGGAAGTAAGGCTGGCCATACGCAGCCTTCTGGGGCGTGGGGCGAGGATTATCGTGGTGAGTCTTTATCGCACCCATCTTGACCCGGCCAACGAATTGAAGGTTAGAGAAATAGCCGATGATGACTACCCGAAACACTATCTGGGTGCCGTACCGCTGCTGCTCTCCAGTGAAGTTAGCACCACTATCGATGATGCTTCGCGAACTAATGTAGCCTTACTCAATGCCTATTTCCACCCGGATATGGTTCGTTTTCTTTATAAAGCTGAGGATGAAGTCAGAAAGCTTGGTTATCGTAAACCACTCCTGGTAATGCATACCGATGGTGGTGTAGCCCGGGTGGCCAAGACAACGGCCATCATGACTCATAACTCCGGGCCTTCAGCTGGTGTACTCGGCGCAACATACATGAGTCGGCTATATAACCTGTCGCATGTGGCCAGCATGGATATCGGCGGAACCAGCGCCGATATTAGCTTAGTGGTTAACAGTCGGCATGGCTACAAACGGGATACCATTTTAGAAGGAATACCGGTGAAACTGCCGGTTATTGAGGTTTACCCGACAGCTGCAGGCGGTGGGTCGATAGCCAGACCTGAAAATAAGGAGCAAATCAAAGTAGGCCCGGATAGTGCCGGTGCTATTCCAGGCCCTGCGTGTTACGGTCTCGGTGGCAACGAGCCTACCTCTACCGATGCTTGTGTTGTTCTGGGATATATTGACCCGGAATATTTCCTGGGCGGCAGGCGAAAGCTGGATACAGACCTTGCCCGGGGAGTTATCAACGAAAAACTGGTCAAACCTCTAGACATGTCTGCGGAAGCGTGCAGCTTGCTAATCACTAAGGCCATGGAGGATATCTGTGCTGAGGATATTGGAAGTCTGATAAAAAACGGGGGTTATAATCCAGGCGATTTCGTCTTGTTTTCTTTCGGAGGAGCGGGGGGCATTTACTGCTGCGGAATTGCTGATAAGGTAGGCATACCAAGAATCTACTGCTTCCGCTTCAGTTCCGTGTTCAGCGCCTTCGGTTCCTCATGTGCCGACGTCCTCCATACCTATGAGTCTCTAGCAAAACTTACCCTAAAGCGTAACGGGAGTCAATCGCAAATACAGGGATTCAACAGGATAGTAAAAGGACTTATGAATTCGGTTTTAAGAGACATGAGGGGAGAGGGATTCCCACCGGAAAAGGTGTCCTTTTCCCTCGAGTTGGAAGTGGCTTCAGGAAATCAAACCGCGGTGTTTGAATCGCCCGCAACTCTGTTTGAAAGCCCTCAGGATATCGGAAAGATTCTCGATACTTTCGCCGAGCAGAATGATATCGGTCATGTGGATGAGATGGCAATATATCTTTTCCGCTTACGGGCAACGAGCCCCGTCCCCCATCCTGAACTGGCCACACATAATTTTGCCCGAGAGAGCCCGGAGAAGGCCTTGAAAGGATACCGTGATGTCTACTGGAAGGACGGATTCATACGAACCGCTATCTACAGCCAGATGAAACTCGAATGCGGTAATATTGTTTCCGGACCCGCTGTCATCGAAAGCGATGACACGACGATATTGATTCCCGGAGGCAAGAAGTATACCGTGGACAATCTATTGAACGGCGTCATAGAATCGGCTTAAGAAGGAGGTACCAGTGGGTACAAAGAGGCAGATAACCGAATATCTGGACATCGATCTGGAAAAAGAACTCTGGTGCTGTAACCGCTGTGGATATGTGCTTATCTCCGCCAGGGAAAATTATAAAAAAGGGTGTCTGGTTTATATCAGGAAAGATTTGAACACTATTTATAACTCCCCTGTGAAAGGTCCCTTTGGCTTCGCGCCGGACCCGACCTGGGCAATGCTGGTGGAGTTTTACTGCCCCGGCTGTGGCACTATGGTGGAAAATGAAATGTTGCCTCCGGGACACCCTGTTACTTACGACATAGAACTGGATATCGATAAGCTGAAAGAAAAGCATTTATTATCCGGGACGGATAAGCAGGCTAAGAAATAAGAATGAGGCAGGTGTTACCATGAAAGTCTCTCTCGATGTTGATATCGGCGGTACTTTTACTGACCTTTTTCTAAGTTATGACGGCAAGAATATCTTTACTAAAACGCCTACGACCGGATATAACCTTTCGGTTGGTTTCATGCGGGCGGTAAAAGATGCCGCGGCCTTGCTTGGCATTTCCGTCAAGGAGTTGTTGGGCAGCGCTGAGGTTGTTCGATATTCTACGACCATCGCCATAAATACATTAATCCAGAGGACCGGCCCCAGGTTGGCGCTGATTACCACGGAAGGCTTTGAAGATATTGTAGCCATCGGCAAGGGTGCTTCGTGGTCGGATCAGCTTACATTTCGCGAAATCAGGAACCTTGCCCGCATCGTCAAACCCGAACCTATCATATCCAGGGACATGACGGTCGGCGTTAAAGAAAGGGTCAACTCCCGAGGAGAGGAAATCAGGCCCCTAGACGAGGAAGATTTTCTGGAAAAGCTGCAATATCTGGTGGACAAGGGGGCCAGGGGATTTGTTGTCAGCCTGCTCTTTTCCTATGCTAACCCAACCCATGAAAAGCGTATCGCCGAAATAATCCGCAAAGAATATCCGGACTTCTACCTGGGAGCCATGCCAGTGGTGCTTTCTTCCGAGGTGACACCCAAACAGAATGAATATACGCGTACGGTGACCACGATATTAAATGCTTACCTACATTACTCCATGTGGGAGCAGATTTCCGGCACAGGCGATGAACTCCGCAACTCCGGTTACGATAAGACCATCATGATGGTACATAACAGCGGCGGCATGGCGGAGGTCTTCCGGACGGCGGCTATCCAGACTTTCAATGGGGGTCCGGTGGCCGGACTTATCGGTGGAGCGAACGTCGGTAAGATGCTTGGATATGACAACATCGTCGTTAGCGATATGGGTGGTACCAGCTTTGACCTGGGTCTGGTCGTGGCCGGTAGCAGCCGGTTTTACCAGTACCACCCCCTCATCGACCGCTGGTGGGTGGACATGACTGTCCTGGAAACAAGGTCTATTGGAGCTGGTGGCGGCTCTATCGCCTGGCTGAATCCTGTCATGGGCAATCGGCTGGAGGTCGGGCCTAAAGGCGCCGGTTCTATGCCCGGGCCGGCCTCTTATAATTTAGGAGGCAATGATCCTACGGTTACCGACGCCGATATCGTACTGGGTTATATCAACCCGGACTATTATCATGGTGGTCACATGAAACTGGATAAGGGCAGAGCGGTATCGACCATCAGGGAAAAAATTGCCAAACCCCTGGGTGTTGATGTAGAAGAGGCGGCGCTGCTGATTAAAAAGATAGTCGATGCCAATATGGGCGACACCATCGCTAAGGAGACCTTCCTCAGGGGATTCAAGCCCAGCGATTTTATACTCTTCGCTTTCGGCGGGGCAGGACCGACCCACTGCTGCTCCTACGGGCCATATGCCGGGATAAATAAAATTGTCGTCTTCCCCTTCTCGCCGGTATTTTGTGCCTTTGGCTCCAGTACCATGGATATTCTACATCTCTACGAGCAATCACTTCGCCTGCCCCTGCTGGCCCCGGAGACGATGAAACCATTCGACGATTACAAAGTCTTCAATAACGCTGTAAAAAACCTCCAGGAGAGAGTAATCAAAGACATAACCAATGAGGGCTTCTCCCTCGAGTCCATTAAGTTCAGCCTTGAAATGGAGGCCAAGTACGGAGGACAGCTCAACATCCTCCGCTTCATGTCTCCTCTACTATTTATCAATAATGCGGCTGATGTCAGGGCGATATATCAAGCCTTCGAGGATGAATACTGCCGGGTTTACAGCCGCATGTCGGCTTACCCCCAGGGTGGTGTGGATATGCTCAACCTGATACTGCATGCTACCGTGGACCACCCAAAACCGAAACTCCCAGTCTATCCGCGGGCAAAAGAGATACCAGACCGTGAGGCTCTGAAAGGCAGAAGAGACGCTTACTGGGTGGAATACGGGGAGTTCCGCCCGACGCCTGTTTACGATGCTAAATCTCTAAAACACGGGAATATTATCAATGGCGCCGCTGTCATCGAAGCCGAGGATACCACCATCGTGATACCGCCGCCCCTAAAGCTTTCTGTAGATAAATACCACAATTTCATCTTGGAGAGAATATAGAGAAGGGAGGGTGATATGAGACCGGACCCGCAAAAGATGCTGCAATGGATAAAACCCAGTCCACCTACGGATAAAGAACTGGAATGTATGAAATTGCTACAACCTGGCGATTACGAAATCTATACTGAGAAACTGAATAACTTCCTATTGGAGTCCAAGGAGGTCTTCCTCAAGCTGGGTGTGAGTAGCATGCTCCGCTCCGGCGACCTCGTAACCGGAATCTACACCCCGACCGGGGACATGGTGGCTGCCTGGTGCGGGACCTATCTTCATGCGGTGGTAGGCCAGATACCGATAAAGTACATAGCCGAAACCTGGATAAACGAGCCTACCGTGGGTTGTAAGGACGGCGATATTTTTTACCTCTCTGATCCGCTTTATGGTGGTATACACAACTGTGACCAGATTGTTGTCATGCCCGTGTTTAATGACGGTGAGCTTATTGCCTGGACTAATGCGGCTGTACATCAGCCTGAAACCGGCGCCTGCGAGCCGGGCGGGATGCCGCTCACTGCCAAGACGAGACACGATGAAGGTATGCTCCTATCGCCCATTAAGATAGGTGAGAACTTCAAACTCCGTGAAGACTTGGTGGAGATGTGCGTTAACCTGATATCTCGGGCACCACGTATGCAGGCGATTGATATGAGGGCCCGATTAAGTGCCGCTGATCGCTTACGGGGTCGCCTTGTGACACTGGCTCAAGAAAAGGGTAACGACTTTGTTAAGGGTCTCTTCCGTCGCATTATAATTGAAGCGGAGGAAGGCACTCGTCACCGCATCAAGGAATGGAATGATGGCTACTACCGGGGTGTCACCTTTGTGGATATCGTCGGCGAAAAACACCGTCTGGTGCGTAACTTTCTCACCTTGCATAAGGAAGGCGACCAACTCACCTGGGACTTCACCGGCACTTCTCCTGAAACCGATAGTCCCCAGCACTGTATGCCTCATGCCCTGGCGGCCAATGTGGCCATCCATTTGATGTCCTATTCCTTCCACGACCTGCCGGTCTCGGCCGGCATCTTCGCGCCCATGGAATGGATTGTGCCCGAAGGGTGCATGTTCAATCCACACTTTGAGGCTGCCCAGAGCAATAGCGCCCCTTCCTGCCACGGTGCCATGACCCTGGGTAATATCTGCATGAGCAAGCTGATGTTCGATAGTCCCCAGCGGGAACTAGTGGCGGCCGCTACTGGTAATACCGGCGTCGGTGTGCTCGTCTCCGGTACCAACCAGTGGGGCGTGCCCATTTCCGATTTTCTCGCCTTCGGTCTTAATACTGAAGGGCATGGTGCCAGGTTAGACATGGATGGTGTCGATGCCTACGGTTTCTCCCACTGCCCCACAGGCCGGGCGCCGGATATTGAAGATATAGAAAACGAATTCCAGTTCTTCAACCTGGTGGCCAAGCTCAGCCGGGATAGCGGCGGTTTTGGCAAGTACCGCGGTGGCTCTGGCACTGAAGTTATCTATGTAGTTAATTACGTGGACTATGCCCTTTATAATAGCCATGTTAAAGGCAGCAAAATACGTAACTGCATGGGGCTGTTCGGCGGTTATCCGCCGCCTACGCTGCCGGGAATTGAGGTCAAGAACACCAACATCTGGGAAAAGCTGAAAAGGGGCGATAAAGACATCCCCACGGGAGCCGTGCAGTTGATTTCCGAAAGGACCATCCAGGGTGATTACGAAATTGGCAGCATCTTCAAGAAGGTCCACATCATGAAAAACGGTGACTTATGGGTCATCTTCAGTGGTGGTGGCGGCGGTTATGGTGATGTGCTGGAGAGGGATCCCGGAATGGTCATGGAAGATTTAAGGAAGGAAGTCATCTCCCGCTGGACGGCGGAAAACATTTATCACTTAGCCTATGACCACGAAACCCTTGAGATGGATGAGGAGAAAACGAAGCAGCTCCGTCAGAAGGAGAGAGAAGACAGGATATCTCGTGGTATGACCTGGGATGCTTTCGAGAAGGAATGGTCACAGCTTCGTCCTGCCGAAGAGATTCTGGAATATTACGGGTCATGGCCGGATGGCAGGAAAACGAGAGAAATTATCAGGATGTAACTACGCGCGAGATTGAGATTCTTATAAAATGATTACGCCAAAGAGGTTGGTTAGAGGAGCTTTTGAATCTGCTGATTTACCACGGTTGCCTTTTATTCCCTGGATCTTTACCCACGCTGCCATGTTGGAACAAATACCGGTGCAAAGAATATTCGCTGATCCGACTCAATATACAAAATGCCTTCAGAATAGCCAGAAACTATATGGCTATGATGCTATTATCAGCAGTTTTGATGCTTCCCTGGAAACGGAGATATGTGGTTGCCCCATAAACTGGAGGGGCGACTACGAAGCACCGGCGATCCGCTCGAATCCAGAATTTGACCTGGGACGGCTGGATGACATCAACATAGAAAGCGCCAGTAAAACGGGCAGATTTGGCACCGTTATCGAGTCCTTACGACGCCTTAATAGGGTCGCGGGACAAAATCTGGCCTTGGTCGCCTTAGTTAACGGCCCGATGACCTTGACAGCAGGCCTGACGGGTAGAGATACTCTCAAGGGCTTTACCGAAAGGCCGGAAGAAGTCATCAGAGATATTGAAGCTGCCTCCAGATTTCTACTCAAGGTAGTCCAGGTTTACTGTCATTTGGAATTAGATGCTATTGTCATTACTGAAAACCTGATAACGTTTTGCCCACCAGGCCAATTTTCTTGGCTGCGCTCGATCTTCTCGCCTATTGTTAACACGGTGAGGTTCTACAACGCTTTCTCAATCCTGTTACCCGGCGAGTCATCACCGAACAACATAACCAACCTGTTAGACTTAGGTTTTGATGGGATAGTTGCCGCGGGAATTGATGTAAAGACCTGGCATAAGATAAGAGGCGAACGCTCCTGTATTTTAGGGAAAGCCATTCCTACCCAACTCTTCAATTCAGGTCTGAAAGAGCTCCAAACATATTTAGAGACACATTTACCCCAAAGAACCGAACCGGGTGTCTTTCTGACCACTGATTGGGAGTTACCGCCGGAGACGCCCCCGGATAATGTCCATCTGGTGATGAATATGATATCTAATCTTTAATGTTTAAAGGTGGAGGTAATTAATCATGGAAGTGGTCGTAACGGCTAAGCCGGAACCGGTCAAGTTGGAAATCAATAGGACTGCTTTAATCGTGGTCGATATGCAAAATACCTTCTGTAAAAAAGGGGGGATTTTTGATTATCTGGGAAAATTTGATGAAATGAAGGTCAAAAATATTATTGACAGGGATAAGAAGGTAATCGACGCGTGCCGAAATAAAGGGATAAAGGTAGTTTATCTCAGAATGGGCTATAGACAGGACCTTTCCAACTCCGGAGGACCGGAATCCCCTAATTACTATAAGGAGCTTGGTGTGGCGGCTATGCGCATGCATCCAGAGTTGAAGGGCAGGTTTCTGACTATCGGCACCCGGGATTGGGAAATAATTGATGAGCTTAAACCACAGCCAGGGGACATAGTCGTTGATAAGCATAGATACAATGGCTTCACTAACACAGAACTTGATACCATCCTAGGTACGTACAATATTAAATATCTGCTATTTATTGGGCTCGCTACCAATGTTTGCGTCGAATCAACGCTCCGGGATGCCTATTTTCACGAGTTCTTTCCCGTCCTGATTAGCGATGGCTGTGGCAATATTGGTCCGGAATCCACCCAGGAAGCCACCATTTGGAATGTCACTGAGGTTTTCGGATGGGTAACCACATGCCATGATTTGGTCAAAGCCTTAGAGTAAAGTCTCCGTTCATTAAATGTTGGCGAGCCTGGGCCATGAAGAATCCACTATTCGTTGAACAAAACGCTAAATCGTGCAATACCTACTGGCTTAACAATATACTTTATAGTCTTACTTGATTATATTGACTTTTAGAAACCATCCCTCTTTTTTATTGGTATTATGTAAAGGCTGAATATTATTGACAATTTTCCACCGTTAAGTTACACTAAGTTACCTAAATTGAAACATTATCATTTAGGCATAAATTCTTTGACGAAAGGAGGTCCCCTGAAATTAGTGATCATTAATATTCATTTTTTTAAGGAGGCTAAGTGAGATGAAAAGAGCAATATTTTTTACCCTTATCGCTATCTTTGTAACCGGATTATTTATTAGCGGCTGCGGTGAATCGACTCCGTCTGCTACAACTACTCCCGCCACGACCACGCCAGCCACCACACTAACCACCACCCCTGCGGGTGAACAACCCCAATACGGTGGTACCTTCATCTGGGTCCACAATGGAGGTATCACTCAGATTGGCGCTATCGTGGATAACCTGGGCATTGCCGCTAACCGCAACACCTTTCCTATGTTCGAAGGGCTATTGATAACCGACGAACAGGATAACATTCAGCCGTGGCTGGTGCAATCGTGGGATGTTTCCATTGATGGCAAAACGATTCTCTTTCACCTGGAGGAAAACGTCAAATTCCAGGACGGTACGGATTTTGACGCCGCGGCGGTACAGTATAACCTGGAAGCTGTCCTGGCCGCGAATATCGGCGGCACCGCTTTCCTCACGAACGTGTCATCGTATGAAATACGCGATAAATATACCCTCAAAATCAACCTTACGGAAACCGATTCGACATTCTTATTGCGTCTGGCACAGGGCGCCCTCGGCCTGATGGCATCTCCCACAGCTCTGGCAAAGGAAGCGACGCCAGAAACTATCGCCCAATTACACTCGGTAGGTACCGGGCCTTTCTTGTTCGATAGCTGGGAGAGAGACTCTTATGTAAGATATAAGAAATGGGACGGATACCGTAAACCGGGCTTGCCCTATCTGGACGCTATTGAAATCAGGAATACCGCTGACCTGACCGTTAGCATCATGTCGCTCCGGGCGGGAGAAATCCATGCCGTCGAGAATGTTGATCCGGTAGATGCTGTACAACTTGAGAAAGAAGGTTACACCATTTATCAACCGAACCTTTATTTCCTCCACAGTATTGTTCCGTCCGGAAACAACCCTGATTCTCCCTTTGCAAAAAAGGAAGTCAGGTTAGCCCTTGAGTATGCAATCGACAAGAGAGTCATTGCCCAAGGCGTCGGCATGGGTTATTATGAAGCGCTGAACCAGCTGGCTACCGAGAAAGACCCGTGGTATAATGCCGACCTGCCTTTCCGCGAGTATGACCCGGATAAAGCCAGGGAGCTCTTAGCACTGGCAGGTTACGAGGGCGGTTTCCATACGACACTCGTGTCAGATGTAATGGCCCGCCGGGACACTCTTACCGCAATACAGACCTATCTGAACGATGTAGGCATCACCACCGATTTGGAAATCCTTGATTTCGGTGCGGCCTTCGGCTTGCCGAGACAGGGTTGGGACGGCATTTATTTCCCCGGCTTCCCCAATGTGGGCACGCTGCTGGGAATTCAGGGGCGCTGGGGCGATCCCACAACCTATATCAGCATCTACCAGCCTGAAGGCTACTGGGAAAAATGGGATGCCCTCTTTGCAGAAATGGATACCGTCAAGAGAACCGAGATATTAGTGGATATACTGAAGACGATATACGATGAAGCTATTGGTATCCCTTACCAGGGCGATGCGCCGCTGGTGGCGATGGACCCCAAGCTGCATGGCTTTGCGCATCATGCCTTCCATGTTACCAGTTTCTGGTCTCCCGGTGAGGTTTGGTTGGAACAGTAATATACAAATGGAAACATAAAACAAAGAAGGCTGGCTGTAAGCTCCTGTCGGGAATAACCACTTCCGGGTTTACAGCCAGCCCTAGTAAAAAACATTAAATGCTATAAAAATATACTTAGCACACGCTAAACCGATATAAGAAACCCGATATACCTGTTTTAAACGGTTGAGGTTTTGTATGACATCCTATATTATTCGCCGTTTATCTATGGGCGTTGTTGTAATTTTCATAGTTACGGTGATGGTCTTTTTATTTATTCGCCTTTTACCCGGCGACCCCCTGACAATATACCTCAACAAGACTGATATGCAACAGTTGACGGAAGAGCAACTTTTCGAGTTGAGGGTAAAGTTTGGCCTGGAAAAACCCCTTCCTATGCAATACGTTGACTGGATAGGGGGATTATTTAAGGGCGATATGGGACAATCGGTCTATTATAATATAGATGTCCGTCTCCTGATGACCGAGCGTTTGCCGGTGACACTTTATCTGGGTGCTCTGGCGTTCGTTATTTCAGGAGTATTAGGTATTTCCTTCGGAGTTATCTGTGCATTGAAGCGCGGGACTTGGGTGGATACGCTGGTTACCCTGCTGGCAAATATCGGGATAACCATGCCTTCATTCTGGGTTGGCATTATCCTGATTTATTTACTGTCAGTCAAGGCTGGATGGCTGCCCGTAAGCGGCTTCATATCACCATTCGAAAACTTCTGGGAAAGCACCCGGCGAATTATTATGCCGGTCACTTGTCTGGCGCTATTCCCCGTCGCTTCCTTGACTCGGTTGACCCGTTCCTCGATGCTAGAAGTGATTCAGCAGGACTACATCCGCACAGCTTGGTCAAAGGGATTAAAAGAACGGTTGATTGTCAGCCGGCACACTATTAAAAATGCCCTGATACCGGTGATCACGGTTGTCGGTCTGCAGGTGGCATTTATTTTCGGAGGATCAGTTCTTATAGAATCGGTTTTCAATATTAACGGTATCGGCAGGCTAGCTACCCAAGCCGTACAGAATCAGGACTATCTAGTTGTGCAGGCTGTCACACTTGTTATTGCCATTATGGTGGTATTATCTAACCTTATCGTTGATATTTCTTACGGATGGCTTGACCCTAGGATTAGATATGATTAGAAGGATTTAACATGACAAACGACGCCAATGATGATACCCAGCCAGTTGATATCGCCAAGTGGTCGGAAACTGCCCCGCGTTACAGTGAAATTAAACGCATGATATCAGTTTTTGTTGGGCGTCCGCTGCCGGTCATCGGACTCGTCATCATCGTCTTACTGATACTGGTGGCTATTTTCGCCCCGCTGCTGGCTCCTGATCCCCCCAATCAAATGGAAATTATCAATAAACTCCAGCAGCCGAGTTCTGAGCACTGGCTGGGAACAGATTCCTTAGGGAGAGACACGTTAAGCCGGATAATTTTCGGCTCGCGTACATCTCTGATTATCGGTATTTCCGTTACGGCAATATCGTCCATCATAGGGATTGTGCTCGGCTTACTGGCGGCGTATTTCGGTGGTGCCATTTATCATATTATCATGAGATTTATGGACGCCTTGATGGCTTTCCCGATGTTACTCCTGGCATTACTTGTTGCGTCTCTATTAGGAGCAGGTATGCTAAATATAATCATTGCCTTGGGCATCGGCATGATAGCTGCGCCTTGCCGCCTGATGTGTGGCGTAGTAATGTCCGTGAAGCAAAATGATTATGTGCTCTCCGCGCGGGCGATGGGTATGTCCAACCTGCGGATAATGTTCCAGGAAATCCTTCCTAACGCCTTCCCCCCGCTACTGGTACTGATGACCATCGGCATCGGGGCGGTTATCCTGGCGGAGGCTGGTTTAAGCTTCCTCGGTATCGGCATCACCCCACCGACCGCCACCTGGGGAGGCATGGTGAATGATGGCTATAAATTCATCATGACCAACCCCGTTTTAGCTATTTCACCCGGAGTGGCGATTATGCTGGTTGTCTTTGGTTTTAACATGCTGGGTGACGGCTTGAGAGACGCACTGGACCCGAAATTAAGGGGTGTGATTTAGCTTCCTGCATAAAGATATTACGAGGTATATATAATGACGCCTTTATTGAGCGTGGAAAACCTGAAAACATATTTCCGTACCTACCGCGGACTGGTTAAAGCCGTCGATGGAGTCTCCTTCGATATCAATGAGAAAGAAATAATCGGTCTGGTGGGGGAAAGTGGCTGCGGCAAATCAGTCAGTATGCTTTCCATCCTGCAACTGATATCCAACCCGCCGGGAGAGATTGTCAGCGGCAGGGTGATGTTTGATGGTCAGGATCTGCTTCAATACAAGTCCAAAAGCGATGCGATGAGCG
The DNA here is from genome assembly GCA_001796495.1 of Chloroflexi bacterium RBG_13_51_18. Classification (GTDB taxonomy): domain Bacteria; phylum Chloroflexota; class Dehalococcoidia; order Dehalococcoidales; family RBG-16-60-22; genus RBG-13-51-18. Next base: position 16,866 of record MGMR01000004.1, read on the forward strand.
CCATTCGCGGAGCTAAGATTGCCATGATTTTCCAGGAGCCGATGACGTCCCTTAATCCGGTGCTTACTATCGGGCGGCAGCTGACCGAAAGTCTGGAAATCCATCTTAACATGACGCCGCAGACAGCGCAGGAGAGGGCTATCGAACTGCTGCGCATGATCGGTATCCCGGATGCGCATAATCGCCTCGATGCATATCCACACCAGTTCAGCGGTGGTATGCGCCAGAGGGTGATGATTGCGATAGCCATTTCATGTAATCCTAAAATATTGATTGCTGATGAGCCGACGACGGCTGTCGACGTTACCACGCAAGCACAGTTGCTGGAATTGATGCAGGATATGGTTAACAGATTCGATACTTCCCTCGTTATCGTAACCCATAATCTCGGTGTGGTCGCCCGGTACGCCGAGAGGATTTACGTTATGTATTCCGGGCGTATCGTGGAATCAGGTCTCGCTGATGATATCTTCCTCAATCCCCGCCACCCGTATACAATCGGCCTGCTCAAATGCGTTCCGCAACTTGGTGAAACACGGCAGGAAAGAAAACTGGTGCCCATCAAAGGCTTGCCCCCCAACCTTATAAATATGCCTACCAACTGCGCCTTTTTACCCCGGTGCGACCGGGCCAGGGACATCTGCCGGCAGCAACTCTGGCCACCATTGGAGTTGGTAGGGGGACAGCATTATGTAGCTTGTTTTAGAGAGATAATGGAGAAACCATGACCCAGGAAAATTCAACGAATGTCGTAGAGTTATTAAACCTCAAGATGTATTTTCCGATTACACACGGACTGCTGCGCCGCAGGGTCGGCGAAATTAAAGCCGTCGATGATGTCAGTTTTAGCATCAAGAAAAACGAAACGCTTGGCTTAGTCGGTGAAAGCGGCTGCGGTAAAACGACAACGGGGCGCTGCATCCTACGCCTGTATAAACCTACCGCCGGGAAAATAATGTTTAACAGTACGGATATTTCCGGCATGAATGAAAACCAGTTGCGTTCGGTCCGTTCTAGTATGGGTGCCATTTTCCAGGACCCGTACGGCTCTCTCAACCCCAGACAAACGGCACGCACTATCATCGGGATGCCGCTAATCATTCATGGCATGAAAACTAAAGGGTATGATAATAGAGTAGAAGAGCTCTTCAAACTAGTTGGGCTGGACCCTTCTATGATGACCCGTGTCCCTCATGAATTCAGCGGCGGTCAGCGCCAGCGTCTGGGCATTGCGCGCGCCCTTGCTTGCCAGCCTGAGTTGATAATCTGCGATGAACCTGTATCGGCACTGGATGTTTCCATCCAAGCGCAAATTATTAATTTGCTGGAAGAGCTACAAGAAAAACTGGGACTTACTTATCTCTTTATCGCCCATGACCTTTCCGTTGTCCAGCACATAAGCAACCGCGTGGCGGTGATGTACCTGGGACGCATTATCGAGATTGCCAACTCAAAAGAACTCTATCAAAATCCCCTCCACCCTTATACCAAGGCGTTGCTTTCAGCCATACCGGTACCGAACCCGGTGATAGAAAGGAAACGTACCCGTACAGTATTGAAGGGCGAGGTACCAAGCCCCGCCGATCCGCCTACGGGGTGCCATTTTAACCCTAGGTGTAATATTGCTACTGGCGACTGTAAAACAGAAAGACCACAGCTAAAAGACGTCGGCAACGGGCACATGGCTGCATGCTTCAGGGTATAGAGCAATCTATGCCTAAATTAGGTAATTCATTTAATTTTCACTAAATAAGACAAATATGAAGCTGGATAAGGCTCATTTATCAAGTATAGGTTGTAATTTACCATAATTCTCGGCGAAGGCAATATCGGCTCTTTTGTAATGCGTGCCCCGACACTTGAAGAATTTTATTTAAGCATTATTAAACAGGTAAAAATATCACTAAATAGAAGTCGTACTACCTTCTGTATACTGAGTGGGCGGTAGAGGACTTGAACCACTGACCTCCGCGATGTCAACGCGGCGCTCTAACCAACTGAGCTAACCGCCCATAATACAATGTAATTCTACTAAATACCCTTTTTACAGTCAACTCTTGATATCCAGAATATCGAGTGGGTGTAATTTGACATGGGATATGTTAAAATCTATGCACGGTATTGCAATATAACGTGTAAACTCGACGTAGCGTGTGTAATAATAGATAATTTCTCCGGGAATGCTACGGGAAAGCACAGGTAAAATAAATGGGCTTTTTGAGAAATATCGCCACAAGTCTTTTAAGTTTTATTCTCTTCCTGACGCTGACCATTTTTAGCGTCGCCTTTATGATCAACAGCACTGTCCTGAACTCCGATTTCGTTTCAACTCAAGTGGACAATGTGCCGATATCCGATATCGCCCGTGATTTTGGTGATGAACTCATCAGTTCCGAGTTGACTCAAGACATGCCTTTTCTGAAAGATGTCGCCTTAAATACCGTTGAAAAACAGGAACCATGGATAAAAACCCAGCTGAAAGACGCCATCGACACTGGCTATGACTATCTAAAGGGTAACACGGAAACGCTCTATATTGTTATCCCTCTTTCAGAGTTGAAGCAGGACCTTAAGGATACTCTGTGGGATGAAGCCAGGATTTACCTTCAGAACGAACTCGCCGGCAAGTCGGAGATGGAAGTGTCAAGGTATTTACAGGATATAATACGGCAGATTCCGCGCGATATACTACCGCCGGAACTAGCCATTTTACCTCAAGACCTGCGTAATCTGGCCGTCGAGCAGTATTTAAGGGATTTTGCCGGTCAAAACACTCTCATCGGCCTGCCGCCGGAAATAACCGTGCCTATCGAGGACAGTGTTGAGGGGTATTTCAACAGCTACCTCGATGAATTTATTAAAGATGTCCCTGATACTTATACAATTGATGAGGATACGCTGGGTAAACAGACGATGGATGCCTTATCTACGGCCAGGACTGCGGTAGACTATTTTCAGACCTATTATCCCTGGATGATTGTCCTGATGATAGTCCTGGCGGCCTTGATTTTCCTGGCTAACATGAACATCAGGGCCACCGCCCGCGCTCTGGGGATTAATCTGGTTATTTTCGGAGGTCTGGACCTTATAGGCATCATCCTGGTCAAGACTATTGCACCGTTTCATTTTCTTGTTGACGCCTTTGATATCCCGGATACCTTGAGCAATTGGGTAGAAGGAGTGGCTAATGACGTTACTTCGGTAGCCCTGCCGTTAGCTATCGGCCTGCTTGTGGCCGGCATAGCGTTGCTGGTGGTATCTTTCGTTGTCAAACCCAAGGAGGCTTGATAAAGACCATGAAATTCAGAATAGCTGTTGTCATTTTAATGTTGCTGGCAGTGCTGGTTTCCGGCTGCGATTTCCTTAAAGAGACACAGGGTGTCCCCAGGAAGGCAGAACTGGTCGTCCAGAAACAGGAATTAATCTCAGACCAGGAAGGCAACAAAGCTGTTTTAGTGACGATTAAAAACGTGAGTCAGATAACAATCGAGCTTGCCCAGGTTAAAGTCAGTTTTTATGACTCCCATGATAATTTTATCGATAGCTCTACGGACAGCGTGATGAATCTTAAACCCGATGATACCTGGAATTTTTCTCTCCAATGCTTCGGGTCGTGCGAGGACATCAAGAGATTTGACCTTGAAGTTACCACGGGCACCAGTTCCGGGGGGCTTTAGACCAGGCTAGCTTTTTAACTTGATACGGCTCTATATTTCCTCCACATCCACCATCCCACCCCTCCCAGTATCAGCGCCGCTATTACTTTAGCCGCGGAACAGAACATAGCGGCATCGAACCAGAAACCCTCCGGGAAAAGCATTATCAGGTAATCACGGGCCGGGTCGAGCAGCCACAAATCGTTGGCAAAACTGATGATATGGAACTGCCAGAACAGCCAGTGAAAGTCGAAGATAGCCGCCAGGCCCAGCGCTATCATCAAAGCTATGGAAAAACCGCTTCCCCAGATAAGCGCCAGTCCCAGTCGTCTTTTATCCCGCCACCAGAAAAGGGCTACCCCGGCGTAAACCAGGACATAAATTCCTGTCCCCAACAGGAGTTTGTATACCAGATAGAATATCGCCTTCACGTCCTTAAGATGGCCGACCTCCCGCTGGTTGAAGACGGTAAAAGGTTGCCCGTCTTTGATAACGGTAATATTGAACGTCTCATCGCCGGAGTTCCAGTAGCCGATTAGTCCGCGCGCCACCTTCTCCATCTCCGCCGGCGCCAGTCCTGTCGTCCGGCTTACGTCGTATTTATCAAAGCCGTACTCGTAAAGCCAGACGCAGTTGACGGCGGCGCTGACGCTGGCGGTAAATAGCATCACAGGCAGGCACAGGCTGAAAAGCCATTGAGCGATTATTTTAAAATTTTTCACGGTGTTTCTTAAAAATGTTTCCTAAATGATTGTCCCGGCACTTTTAATAATACTCTAAAAAACATATCCTGTGCTATAATATCTATAACCTTTCCCGGGGGGTATCATGTTTACCCATCTCCATGTTCACACTGAATATAGTCTTCTTGACGGGATGTGTCCTATTCCCAAGCTTATCGCCCGCGCTAAAGAGCTGGGCATGGATACTCTGGCGATAACCGACCACGGCGTGATGCATGGTGTTATCGAGTTCTACCAGGAGGCTAAAGAGGCTGGCATCAAGCCAATTATCGGCTGTGAAATCTATATTGCACAGGGCAGTCGCTTTAGTAAGAACGCCGGCGACAGGAACAACTATCACCTCATTCTCCTTGCTAAAGACCAGACCGGCTATCAAAACCTGATCCATTTGACCACCAAGGCTCATCTGGAAGGATTTTACTATAGACCCAGGGTAGATAAAGAGCTCCTGGAGCAGCACAAGGAGGGTCTCATCGCCCTCAGCGCCTGCAATTCTGGTGAGCTTAGCCAGCTGATTCTGAGTGGTCGCTATGAAGAAGCGAAACAGGCGGCGCTATGGTACAAGCAGACTTACGGCGATTTCTACCTGGAAATCATGCGGCACCCAATCCCGGAAGTGGAAGCCGTTAGCAAATACCTGGTGGAAATGGGCAAAGAACTGGATATCCCCATCGTTGCCACCAATGATACACACTATGTAAAAAAAGAAGACGCCTCCGCCCACGACATTTTGCTCTGCATCGGCACGAACACGACTATTCACGATGAAAAGCGCATGAAAATGGCCGGCGACTTTTTTTATCTCAAGAGCCAGGAAGAAATGGCGGAACTTTATAAAGATATCCCGCAGGCGCTAGAAAATACGGAACGTATCGCCTCAATGTGCAACCTGGAGATGGAGTTCGGACGGCTGCACCTGCCGGAAATCGGTATTCCCGAAGGCAAGACCGCCGACCAGTTTTTAGCCGACCTCTGCTATGAAAACATGGAAAAATATTACCCCAACCCCACCCCGGAAATCAAAAAACGCCTGGAATACGAGCTTGATGTTATAAGGACGACCAACTTCGCCAACTATATTCTGGTCGTCTGGGACATCATATCCTTTACCAGGAGCAAGAATATCCTCTTCGGTGTAAGAGGCAGCGCCGCTTCCAGTATCGTCCTGCACTGCCTCGGCATAACCCCCCTCGACCCCCTGGAGCACGGCATGATATTCGAGCGCTTCCTGAACATCGAGCGCAAGGAAATGCCGGATGTGGATATGGACTTCCAGGACGACCGACGTGATGAGGTTATCGCCTATGTCACCCAGAAATACGGCCAGGACCATGTCGCCCAGATTATCACCTTCGGCACGCTCGGGGCGCGGGCGGCTATCCGCGATGTCGGACGGGCTTTAGGCATGTCCTACGGTGACGTCGACCGCGTGGCGCGGCTGGTGCCCGCTATGCCTGGCATGACGCTGGCCAGGGCTATGGACGAGAACCATGAGCTTAGAAACATCTATCAGGAAGACGAAATCGTCCGCAACCTGGTGAATACCGCCCGCCGCGTCGAGGGGATTTCCCGCCACGCCAGCACCCATGCCGCCGGCGTCGTTATCTCCAGGGAGCCACTGACCAAATACGTGCCTCTACAGCGTTCCGCCCGGACGGATAACAGCCAGGAAGCCGTCATGACACAGTTCTCCATGAACGATATTGCCCGTATCGGGCTGCTCAAGATGGACTTTCTCGGGTTGGCCAACCTGACTATTCTGGGTAAAGCCCGGAAAATCATCAAAGAAAAGCACGGCGTCGATATCGACTTATACAATCTGCCTATGGACGATAAAAAGACTTATGATTTACTGGCCGCCGGGGAAACTGCCGGCGTTTTTCAGCTGGAAGGCTCCGGCATGCGGCGCTATATCAAGGAGCTCAAACCATCCGTCTTCAGCGATATCGCCGCCATGGTGGCGCTTTACCGACCCGGCCCTATGGAGCATATCCCCCGCTTTATCGATGCCAAGCACGGCCGCAAGCCTATACAATATCCCCACCCCGCCCTGGAAAATATACTTAAAGAAACGTATGGCGTAATCGTTTACCAGGAGCAGGTGCTGCTGATTGTGCAGGAGTTCGCCGGCTACAGCCTGGGTCAGGCGGATATTTTCCGCAAGGCCATGGGTAAAAAGATTGCCGAAACGATGAAGAAAGAAAAGCGCGCCTTTATCAGCGGCGCTAAAAAGAAGGACTTTTCTGCAGAAATCGCGGAGGAAGTATTCGCCCTTATCGAGCCTTTCACCGGCTATGCTTTCAATAAGGCTCATGCCTGGTGCTATGCCCTGATTGCCTACCAGACGGCCTATCTCAAGGCTAACTACACCGCCGAATATATCAATGCCTTCCTTACCATCCATGCTGGGGAACTAGAAAAGACCGCCAGCGCCATATCAGAATGTCGCCGACTGAATATCAATGTTTTACCCCCGGATATCAACCGCAGCCAGCTGGATTTTTCCATAGAAGAAAACAGCACTGGACAGCCGTCTATCCGCTTCGGGCTTGCCGCTGTTAAAAACGTCGGCGGCGGCGCTTTAGAACCCCTGATTAGCGAGCGAAATAAAAACGGCGACTTTAAATCCATCGAAGACCTCTGCCGCCGCGCTAATTTGCAGTCGGTCAACCGGCGCGTCATGGAAAGCCTGATAAAAGCAGGCGCGCTGGACTGCCTGGGAAACCGGGGGACTCTGCTCAACAGCGTCTCGCGTATATTGGCTTTAGCGCAGCGTGAACAACGACTCCGCGAGACGGGGCAGACTACCATGTTCGACCTTTTTGGGGAGTCGACCGCGGTGCCTCTGCCCGAGCTTGAGCTGACGCCCTCTGAAGTTACCGATAGGGAAAAAGCTTTCTGGGAAAAAGAGCTGTTGGGCGTCAGCTTCTCGGAAAAGCCGTTCAGCCCGGTTTTCAGCAACGCCACACCGGATACCAAGTTTTGTGAAGAGATAAATGTGGAGCTTGACGGACAAAATGTGGTACTGGCCGGGAGGCTTGTTTCAGCGCGCTATCTCCTGACCAAGGACGGACGATCGTTCGCCAGCGCCGTTCTCGAGGATTTCAGCGGCCAGGTAGAGGTGATGGTCTGGCCCAAGGTCTACGCCGAGACCGATGAACTGTGGAAGGAAGGCAACGAGCTGGTTATCCAGGGCAAGGTCAGAGTGCGCGAGGAAAGAGCACAGATAAGCTGTGATAATGTCCGACTCTACCAGCCCCCCGCCGAAGGTGAAGAGGCGGTTGTCAGAGTTAAACCTGAAAAACAGGAAGCACCGGTAAATAAGCCTCCCGTATCGTTCCCCGCAGCGCCGACCCCCAGACAGCGTTTGATAATCAACCTGCAGCAGACCGACGATGAAGAAGGGGATATAGCCCGCCTCGGAAAAATCATCTCTATCCTGAAGACCTACACCGGCCGCGACGAGGTGCAGTTAAACGTCATCAACGGCAGCGGGGCTATTCCGCTCAAAATGCCCGGCCTGCAGACCGGCTATTGCTCCGAGTTACAGCAACGCCTGGTCGATTTGATAGGGGAGGCGGGGCTTAAAGTAGAACAGCTTTAGTGTTATACTGGAATTAGCAGTAGTGTAACTATGAAAGCATCGCTTAAGCTGTTCCGTATCTTCGGGATAACCATCGGGATTCATTATACCTGGATATTTGCACTCATCTTTTTCAGCTGGACGCTGGCGATGGTATATTTCCCGGTGTCATACCCCGGCTGGAGCACGGCGGTATACTGGATAACTGGCATCATCGCAGCGCTGCTTATTTTTGTGTCGGTACTGCTGCATGAACTGGCTCACTCTCTGGTGGCTAACGCCAGGGGCATTCCGGTACACAGCATCACGCTTTTTCTCCTAGGCGGCGCCAGCAACATGGAAGAAGAGCCGCAAAAACCGGCGGCCGAATTCGCCATGGCTATTGTTGGACCGGTTACCAGCCTTGTCCTTGCTGTTATTTTCTGGGGATTCTCCAGGATTCCTGCCGATACCACCACCCCGCTGGCAGGCATATTAAGCTATATGGCTATCATTAATATGTACCTGGGCATATTCAACCTGCTGCCGGGTTTTCCTCTGGACGGCGGCCGCGTACTGCGTTCTATTATCTGGGGCTCCACGGGCAGTCTTACCCGCGCGACCGATATCGCCGGACGGGTGGGGCAGATATTCGGTTGGGCCTTTATCGGCCTGGGAATTTACCTGATGATATCCGTCAGCTTCATCAGCGGCCTGTGGATAGCGTTTATAGGGTGGTTTCTCAATAGCTCCGCCGACGCCAGCCGCAAAGAAATCACATTGCGGGAACGCTTGAGCCATGTCAAGGTCAGGGAGTTGATGAGACGTGAAATCAATACCATATCACCGGAAACGACCGTCGACCAGCTGGTGAGGGAAATCTTCCGCAAGCAGCAGGGCAGGGCGGTCCCGGTATGTAAGGACGATAAACTGGTTGGTATTGTGACGATTACCGATATCAAGAAGACATCGCAGGATAAGTGGATGGAGACTCCCGTCAGCCGGATAATGACCACGGAGCCGCTTTATACGGTATCGCCGGAGGATAATCTTAACGTAGCTCTGGTGATGATTGCCAAGAACGATATTAACCAGGTGCTGATTAACGACAACGATAAATGCGGCGGGCTGTTGAGCCGCGCCGATATTATCCGCCTCATACAGACGGACCGCGAACTGGGATTGAGGTAATGCTCAATAACAGTAATTATTTTAGACAAGTCGTTAAGATTTTGGCTCGTCCAGCGCTTCGGTGATATCCTTCGCCATTTTCAGGAACAGCTTGCGCAGTCGCTTCATGACCTCTTCGGCGGCTTTTTCACCGGCGTGCCTGGCGTCCTCGGCGGCCTGCCGGGCGTCTGCAGCTGCCTCCTGTATGTCGTCCAGAATCTCCGGCAGCGGTTTGCTGAAAATTTGATTCCTGTCGGTAACCTTATCGGCCATATATTCTCCTTTTATCTAACCTCAATCTGCTTTAATGCTCATTATAGCACAAATATCCCTCTGGAAATGACGCAGCTTAAGTGTTACAATACGGGCGAATAGAATAGAGTAAACGTATGGAACAACCGGATAAGCTAACGACTGATACCCATCAGGGACACCGTAAACGACTTAGGGAAAAATTCCTGAAGTCGGGATTGAACGGCTTTCACGACTACGAAATCGTGGAACTGCTGTTGAGTCTGGGTACGCCGCGCAGGGACTGTAAATCGGCGGCCAAGGAGGCTATTAAACAGTTCCAGACCCTGCGGGGCGTCCTGGAAGCACCTGCCGGAGAGCTGCAGCAGATACCCGGCATCGGCGCCCACAGCGCCTTCGGCATCAAGCTGGTGCAGGAGGTCGCCCGCGAGTTTCTTAAAGCCAGGATTCTGGATAAGCCTTTTTACCGCTCTTCGCAGGAGGTCTTCGATTATCTTTATCATTCTATGCGTGGACTGAAAAAAGAGGTCTTCAAGGTTATCTATTTGAGCAGCCAGAACCAGATTATCAATACCATCGATCTTTCGGAAGGGACGGTCAACAGCAGTTCCGTCTCCCCCCGCGAGGTAATCGAGGGCGCTTTAAAGAACAATGCCGCCGCCCTGATTTTCGTTCACAACCACCCCTCGGGCGCTATCGTACCCAGTTCGAGCGATAAGGGTTTGACCCGTGAGCTGGTTTATGCCGGCCGCATTATGCGACTTAAAGTGCTCGACCATATTATTATCGGGGATAATAAATATTACAGCTTTGCCGGCGAGGGCTTGATTGAAGAATACGAGACGGATTTTCTGAACCAGATGCTAAGGGGCGCCGCTGAAGCCAGAAAACGATTCTATCGCGTTCATCCCACCACAGATAAAAATCAATACTAATATATTATTTAAATTTATCTAACGGTTATTTCCATTTCCAGCAGACATTTTTTCATCTCTAAACCCCCGCCAAATCCCCCCAATCCGCCGTCGCTTTTTATCACGCGGTGACAGGGGATAATTATAGGTAGGGGATTTTTATTCAAGGCCTGTCCCACCGCTCGTGCCGCCGCCGGTTTGCCGATTTGA
>MGMR01000005.1:0-13239 GCA_001796495.1 Chloroflexi bacterium RBG_13_51_18
GAAGACACATATGATCCTAAAAAACATCATGTTATCTCCAATGCCTCCTGCACGACCAACGGTATCGCGCCCGCTGTCAAGGTGCTACATGAAAATTTCACCGTCACCAAAGGTCTAATGACTACCGTCCACTCCTATACCAACGACCAGAAAATACTGGATATCGTACACAAGGATGATATCCGCCGCGCCCGCGCTGCCGCTTTGAACATGATACCCACATCCACCGGCGCCGCCAAACTCGTCGGCAGGCTGGTCAAGGGACTGGAAGGTAAAATTCACGGTCTCGCCCTGCGCGTGCCCACACCCACCGTCTCCATCATCGACTTCGTTTGTAACACCGAAAAAAAGGTCACTAAAGAGCAGGTCAACGAAGCGTTCATGAAAGCCGCCGCCGGAGAGCTCAAAGGCATCCTGGATTTCTGCAAAGAAGAGCTGGTCAGCATGGACTTTAAAGGCAACACACACAGCTCTATCATCGATGGCCCTACTACCATGGTCATCGGCGATAATATGGTCAAAATCCTCGCCTGGTACGATAACGAGTGGGGCTACAGCTGCCGCCTGGGCGACCTGGTGGTCTTTCTGGCAAAGAAGGGGCTGTAGTGTATGAAATTATCGATACTTTCCCCGCCTTTTTAACATACTGGGATAAAGCGCAAAACCTGTCTTCGGATGAGCAGGTTGAAGGCTGGGAAAAAGAATACATGGCGTCTTGGCCCAAGCTTCTCGCCAAGCAACTGAATAATTACGCATCACGCAACCTTGACTGGTTCCGCTTCGCCCGCGATGTAGTATTCCCCCACTTTAATGAACGACTTCCCGCCATACAAGAGGCCCGTAAAAACCTGCTGGAATCAGGCGAGTCCATCTATTCCAGGGCGCAAAAAGCGCTCGATTTTAAAAGCGATGTGATATTCGTTATTTATGTAGGCATCGGATGCGGGGCTGGGTGGGTCACAACCTTCAAGGATTCGCCTGCCATCCTGTTCGGACTGGAAAATATCGCCGAATGCGGCTGGAGCAACCCGGAGGCTATCAAAGGGCTTATCGCCCATGAAACAGGGCACCTGGCACACCAGCACTGGCGCAAGCAAAAAGCGAAGTTACCCGGTTCAGGCCCGTGGTGGCAACTCTATGAAGAAGGTTTCGCCCAGCGCTGCGAGAGCCTTATTCTCGGCGATGATTCCTTTCATCAGACAAAAAGCGATAAGCATAATGACTGGCTTAACTGGTGTCGCAGTCATAAGAGCTGGCTGGCGGCAGAATATCTGAAAGCGGCGGCAGAGGATAAAACCGTCAAAGTTTTCTTCGGGTCATGGTTTGAAATAGAGGGCAGGATTGAGACAGGGTACTTCCTCGGGCATGAAGCAATCAGAATACTCGAAAAAAACCATAGCCTGAAACAAATCGCCCTTATTGATGATGCCGAAAGCCTTTTAAAGCCGCTACTCCAACGAATGATATGATATAATTACGTTATACATTAGAAACGATTGACATTATATTCTATTATCACATAAAATGAAGCATTGAGTCGTAGCAAAGGTTAACGATGAAATTAGTTGTGGTTGGTTTCGGGCAGTGCGGCGGCAGGATTGCCGATGAGTTTGCCCGTCTAAATAAAAGAGCAAGAGGTTTACGCGGTCTTAATATCATCACCGGCGCTTATGCCGTCAATACTGATGTCGCTGATATGAGCGGCCTGACCACCATTAAGTCAGATTACAATCACCGCATTCTCATCGGGAATAAAAAGACGCAGGGACACGGCGTCGGGAAAATTAACGAGCTTGGCGCGGAAATCGCCCATGAAGATGCCGACAAGGTCATCGAGACAATCAGAAGCACCGAGCACTTCGCGGAAACGGACGCCTTTTTGCTAATCGCCGGCGCTGCGGGCGGTACGGGTTCCGGTGCGATAGCCGTAATGACGCAGCAGATAAAAGAACGTTATGTGGATAAACCAGTCTATAACCTCATCGTCCTTCCTTTCGAGCATGAGGTCGTTACCGAGGAAAGAACGGTCTATAACGTGGCTACCTGCCTCAAGTCCAGCTACCTAGTGGCGGATGCCATATTTCTGGTAGATAACCAGAGATATGTTATGAAAGATGCATCTCTGACACGTAACTTAGCCAAGATAAACCAGTTTATCGTGCATCCGTTTTTCAATCTCCTCTGCGCCGGAGAAGAGAAAAAAACACAGTATATCGGAGCCAAGATTCTTGATGCCGGCGATATTATCCAGACGCTGGTAGGCTGGACCACGCTCGGCTACGGGCAATCACAAACTTCGATTTTTAAGAATTTCTTAAAAGGAGCACGCGATTTCAGGGATAAAGCCACGGAAACACAGCGGGGTATCCATGCCCTCGATGAAGCAATCAGCAGCCTATCCATCAAGTGTAATCCTCTGGAATCCAAGCGGGCGCTTTATCTCATCTCCGCCCCAGCCAAGGAAATCAATGTCGACCTGATAAAAGAACTCGGCACATATGTAAAAAATATGGCGCCGGAAGCTGTCATCAGGAGCGGCGATTACCCAAGGGAAAAAGGCAACATGGATGTCACTTTAATCCTCTCGGAAATGAGCGATGTGGAAAAAGTGAGGAGCTATTTCACCAAAGCCATCAATCTTATCGCTGAACTGAAGAAACGCCAAGAAGGCTTAGTAAGCACACAGCGAGGGATTGATGTCTCTATCAAAGACATTCCCTCGCTGTTATAGCGTAAATATTCAATTATTCTTCCGGATTACTTTCTTAAAGCCTGGCGACCCCAAGAAATGGTCATCTTATCAACAACCCGGATGTTTTTAACTTATTTTTACTGCACACGTAGCCGAACCTGCGTATCCACGCGACCGATTACTCGCAGCAATTATCTGGCTATCTTCGAATAAATCTGCCAGGCCTGCTCAATTGTCTCGTCGCGGACCTGCCACGCTCTCTCAATAGTGCTGTCGCGGGTGCTCGCGGCATCGGTGACGGCCGCTTCGCAAGCGCTGTTGGCCACTTGTTCGGCGCTCTTATAATCCTCTTCAGCCTGCTGCATAGCTGCTTCGCGAGAACTCGCCGCCCTTGCCAGCGCTTCCTCTCGTTCTTTCATAGCCTTAGATACAACAGAAGCGTAAGCGCGGGCAGCCTGCTGCTCAGCACGCCGGTAGGCTTTAGCTACCTGACTTTCATTTTCATGGTAAGCCTTAGCGACCTGCCGCTCGGCATCCATGTAGGCAGCATAAGCCCTTTCGGCTTGACTCATTACTTCGTCTAGTGGATTAGCGGAGCGTTCTTCCTCTTTTGGTTCCTCAATACCGGCGGCAGTCTCTTCGACCGCTTGAGCTTTTTTCTTCTGGGTAGGCACCAGGCACCTCCTTCAATAATCTTATATTATCTTTTAATTTTTCTTTTCAGGTTCTACTTAGTGCCAAGTATATTGCGCACCATATAAAAAGTCAAGATATATATTCTCTTTATACAGAGTAATTTTGTACTCATTTTTTGGCATTTTGCGGGCAGGTAAATGTAAACTTTTTATTTCAGCCCTCTTCGTCCTCATCTTCATCGGACTGTAATTTCTTGGCTTCATACATCTTGGAGAGCAACTCCAGGCGTTCCGCCATCTTTTTCTTTGCTTCCCTGGGAGTTTCTTTGGTAGGCTCTTCCGCTTTTTCTTTTTGCGGTTTTCCGGCTTTACTCGATTTCTTCACCTCTTCTTTAAGAGTATCCAACGCGGTCTTGGTTTCCTCGGCAGCAGCTTCATGGACTTCTTCAGGCTCTTCTTCCTCTTCGATAGCTGCCTTTTTCTCGGCTGCTTTTGTTTCAGGAGCTACCTCTTTTTTCTGGCTCTTTTGGGTTTCCTGATAGGACTTTGAAGATGCAGAAGCACTGTCTTTGGGTACTCTGGTAGATGCCTCCGTAGCTTCTTTGACGGCTTTTACCGTTCTCTCCGCCGACTCTCTGGAAGCCCTAATCAGGGCGTCGGTCACTTCACGGGCTGTTTTCACCGCCGCCTCTGCCGCTTCTTTAGTTTCGCGGCTTATCTGTTGCGCCCGGGCTATTGCCGCCTGTATATCCTTCTCCGTAGATTCGGATAATTCTCTGGCAGATGTTATGGTATTATCTATAGCCTCGTGAACGGCGTTCAGCGTTTCTTCAGAGGTCACGCGTGCAGATTCGCTGATTTCATTGGCAGTTTCTATCGCTTTTTCCGATTCCGCTTTTAAAGCCTCGATGGCTTCACGCGCTGCTTTAACTGATTCTTCGGCGGATGCCCGTGAAGCATTCATCGCTTCTTCAATCCTGCTGATTGTATCGCGGAATTCTGCGGCGGATGTTTCCGCTTTTGCTGATGTTTCTTTGCCTATCTCTTCTGCCCTGGTAATGGCTTCCTTAGATGCCGCTATTGATTTTTCAGAAGCATCTTGAGCAGACTTAATAGCTGACTGCGCTACGTCATTTACGGATTTCACGGTTGTTTCTAATTCCTCATGGGCTTTTTGGGCCGCGTCTTCTGTAGTGGCTACAGCTTTCCTGCCTTCTTCCTGCGCCTGCGCCACCGCTTCTTGTATAGTGTTCACTGACTCTTCAGCTGCTTTCGAGGCATCACTGCTTACCTGTTCGGCGTTGGTGATGGCTTCCTGGAACTTCCGGGCAGCTTCTGCGGCATTATCTTTAGCTTCCTGGGCAGTGACATCGGCACGGGCAATAGCCTCCTGCGATGCCTGTATCGAAGCTGCCGAGGCTTCCTGTGATGCTTTATTAGCGGCTTCTGTCGCCGCTTTCGTCTCTTTAGCAACCTCTTCCACCCGCCGGACCGTTTCCTGGGATACTTTCTGTGCAGCTTCTACGGCCTGCTTGGTTTCCCTGCTGATGGCTTCGACCCGGTTCATCGTTTCCTGCGAAGACCGCTGTGAAGATTCAGCCACTTCTCTGGCAACGGTACTGATAGTTTCCGCCCGCTTGGCGGCTTCTTCTGAAGCCCTGGCAGCCACTTCAGCGGTTTCCCTGGTGGATTTGCTTACCTTCTCCGCTTTCAGGCTGGTCTCCTTGGCTACTTTATTAGTGCTTTCGGCAGCATCCCTGGCTTCCCTGGCCATCTTGTCCGCCCGTGAGGTTGCTTCTTTAGCAGCTTTGACCGACTCGTCAACGGCTTCTTTGGCTGCCTTTATTGATGCTTCGGCCATACTTAAGGCTTCCTGAGACATATCTCTGGCGGATTCCGCTGTTTTCTTGGCTTCCCTGCTTATCTCATCTATACGGGTCAGGCCGCTCTGCGAAAGCATTAATGCGGATTCGGCTGACTGCATGGCCTCCTGGCTGATTTTTTCCGCCCGCGTGATAGCTTCCTGGAAAGACCTGGCCATCGCCTCGGTTGTCTCCTTGGGTCTTTGAGCGACCTCTTCAGCTTTCTTGATTGCCTCGTTGGCGGCTCTCAAGGTTGCCACCATTGCTTCCTTAGATTCCTTGCTTATTTTTTCCGCCCGGGCGATAGCGTCCTGTGCGGCTTTTGCCGCTTCCTCGGCCGCAGCCTTGGCCTCTTTACCAATCTTCTCGGCGCGTTGCGCCGCCTCGATAGCCGTCTTTGTCGATTTCCCCGCCGCCTCCTTGGCCAACCGCGACAGAGATTCAGCCCTGGCTACCGCTTTCTCAAAATCGGTGATGTTGCCTTCAACTTCTTCCTGTAATTCCGGGGACATTATCCTGCCTTTATATAAGAGTTTCTATAATCAGCATAGACTATTATATTATCCAAGCGCCACTTTTTCAATAAACCCATCGTATCTTTTATTTATAGCCCGAATGTCACAATCGTTAATAGTACAAAAAAATACCGTTTATGTAATCTGGAATGATTGACTTTCTCCTATTATTATGCTAAAAATAGCATAACTCTATATAACGAGGTGAAAGATGAAATTAGTAGTTGTCGGCCTGGGACAATGCGGCGGTAGAATTGCTGACGAGTTTGCCCGGCTTAATAGTAAAGCTAAAGCACGGCGTGGTATGACCATTATTACCGGCTGTTTTGCGGTCAATACCGATGCCGCTGATTTGAGCGGACTTTCCAGCATCAGTAACGACCACCGCCACCGTATTCTAATCGGCGCGCGCAAGACCGGCGGTCATGGGGTGGGAAAAATCAACGAACTGGGCGCCGAAATTGCCAAAGAAGATTCCGATAAAATTATTGAAAATCTCCGCAATACCAAGAAATTTTTTGAAACTGACGCCTTCCTGCTTATCGCCGGGACAGCGGGCGGTACCGGCTCCGGCGCTATTTCTGTGGTTACCCAGCACCTGAAAGAACGATATATCGATAAACCGATCTGGAACCTGCTGGTCCTCCCCTTCGAGCATGAAGAATCCACCGAAGAGCGGACCATGTTCAATGTAGCCACCTGCCTCAAATCCTGCTACTCGGTAGCCGATGCCGTTTTCCTGGTTGATAATCAAAGATACGTCAGGAAGGATTCTTCCCTCCAGTCCAACCTTTCCAAGATTAACAGCATGATAGCCGACCCGTTTTATAACCTCCTCTGCGCCGGTGAAGAGAAAAAGTCCAAGTATATCGGCGCCAAGCTACTCGATGCCGGCGATATTATCCAGACCGTGGTCGGTTGGACCGTTATCGGCTACGGCAAGACCACCGCACCGCTGTTCAAACTGCCGCAGTTACGGAGCGATTTCCGCAAGAAGGGTGCTGAAATACAGAAAGGTATTCAAGCGATGGATGAAGCTATCAGCGAGCTATCGCTGAAATGCAATCCCGCCGATTCGCGCCGGGCTTTGTACCTGGTGTCCGGGCCGGCCAAGGAAATGAACATGGATATGGTTAAGGAAATCGGCGAATATATGAGAGATATCGCCCCGGAAGCCATCATCCGTAACGGCGATTATCCACGTGAAAGAGGCGTGGTGGATGTTACCGTCCTCCTCTCCGAGCTTTCCAACGTGGAAAAGGTGAGGGACTACTATATCCGCTCCACCGACCTTATCCCCGAGTTCAAGAAGCGACAGGAAGAGACCGAGGACAAGCTCAAAGCTCTGAATGACGTCTCCAAGGATATTCCCTCACTGCTATAAAAGCTAGATAAAAAAGCATCAAAGGGGGGTATAAAAGCCCCCCTTTCCTTTTCTCCCGCCATAAACTAAAAACTATCCGCTAATTACACCATTTTTCACTTGGGTAATAACGCTTTTTAGGGTATAATAAAGCCGTAATGGCTTCTCAAGTTTTCTACCGCAAGTGGCGCCCGCAGCTTCTTTCTGAAGTCGTCGGGCAGGAGCATGTTACCAAGACCTTGCTCAATGCCCTCGCCAGCGAGCGCGTCTCCCATGCCTATCTCTTTTGCGGGCCCCGCGGCACCGGCAAGACCACCACCGCCCGGGCACTGGCTAAAGCCATCAACTGTCTGACCAACGGCAAGGGCGAACCATGCAATACCTGCGATATGTGCATGGGCATTGCCGAAGGCAGGGCTCTCGATGTTATCGAAGTGGATGCCGCCAGCAACACCGGCGTGGAGGATATCCGCAACCTGCGCGAAAAGGTCAATTACGCGCCCAACCAGGCCCGTAAAAAGGTCTATATCATCGATGAAGTCCACATGTTAAGCACCAGCGCCTCCAATGCCCTGCTCAAGACACTGGAAGAGCCACCCCCCCACGTAATCTTTATCCTGGCTACCACCGAAGTGCATAAACTCCTGCCGACTATCCTCTCGCGCTGCCAGCGTTTTGATTTCCACCGCCACACGCAGGCTAATACCGTGACAGAACTATCCAGGGTCTGTGAAGGCGAAGGCATCACCGCCGAGCCAGGGGCATTAAAACTGATCGCCAGGGCGGCTACCGGCAGCATGCGTGATGCCCTCAACCTGCTGCAGCAGCTGGTTACCTTCTATGGTGATGACATCAAGCTCCATCACGCGCAGGCGCTCCTGGGCATTTCCGGCGACCAGCGCTCCCGGGAACTGGTCGATCATATTATCGATAAAGACACCGCCGCCGGAATCAACACCTTGAACGGCGTTAATAACGACGGACTCGACCTGCGGCAGTTCCATCGGGAAGTCATGGAATTTTTACGATTGCTCCTGCTGGTCAAGACCGGCTCCTCGACATCGCTCGAACTTACCGCCGATGATGTTAAAGAGCTTAAAGAACTGGCCGACAAAGCCACCCTGCCTCAAATAATAAAAGCGGTTAAGCGTTTCGGGCAGCTTGAGCTTAACCTGGATAACTATTCAACCCTCCCCCTGGAGCTGGCAATAGTCGATGCCACCATGCCAGATGCAGACGTTAAAGAAGAGCCCGTCCATAAGGCACAACCCGAGCCTGTGTCAAAAAAGCCGCCGGTCGTTAAAGCAGCTCCACCAACTGCCGAACAAAAAACGGTCCGTCCGGAGGAGAAAAAGACCCCCCAGACGCAGCCTCCAACGGCGTCAAAAGCCCCTGCCGCTGAAACACAACCTCCACCCCAGACTCCCAAAGCGGATGATACTCCTCTTACCGCCGGCAGCCCCATTGAACAGCTGCAGGGACAGTGGAGCAAGATGATTAATGAAGCGCCGGACGGCATGAGTAAGACCCCGGCGGCAGCGCTGCTGCGGAGCGCCCGGCCTAAAGAAATCGCGAATGACGTCCTGGTACTGTCCTTTAAATATCCCATGCACAAGGAAAATATGGAAAAACTGGAAAACCAGAAGATGGCCGAGAAAATCGTCAGCAGCTTTATGGGCCGTTCCTGCAAGGTTCGCTGCGTTTACGAACATGAGAATAATCACCTGGTCAAAGCTGCCTTAAAGATGGGCGCCCGGGTCATCGACGGGGAGGAAACATGAACAAGTTTATGATGCAGCAGGCACAGAAACTCCAAGCGCAGCTTTTAAAAGCGCAGGAAGAGCTGGCCAATCTTAATGTGGAAGCCAGTTCCGGCGGCGGCATGGTAACCGTCGTGATGAACGGTCAGATGCATATACAGTCGGTAAAAATCTCCAAAGAAGTCGTCAACCCGGAAGAAGTGGAAATGCTCGAAGACCTGGTGCTGACCGCCGTAAAAGAAGCGCAGGCTAAAGCGCAGGAAGCCGCCGCGCAAAAGATGGGCGGCCTTACCGGCGGACTGAAAATACCCGGCTTAATGTAGAAGGAGTATCAGTGTCGAAACAGGAACCCATTACCCCCGCCAGCGACGCCATCGGCAGGCTCGTTCAGGAGTTCAGCAAGCTGCCCGGCATCGGGCCCAAGAGCGCCCAGCGCATTACCTTCCACCTCCTCCGCTCCCCGGAAGAAAAAGCTAATGACCTCGCCGAGGCTCTGGTATCTTTGAAACAGCGCGTCAACCTCTGCTCCATCTGCTGCAATGTTACAGAGACCGACCCCTGCCCTATCTGCCGCAACAGCCAGCGCGATATTTCGCAGGTTTGCATCGTAGAACAGCCGCAGGATATCCTGGCTTTAGAGCACACCGGTGTTTATAAAGGACTCTACCACGTCCTCCACGGCGCTATCTCCCCCACCGAGGGCGTCGGCGCTGATGACATCCGCACCAAAGAACTACTCGCACGACTCCAGAACCATACGGTACAAGAGGTCATACTCGCTACCAACACCAACATGGAAGGCGAGCAGACCGCCATGTACCTTTCCCGCATTATCACCCCCCTCAACATCAAAGTTACCCGCCTTGCCCGCGGCTTGCCCTTCGGCACCGAGCTTGAGTACGCCGACGATGTTACCCTTACCAGAGCTCTAGAGGGAAGGCAGGAGTATTAAAGCATCCCCCTGCTTTGACTTGCCCCAACCGTTACGTTAATATCAAATCGACAGGGAGGGGCAATTATTTTGACTCATTACCACGGCGGCTTACTGCCGTTTGACGACCCCGAGAGGAGAAAGTGGCAGGACCCTGAAGCTATACTCTCTGAAATCGGTCTGAAGCAGGGACTTACTTTCGCCGATATCGGTTGCGGCGGCGGATTTTTCACCCTGCCGGCCGCCCGGATAGTTGGTAACAAGGGCAAAGTCTTCGGTCTGGACGCCAAACCAGCGTCTATAGCCGCCCTTAAAGAGCAGGCGGCAAAAGAAGACTTAAAAAATCTTTACCTGACCTCCGGCCGCGCCGAAGAAACAATTATCTGCCACCGTTGCGCCGATATCGTCTTTTTCGGGATAGCCCTCCATGATTTTCAAGACCCTTCTAAGGTCCTCCAAAACACCAGGAATATTATCAAACTCGACGGCAAACTGGTCAATCTAGACTGGAAAAAAGAGGAGATGGTTTACGGGCCTCCCCTGAACATCCGTTTCGACGTAAAGAAGGCGTCACGCCTCATTGAAAATGCCGGGTTCACCATCGAGTCCGTAAAAGACAGCGGTCTTTACCATTACCTGATAACGGCAAGACTGGCAGATTGAACATGGATAAAATTACAGACATCAAGGCTATTTCCTTCGATGGCGACCAGACCCTCTGGGACTTTCAAAAAGTCATGCGTCACTCCCTCGGTTATGTAATGTTAGAGTTGGAAAAGACTGACCCCGTCGCTGCATCCAGGCTCGATATCAATAAAATGATAGAAATCAGGGACAGAGTTACGAGAGAATTGAGTGGAAAATTCACTCATCTTGAGACTCTCCGCCTTGAAGCCTTTAAGCAAACTTTGAGAGACGTTGGCCGCCCTGATGATACCCTGGCAACTAGGCTCAATGAAGTCTATCTTAAACACCGCTTTGAGGATATCGAGCTTTACGATGATGTTTTGCCCACGCTGCAAACGTTGAAAAAGAAGTATGCCCTGGGACTCCTGTCCAACGGCAATAGCTACCCGGAACGCTGCGGATTAGATAATATTTTCAGGTTCGTTGTTTTCGCTCAAGACTGCGGGGTGGAGAAGCCTGCTCCGGAGTTCTATCGCATCGCCGTGGAAAAAAGCGGCTTTAAAAAAGAAGAGTTGCTGCATGTCGGCGATTCTTTAGAAAATGATGCTATCGGAGCAAACAATGCTGGTATCAGGTCTGTCTGGCTTAACCGGCAGCCATCGCTCCTCGAACCTCATGCTAAAATAGACTACGAAATTCGTACTCTGACGGAACTGCTGGAATTTCTTTAATAGGTAATATCAATGTCAGACCCGCGTGAATATCAAACAGAAGCCGTCGTCATTAAAAAGACGAAGCTCGGCGAGGCAGATTCCATCCTGACCTTATTTACCCCCCGCCTCGGCAAGATTCAGGGTTTCGCCAAGAGCCTGCGCAAGCCTAAAAGTAAAATGGCGGGCCACCTTGAACTACTCACCCACAGCACCGTGTCTTTCTCCCGTGGCCGCGGGAATATCGATACAATCGTCGGCGCGCAGACCGTTAATACTTTCCTGCCGATAAAAAACGACCTCTGGCTAACGTCCTGCGGGCTTTACGTTTCCGAGCTTATCCACCAGTTCACCGCCGAGCATCAAGCGAATTTCGGACTCTTTAGGCTTTTGGTGGATACCCTTGACCGACTCTGCCGGGCCGAAAATAAGGAGCTTGTCCTGCGCTGCTTCGAGTTGCACATGCTGGAAAGCGCCGGCTACCGTCCCCAACTAAGAGAATGTGTTGTCTGCCACAAAACGCTGGAGCAAACCAATAACTACTTTAGCCCTGCGGCCGGCGGTATGCTCTGCCCCAACTGCTCCACCAGCCAGCCGTTCGCCTATACCCTCTCCGTTAACGCCCAGAAAGTCCTCCGGCTCTTACAGGGTGAGGACTTTTCCGCCGCCACCCGCGTCAAAGTCGATACAACGCTCGGGCGGGAAATAGAAAACGCCATCGGCGGCTACCTGAAATACCTGTTGGAAAAAGACATCAAATCCGCCACCTGGCTGGATACTTTAAGAGAACAGCGATTGCACTTTAAGCAAACGCCTTAAAATCAAGGCGAGCCTTACTTTATTACCTTTGCCCCGACATAAGACTGCAAGACTTCCGGCACGTTGATTGAACCGTCGGCCTGCTGGTTGTTCTCCATGACGGCAATCATTATCCTCGGCAATGCCAGCCCCGACCCGTTAAGCGTATGCACGAACTGCGGCTTGGCATTCGGTTCAGGGCGGTAGCGTACGTTGGCCCGCCGCGCCTGGAAGTCCCCGCAGTTGGAACAGGAGCTTACCTCCAGCCATTCCCCGCAGCCAGGCGCCCACACATCGATGTCATACGACTTAATCGACGTGAAACCGAGGTCGCCAGTGCAAAGCTTGCGGATGCGGTAGGCCAGTCCCAGCTTTTGGCAAACGTCCTCGGCGTCACGGGTAAGTTTTTCCAGTTCGTCGTTAGAAGTTTCCGGCATAACGAATTTATACAGCTCCACCTTGTCGAACTGATGCCCCCGCTTAATACCCCGGGTATCTTTACCGGCGGACATCTTCTCGCGGCGGAAGCAGGCGGTATAGGCGCAGTAGTAAAGCGGCAGTTCTTCGGCGGTGAGTATTTCATCCCGGTGCAGGTTGGTTAGCGGTATTTCCGCTGTCCCCACGAACCAGTAGTCTTCCTCAGCGTCATGATAGATATTTTCCGCGAACTTGGGCAGCTGCCCTGCCCCCACCATACACTCCCTTTTCACCATGTAGGGCGGATAAATTTCGCTATAACCGTGCTCTCTTGTATGCAGGTCGAGGAAAAAGGTTATCAGAGCGCGCTGCAGTCTGGCGCCCATTCCCTTGAGAATATAAAAGCGGGAACCGGAAAGCTTTACCCCCCGCTCGAAGTCGATAATTTTCAGGTTTTCGCCCAGTGTCCAGTGCGGCAAGGGTGAAAAATCCAGCTTTTTAGGTTCACCCCAGGTACGCACAGTGACGTTTTCGCTGTCATCTTTTCCTATGGGCACATCTGGTTGGGGGATATTTGGTATCTGGAGGAGTAGCTCTTCAAGCTGCCTGTCTATCTTGTTTACTTCTTCTTCCAGCGTCTGTATTTCGGTGCGGAGGGCGCGGCCTCTTTCCTGGGCTTTTTCTCTTTCTTTAGAGATAACCTTTCTTTCCTGCCGCAGCGCGTCCAGCTTTACGATGTTCCGGCGGCGCTCCGCATCCAGGCGCAGGACTTCATCAATCGGCGCGCTGTCATGACGGTTTTCTATCGCATTTTTTACGAGGTCAGGATTTTCTCTGATTAATTTAATATCTAACATAGGCTTATCACTCTTTCTCTCTCAACTGCGGGAAGAGTATCACCTCTCTGATAGACTGCTGGTTAGTCAGCA
>MGMR01000005.1:13254-27502 GCA_001796495.1 Chloroflexi bacterium RBG_13_51_18
CGATGCCGATGCCCAGTCCGCCGGTGGGGGGCAAGCCATATTCCAGCGCCGTCAGGAAGTCCTCGTCGATGGTCCACTTTTCTTCATCAGAGCCATGGCGCTCCTGCATCTGCTCGGTAAACCTCTCCCGCTGTAAAATGGGGTCGTTGAGCTCGGAATAGGCGTTGCCAAGTTCCATGCCTCCGATATAAGGCTGAAAACGCTCGACGACGCGTTCTTCACCAGCCTTGTTCTTGGCAAGCGGCGACATGGAAACGGGGTAATCATAAATAAAGGTGGGCTGTATGAGCTTGGGCCTGACGAATGTCTTTAACAATTCATCCACCAGCTTCGCCCAGTTTTTCTTCGAGTCCACGTCCTTCATCAGCGAACGCATTTTTTCCCTCAGTCCATCCGCCGTGGGGTATTTCACAAAGTCGATGCCGCTGTGCTCTTTAATAGCGTCCCGCAGGGTGACACGGAGCCAGGGAGGCGTCAGCTTTATGACGTCATTGCCGTACTTTATTTCTGTTGCGCCCAGCACCTCCCGCGCCACGTACGCTACCATTATCTCCACCATTACCATCACATCAGTGTAATCAGCGTAGGCTTCGTAAGTTTCCAACAAAGTGAATTCCGGATTGTGCTCGGTATCAATTCCTTCGTTGCGGAAGTTGCGTCCCATCTCATAGACTTTATCGAATCCCCCGGCGATAAGCCGTTTCAAGTACAGCTCCGGGGCGATGCGCAGGTAAAAATCCTGGTCCAAGGCATTATGGTGGGTGATAAAGGGGGTAGCTAAAGCGCCCCCGGCGGAAGGCTGCATCATCGGTGTCTCTACCTCGATGAAGCCGCGCCGGTCGAGGAACTGGCGCACCGCGGCGATAATCCGACTGCGTGTTTTGAAAACGTCCCTGACTCCGGCGTTTGCAATAAGATCGATATAACGCTGCCGGTAACGTATCTCGGTATCGCTCAAGCCGTGCCATTTTTCCGGTAGCGGCCGCAGCGACTTTGCCAGTAAAGTGAAATCGCTGATAGAGATGGTAGGCTCGCCGGTGCGGGTGCGTAATAATGCCCCCTCCACCCCTATAATATCCCCGATATCCATGTCTTTGAAAAGCTCGGTTTGGACTTCGTTATAATTTACGCTCTGGAACAATAGCTGTATCTTGCCGGAGCCGTCCCGTATATCCATGAAAGAGGCCTTGCCCATTTTTCTTATCGCCATAATCCTCCCGGCTACGGCTACCCTCTCGCTATCATGCCCGGAAACACGGCTCTTGGCATCGCCACCAGCCTCCTCCATTTCCAGCAGCTTGATGGCTTCACTGGTGGTATGGGTCTGGGCAAAGCGGTGCGGGTATGGGTCGATGCCGCGCTCACGGAGACGCTCCAGCTTTTGTTTTCTCTGTTCGTTAATGTCTTCTAATCTTGACGGCATATTTTTACCTGCCTGCACAAATCTAATAATCTCCCCTGTTTAACCAGGGCAGGTTACGACTAATTATAAGTTATCCGCGCATTATGGTAAAGAGCAGTATGACGCAATACTTGAAATAGATGAAAATTCTCTGAAATTTTGGACCGGCCTGCTTTTCATTTCCTCCACTTGACACATTTGTTTTTTTCCTTTATTATACCTAGTAATTCTATGCATATCTATAAGGGAGGTATCATTAAATGCGTGTACTTGCGGTAGTAGTCATTCTCCTGGGCCTGGCCGGACTTATCTTCGGCCTATTATTTCTCCCGCAGGCCAGCTCCGGGGAACAGGAAATCGCCAACTCCATCGCACCCCTGACTCTCGACCAGGTTAACGACAAATACGATGCGGTAGCCGCCAAATATGACCAGATTAAAATGGCGGAGGAACCACAGATACAGGCGGGACAAGCCATGCCCAGCGCCATGTATAACTACCTTTCCGCCCAGCGGGCTTTACTGGGGTTGGCTAAATCCAATATGGGGACGGCTAAATTCGTGAGACTCAACGGTATCATCGATATAATGGTAGGTCTGGGTCTGATCGCTGCCGGCTCCGTATTACTCATTAAAAACTGGAAAGCCGCCTGAATAATACGCCGAAATAAATAATTAAATAGAGTCAGCACTATACACGTCTCACCGACGGTATTGCTTTGAATTACCTTGCATCCGTCGGTGAGACATTGTTTTTCCCCTTAGCATTTTCCCAGTTCTCCCTGTATAATAAAATAATCAATTCGCAGGAGTAGATATATGGAAAGAAAACAGTATGAAGTGGTCATTAAATTGATATCCAACCAGAGTCCCTGCCACGTTGGTCATAAAATCGGTCAGGAATGGGTATTCAATTACTTTACCCCTCCGGCCATGTGCGGTCTGGCATACAATGCCATCTATCCCGCCGCCCTGGCGTTGAGTGTCGGGGGGACTTTCCCCTGGCAGGAAGACCCAGATGTCCTGACGCTCTCCTGCCCTGACTATGAAGTGAATAACGTTTTTGAACTCCGCCGCCGCCCTGTGAAATAAAGAGTCCTGTCTTTTGAAATCGATTTATTTATTCTTGGGTCTTCTCAACAACACGGTTATTATCAGCGTGTTCCGCGATATGGCGATATCATGAGAAATAACGTCCCAGCCCTCCGGTACCGCTTCCGGTAAATGACCAAAGATGTCCTCCAGCGTCTTTTTCAGTCCCTCCTGGTCTTCAATCCGGGCAAAATGAGGGTACCGTCCCGCTTCTTCAGGGCTGATTTATTCCGCCATCACTGTGTATTCGTAAGGATGACTATTCATCGCTGCCCTCCCAACCAAAACTTTTCATCACTGGTATATCCCCTGCCACACGGAATGTCAAGCTCAATATTCCTGATTCAAATAGCAAATTATCCACCGTCGGGCTATAATATTATCATCTGTCTTTTGTGCAGTAGAAAGAGGCCGGCAATAATATATGCGGCGTTTCGTTCCTCCCTCGTGGATTTCGTTACCGCTCTGTCTGGCGCTGATAAACCTGTTTTCCAACCTCGCCGTTGAAACCTCTAACGTTTTTATTGCCCTTTACGCTCAAGAAAAAGGGTCGTCCGACCTGGAGGTAGGTTTTATTGCGGCGTCCGCCGGTATTGCCTTCCTTTTTTCATCCCTGTTATTCGGCAGGTTATCCGATATTCACGGCAGGATGAGATATATCCGTATCGGACTCGGTTTAACGGCGCTATCTTATCTTTCACAACTTTTGGCCGCTACGCCCATGTCACTCCTGGCAGCCAGGAGCTTTGTCGGTTTTGCCATCGGCATCAATGCCTCGGTCATCATGGCATATACCTATGAAAATCAAAAACAAATCGGCAGCTTTATCTCCTACGGCGCGCTGGGATGGCTGATAGGAGCTGTTATTGCAGCGATAGTGAAAACCTATGTCGCCCTGTTTATTATCAGCGCTTCTGTAGCCTTTATTGCGTTTCTAATATCGTTCCTGCTTGTAGAAAAGCCGACCGAGCGTATCCGGGTGGCCATGTTCCCGGTATCGCTGATAAAAGCCGATTTCAAGATATATCTGGCTTTTTTCTTAAGGCAGCTGGGGGGAAACGCCATCTGGACTATCTGGCCGCTCTACCAAACGAGTATCGGCGCTACCAGGTTGTGGATTGCCCTGGTGGAGGTGACCAACATGGTAGGCCAAATCGTGTTCATGCGCTTTATGGAGAAGTTCAATCCCGCCAGGATGTTTAAAATAGGGCTGCTCGTGTCAGCGGGGGTCTTTATCGCCTACGGCCTGTCCAACCGCTACTGGCAAATAATACCGATTCAGTTGGTACTGGCCTTCGCCTATTCAGCCATGTTCGTCGGGGCATTAAGCTACCTCTTGAGACGCCACCCCGAATACGGAACTACCTCCGGCCTGCTGAACTCCGCCAACGCTCTTTCCGGCGTCTTCGGGCCTTTCCTGGGGGGTACTGTTTCTCACGCCTGGGGTTATGCTTCCTTAATGTACGTCAGCGCAGGCATCTCTTTGCTTGGCTCCCTCGTCACGCAAAAACTGAAAATACCGGAAACAAATCCCTAATGCCCTTGTTATTAAAACTGTTGTAATGTAGAATTTTATAGTCACGGAGGGGTGTCCGAGTGGCCTATGGTGACGGTCTTGAAAACCGTTGTCGGTGCAAGCCGACCGTGGGTTCGAATCCCACCCCCTCCGCCAGTAAAGTATGTGGTACGTATATATATTAAGAAGCGCCAGGGATAATGAGCTCTACATCGGCACGACAGATGATATCAGCCGACGGTTATCCCAGCATAACTCCGGAGAAATAGAGGCAACTAAGGACAGAATACCCCTCATACTGGAATCATATCTGGCTGTAAAAGATAAAGCCAAGGCCACCAGGCTTGAACAGTACTTTAAAACCGGTTCCGGACGCGCTATCCTGAATAAACGAATCCTTTAATCGTTGAAGCTAATTAAAAAAACGCCACTCTCCCCTTCCCGCTCCTCAATGTTCTTCTATCCACACCTTGTTCAATGCTACAAAGCCCATCGCGTTGAGTTCATAGCCTTTAACGTATGGCTTAACCAGTATATAATTCCGCCCGAACCAGAGCGGCAGGACGGCGGCATCATCCACCAATATCTGCTCCGCCTGGCGATAAATTTCCAGGCTTTTCACTATATCCAGCTCGATTCCTGCATTATCCAGTAAAACGTCCAGTGCCGGATTGGAATACTCCCCGTAATTGTATTGTACGCCGGTATGAAAAAGGACATCCAGGAAGTCCTGCGGATGGGGGTAATCGGCAATCCACCCCATATCGAACATATTGTCCTTTTCTTCTCTTATATTATAGATCCATCTCTCCGGCTCGATCTGCCTTACTTTTACCTCCACTCCGAGGTTCTCCTGCCACTGGTAGACAATGGCTTCCAGCGTTCGTGAAATATCCCCTCCATAACCGGAAGTAGTCAGGGTAATCGGCGGGAGATTAGCTGCATCGCCATACTTTGAGGCTGCAATCAGTTCCCTGGCCCCATCAACATCAAATGGCAAACCGATAAGGTATTCATTATAACCGGGTATACCGGGCGGCAGGATACCATCGGCACGCTGCACCAGGTCCCGTAATGTTAGAGTTATTATCTTGTCTTTATCCACCGCCATAGTAAAAGCCTTGCGCACATTAACATCGTCGAATGGCGGCATTGCTGTATTAAAACCTAACCAGTAGAAACTCAATTCGGGCGAATCCTGGAGTTCTTGATAGAAAGGACCGTCAGGATCGGTAATTCTATCGATATAATATACACTAACACCGGCCACATCTATCTCTCCCGTTTCATATAGATCCATGGGGGAGCCGCTTAAAAACTGGAATTCAACAAATTCAAGATGAGCAATATCACCATAGAAATTGTTATTCCTTTCCAGTATCAGCGAATTACCCTGCTGCCATTCTTTGAGCTTGAATGGCCCGGTGCCGTTTGGATTCCGCCACCAGTTAAAACCATCAGCGACATTGAATTTATCTACCACCATAGCCGTTGGGTATGACAGTTTTGAAAGGAAATAAGACTTTGGTGCATCGATGGTGACTTTAAGAGTATAGTCATTTATTACTTCAACACCACTAATTTCTTCTGCCATACCCTGAATAACTTCTCTGACACCGACAATATCGATAAGGTAAGTACCAGCCGTTGACGAGCCGGTGGCCGGATTACAGGCACGTTCCCAGGAGTATTTAAAGTCGGCAGCAGTTACCTGCCGACCGTCCTGAAAAACAACATCATGGCGCAGATAAAAGGTGAATGTTAGATTGTCCTGGCTTATTTCCCAAGTCCCGGCGATATCAGGAGCCGGTTCAAGATTATCACCAAGTTTTACCAAGCCGGAGAAAATCTGCACTATGTACTGATGGGAATTAGCATCGGACGAGAGTGCCGGGTCGAGTGTAGTCGGATCAGCCCCATATAGCTTTAGAGTACCACCCCCGGTGACCGCAGGGGTTGGCGTTGTGGAAGTTGAGGTAGTTGTTATAATGTCATTGCCGGTACTATTGCAATTACAGGCAGACAGTACCAGACAGCCTACCAATACAAAGGAGAGAAGGATACCAGTGACTACTTTCATCTTTATTCCAAATACATGGCGCTAAATCCAATATAGCATATAAGCTTTTTCCATGCACGATATGCTGCTGGCATATTTGAATTATTCAGAGCGTCAACATATAATCATTAACAAACGTCTTTATATAAGGAGTAGAGAATGATTCCCAAAGAATACGCCAAGTATTATAAAAGCAAGCCCGTAGCCGATTTTACCAAGCTTTATCCAGAGCTTACAGCCCCATCTTTCCACATCTGGGGCAAAGAATGGAATTCCGGCTACCGTATGGACTGGTTCTGCGTCACAGAACCCTTTCTTATGATTAACGATCCCCATACCCATGATTTCGACCAATTTTTGGCATTCCAGAATGCCGATGCGACCAAAGTGAATGAGTTCGATGCCGAGGTCTGGCTTTATCTGGGACCCAAGGGCAAACAGAAAAAACTGGTTATCACCGAGACATGTTTTGTGCACGTACCGGCCGGCATGGTACACACGCCGCTAGAGTTTAAAGTAATCCGCAAACCCATTGTTTTTATGGACATTGCGCTAACATCGCAATACGTACGCACACCGGAAGATAAAGACAAACCAGTCATGAGAGAAGAGCACGAGTAGAAAAGCGATAACATAAGTAGAATTTATCGTAGCGGGGAGGGCCTGTTAGAACAACCCCAGTCTTTTCAGGCTGATGTGGCTCTTCCCGCCGATAATTAAATGATCAAGAACTTCAATACCAACAATTTCACCCGCCTCTGCCAATCTCTTGGTTAAAGCAATATCCTCTTCAGAAGCCTCAGTATCACCTGATGGATGATTGTGGACGAAGATTATCGAAGCAGCACTGGCGGATATAGCTTCTTTGAACACTTCTCTGGGATGAACGATACTGCTATCCAGGCTACCTACGGATATTTCCGCTATCCTGATCAGCTGATTCCTAGTATCCAGCAGTATCGCCAGGAAATATTCTTTCTTTTTGTCCTTTAATCTTCCTCTCACCAGGTTAGCAATATCCTCAGGCGTTTTTAACGGCGTTTTATCCGTTGATTCCAAATAGCCTTCAACCCGATTGGCTAATTCAACAGCGGCTCTTATTTGAGACGCCTTGGCAATTCCGATGCCCCTTACCTGAGACAGCTCCTCCAGAGAGGCCGAAGCAATACCTTTAAGACCTCCGAATTGACTCAACAAGCGCTGGGCTGTGACCATGACCGATTCGCCGGAGATGCCCCACCCCAGGATAAGCGCCAGCAGTTCCTGTGCGGATAGAGCTTCAATACCGACCCTTTGTAATCGTTCACGGGGTCGATCAGCTACAGGCAAATCATGAATCGTCATTGATTTTAGTTTACCAACCGACCGCCTGTTCATAACGCCCTAGTCTAGCACCTGATATATAGAAAAGGCAAGAGTGTCAACCTACTATTACCACTAATGAGGGCAACCAGTGAGTATAAACCACCAACCGATTTGATGGTGCTTTGTTTCCAGAATCAGGGTTGACTGGATTCAAAAATAACACCATCAACAATATCATCAGAAGAGATGGAATTTGAGAGTACATCAACTGAACCTGGTACTGATTTGAGGAGTAAAATGCTTTGTTTAGTCCGGACTAAAGCCTGTAAAAGATGCGGGGGAGACCTCTCTATAGAGTGCGATATTTACGGTGTATATATCGAATGTATCCAGTGCGGCGCTACCTGGACGAAAAACGACCTCAAATGTACGCCATTCCAGAATAATGAGCAAAAACTGAAAGCGGAAACCGGCAAACCCCTGAACACCCGCGAGCGTTGATAACGTTTCATTACTAGCTGTAAAAACAACTTTCTATTCAGACCGCCACAGTGAATTCAACTCATCCATATCAAATCCATAAACCTTTTTCAGAGCCTCATCATAGCCACTACCCTGCCTGAAAGTATCGAGCAGTTCAAACATTTTGTCCCGGCCATACTCATTAATGAGATAACTGACGATTTTATAGCTCTCGGCATAGGACAAAATGGTCTGGTTGATATCAGCCGGGAATGGGCTACATAGGCTACGAACCGATATATATGAATTTTCAGCGTCTGCCCTGGACAGAGCGAGGATAAAACTCAATTCCAGTTCACCTTCAGAAGTCATAGCCAAACCCTCGTTAAGCCAGTTCGGTAAATAGTTATATGGATTATTGGTGACCTGATTTATCACCAGATGTGTCAGTTCGTGGGAAATCGTCCGTTTTCCACTTTCAATCCGGGATTGGGTTCCCTCTACATTCATAGCGATAATACCATACTGCGAATAAGCGACTCCTCCAGTCCATTCCTGAGGATATATCATTGCCCCTATTAAATCAGACTGGTTGGCATAAATATACAAGCTTACCGGGCTTTCGAGGCTGGCACCGGAGTTGGCCGCCAAACGCATCAGCGCTTCCTGAGTTGCTGCCATCAGCTCTTCCGCAAAAGAGTCATCACCTTCATACCAGTTAAGTGTCACCTGTCCCTGCTGTATTGTCTTCCAGTCATAACGCCCGTCATTAAACTGGACTGTTTGTGGAGCAGTCTCGATTTTCTTTCCGGCGGCATCGGTAATTGTCCACCAATAAATAACATCGGCACCCGGCGGCAGTCCGCCTGTCCTTCTCATATCCCAGATCCACTGCGTTTCTATCGATTGTGCCGGTATGACGCCAACATAAATCTCAGCAGTGACCTGCGCGAAAGAACTACGCTCTACCTCATAATGCAGACGGATATCAGTTATGGGAACATCGCTCGCTGCTGAAATATTGAAGGTTATTTTCTGGGGAAAACTTATATCTACGGAACTTTCAACTACACTAAGTCCGTTATCCGCTTGAATCGTAGCGGGGATTAAAAACAGCATCAATGATAATATGACCAGAGCTGTAACAATGAACTTTTTCATTTGCCTTTTTTACCCATTGAAAGCCTTAAATATTCATTAATAAAGTCGTCCAAGCCACCATCCAATACGGCTTCGGTATTACTCGTCTCATAGTCTGTCCGGTGGTCCTTGACCATACGATAGGGATGCAAAACATAGCTCCTGATTTGACTGCCCCAGCCAGCGTCTATCCGCTTTCCTTTAATTTTAGCCCTTTCCTGTTCTCTTTTTACAATCTCAAGCTCCAGCAAGCGAGCCCTTAGTATCTTAAAGGCAAAATCCTTGTTCATATGCTGGGAACGTTCGCTCTGGCAGGAAACAACAATGCCACTTGGGAGGTGAGTTATTCTGACGGCGCTACTGGTTTTCTGCATATGCTGGCCGCCGGGCCCGCTGGAGCGGAATGTCTCTACCTTGATATCGTCAGGTTTGATATTAACTTCTACATCGCTTTCAGCTTCCGGCATCACTTCTACAAGGGCAAACGAGGTATGCCGGGCATGGTCTGCGTCAAAGGGGGAAAGACGAACCAGGCGGTGCACGCCGTGCTCGGATTTCAAATATCCAGCCGCGTATTCTCCATTAAAAGCAATAACCACTCTTTTAACACCTGCTTCATCACCCGGCGAGGTATCCAGTATTTCAGTCTCGAAACCACGTTTCTCCGCCCAGCGCAGGTACATCCGCATTAGCATCTCCGCCCAGTCCTGCGATTCAGTACCGCCAGCTCCCGCATGTATCGTCATAATCGCGTTGCGGGCATCATACTCGCCGCTGAAAGCTATTTGAAATTCGTACTCATCGACCTGTAAGGCAAGGTCGTCTAACTCCTGGTCCAGTTCATTGAGGAGAGCTTTGTCTTCTCTCGATATTGTTCTTAATTCATTTATATCAGCCAGCTTTTTCTCCAGTCCCCGCCAACGCTGGACTGTCTTCTTTTTTTCCGTCAACCGGCGCATAACACTCTGTGCATTGGGCTGGTCCAGCCAGAAATCAGGCTGGGACGACTGCTCTTCCAGTTTGACGATTTCTTTTTCTTTATTAGCGACGTCAAAGATGCTCCACGGCCATAGCGACCCGATTCTGTAAGTCCTTAAGTTTTTCTATTGACTCCGGCATATTTCCTCTTTTTGTTTTATTTTGACTCAACCAAAATGGTGTTATTTTTCAATTTAAGATTACCGCCGGCCGCCAGATGCGCCAGCCGTGTGGGTTCAGGTAAGCGGTAGCCACGGCAGCAGGCCATGATATAGTGTACGGCTAAAGGTAAATCAATCATGTGGCCGATAGACACATAAAGCGGCTTGACGCCTGACTTAGTGCGCAATACGGCGCCGATAACCTCGCCATTGTCTTGCAGTTGAGCGTAACTGCCGGCTTCATTTCCAGGCGAGTCATGTTCACCGCACAAACGCGACTTGGCACAGCCGATAGTCTGTATACCCAGCCAGAGTCCAAGGTGAGAGGCTATCCCCATCCGCTGCGGGTGGGCAATCCCCTGTCCATCCACGAGAACAAGGTCAGGTACAAGCGTAATATTTTTAAAAGCCGTCAGCAGTAAAGGGGCTTCCCGGAACGATAATAAGCCGGGCACATAGGGAAAGCCTATGCGGTCGGTTACCGTTTTTATCTCCACGATTTCCAGGGTGGGGTAGCTTAAAACGACCACTGCGCCGGTGCCGGTTTTGGTCCATCTATTGACCGAAATATCGACGCCGGCAACAAAACGCGGGGTGGTAATATTACAGACACGGGATACTTCCGGTGCCAGTTTTAACTGGATTTCTTTCGCCTGGGCAGTGGTTACCTGCCATCTGTGCCGATTAAGTATCTCCATACTTTGATTATAGACACAGCATCAGATTATTGGCAACAGGCGGCAATCATCCACAGAGAATGACTTCCATGGCTATTTTCAGCCTATGTAAAATATGTTAAAATTGCACGATAAACAAATCATCGATGAATGTCTTCAGGAGTTTAAGTTTGAATTTCTCCATACGCCGCATGGATAAAGAGGACCTGGAACAGGTAACAGAAATCGACCGGGAGGCTTTTCCTTCACAATGGCCGCCGGCTAACTACAAGCAGGAACTGCAGAACAAAACAGCCCATTATATCGTTGTCTGCGATGAAACAAAGACGATAGAACCCCCAGCGACAGTGCCTCCGAATAAGAAACCCAGTATTATTTCTACAATCATCCCATGGATAAAGAACAAAACGCCTGAAAAAACACCCCTGCCACCTGTTCCCCGCCAGTATATAGTCGGTTTTTCAGGCATCTGGATGATAGCCGATGAAGCTCATTTGACGAATATTGCGGTACGGCTCCAATACCATGGCAAAGGAATCGGGGAACTGCTGGTTTTAGCAACTATCGACCTTGCCGCAGAGCATAAAGCCAGTTTCATAACGCTAGAGGTCCGCGCCTCAAATCTTGTTGCACAGAACCTATATAATAAATACGGTTTCACACAAATGGGCATAAGACGCGGCTATTACCTGGACAACAGAGAGGATGCGATAATAATGTCCACCGAGAGTATCAGTTCAAAGTCTTTCCAAATACAAATCGATGAATTAAGAGAGGCTTTGAAGAACAAATTAGGCTGACTTTCACGGTACGAACTAATATCCAACAGCGCTTCCAAGTAACCTTAGACCTCATTATCTCCTCTTTGACCCCTTGTCAATTTGTGTTAGAATTATCATCTAGGGGGATTAGAGGTCAAGGAGGGTTACGACGATGTCAGGACATTCTAAATGGTCTAAGATAAAGCACCAGAAGGGCGCCGACGACGTTAAAAGGGGCAACCTTTTCACCAAACTCACAAGAGAAATCATCATCGCGGCGAAAGATGGCGGCGGCGACCCTGATACCAATTTCCGCCTGCGGCTGGCCGTCCAGAAAGCCCGCGACAGCAATATGCCCATGGACAACATCGACAGGGCAATTAAGAAAGGCACAGGCGACCTTGCGGGCGGAAGTCTGATCGAAATGACGCTCGAAGGCTACGGGCCAAGCGGTACAGCGATACTGGTAAGCGCTCTAACAGATAACCGCAACCGCACCGTCCAAGAAGTGCGGAGCACCTTTACCCGACACGGCGGCAGCATGGGAGAAAGCGGCTGCGTCTCCTGGATTTTCGAGTCGAGGGGAGTGATTAATATCAACGCGGAAAACGTAGATGCGGATGAATTGGCGCTTTCCGCTATCGACGCCGGAGCAGAAGACGTCCAGGTAGAAGGCGGGGTAGTAGAAGTCATAACCAAGCCGGATGCCCTCGAAAAGGTCAGGGCTACACTGGAACAAAAACAGGTAAAAATCGAAGCCAGCGAACTGCAGATGGTACCGAAAACGCTGGTCAAGCTCGATGAGAAGGCCGCCACGCAGGCGCTCAAGCTACTGGAGAAGCTGGAAGAAATAGACGACGTGCAGAACGTCTACAGCAACGCCGATATCCCCGATTCGGTGATTGAAGCCATCCAGGCATCATAGACAAAAGAACATGAGATGAAGATTTTAGGAATCGACCCGGGCACAATAGTGATGGGCTACGGTGTGATTGAGAGCGAGGACAGCGAACTTGCCATGGTCGATTTCGGGGCGATAAAGGTATCAGACAAATCCCAAATAGGCGAAAGGCTAAAAATCCTTTATCATGAACTCCTCAAGGTAATCCAGCGTCACAAGCCCGATGCCGTAGCCGTAGAACAGCCATTCGTCGCCAAGAACGTGAGAACAGCGCTGGCTATCGGCCGAGCGCAGGCTATCGCCATCCTCGCCGCGGCGGAAACAGGCATTCCGACTTACGAATACACACCGGCGCAGGTAAAGCAGAGGGTGTCCAACTACGGCGCCAGCAGCAAGGAACAAATCCAGGAGATGGTGCGACTCCAGCTGGGGCTGGCGGAAATACCCGAACCCAACGATGCCGCCGATGCCCTGGCAGTGGCCATCTGCCATGCTCAAGAGATACATCTGAACGACTTGATAACACGTCAAGGAGAGCGATAATGATAGCCAGCCTATATGGCAAGGTAGAGTCCATCAACAGCGACGCGGCGATTATCAACGTGGGAGGGGTGGGCTTCCGGGTTTACATGCCTACGACGTCGCTGGTGAATATAGGCAGGCAGGGCGATGAGGTAAAGGTCTATACCCATATGCACGTGCGCGAGGACAACATCACGCTGTACGGCTTCCCTACCGACGATGAGCTGTGGCTCTTCGAGGTGCTGCTGGGGGTAACGGGACTGGGTCCGAAGCTATCGATGGCGATGCTTTCCGCGCTAACGCCCGACCAGATACGGATGGCTATCGCGACAGGCAGCACGGACATGCTGGACATGATACCGGGAATCGGGAAGAAGGTAGCCAGCAGAATCATACTGGAACTCAAGGATAAGATAGGCGCGGGGCTGGCCATCACGCCTACAGAGGAGACGAGGGAGAATACAGACGTGCTGGCGGCGCTGACATCGCTGGGGTATTCACCCGCAGAGGCGGTGAGGGCGGTAGCGAACCTACCGGACGACGCGAAGATGAAGCTGGAGGAGAAGGTAAAGCTGGCGCTGCAGTACCTGGGGAGCAAGTGAAGGGACAGGATTTTCAGGGATTCGTTTTATAAAAGATAGTTTTTTTTCAGTTCGGCTCGAGTGTAATCAGGTTCAATTTTCGTTTCTCGTTTTATGTTAAATCAGTGTCATTTTCCGGTTTTTCGTTTTTCTAAATCGATTAATTATTTTTCGGTCGGTTAGCTTCATTTCCATAATTTTTCACAGCTGATTCGTTTTTTAAGCCATGGTAAGAAGTGATTAATTTTCAGCGTTCAGCTATAGTATAAAGTCGGCGGATGGTATTGTAAACAGGATTTTGTCGTATTTCGCCCTGCCCTTCGACAAGCTCAGGGCAAGCCCTCTTGCAGGAATTGCCGATGGCGATTAGAATAGGGCTGATAACGGGTATGTAAAGGAGGCTAGATGAAGGCTAGCGAGGGGAAAATCGGGAGGGTCTTTGTCTTGCGGCTGGAGGACGGGGACATGGTGCCGGAGTGCATCGAGAGATTCGCGGCGGAGAAGGGCATTAAGGTCGCTCATGTGATATTAATCGGGGGGATAGGCGGGGGACGAGTAGTCGTCGGTCCTAAAGAGTCGGACAAAATGCCGCCGGAGCCGGTATTGCTGCCAGTCGAGGGGGCGCACGAGGTGGAGGGAGTGGGCATCATCGCGCCTAATAAAGAGGGCAAGCCGGTACTGCACATCCACGC
>MGMR01000006.1 GCA_001796495.1 Chloroflexi bacterium RBG_13_51_18
CGGGAGCAGCACACCCCAAAATTGATACCAGGATTAAAGCAATCACCAAAAATAATGAGATTCTCTTAAGTTTCATATTCACCTCTCGCTAGCATTATGCTATGGAATGGCGGAGCAGGTCAATCACGTGGACAATGAAATCAAATTTGTATTACACTGGATAATATATTGCCCGGTAATGGGAAAATTCAGGTATCACATATACGGAAATTTGATGATTTTAAATACTAATAAAAGAACTCCTGTTAAACATGGAATTGTCACCGCCTTACGCCGGGTAATCAGCCTTGCTTTGGTATTCATATTTATCTGCTTCGGTTTCCTGACGGCATGCACCACAAACACCACAGTACAATACGCCGATAATCCCATCGCCGGAAGAG
The DNA here is from genome assembly GCA_001796495.1 of Chloroflexi bacterium RBG_13_51_18. Lineage (GTDB taxonomy): Bacteria > Chloroflexota > Dehalococcoidia > Dehalococcoidales > RBG-16-60-22 > RBG-13-51-18. The sequence goes on from MGMR01000006.1 coordinate 384, forward strand.
AAACTCTAACGCAAATATCCACCATCGATGCTATTCTCAACGGCGTTTATGACGGCGTAGTCACCTACGGGGTCCTGAAAGGCTACGGCGATTTCGGCATCGGCACTTTCAAGGCTCTCGACGGAGAAATGCTGGCATTCGATAGCGTTTTTTATCAAATCAAAGCCGACGGCATAGCCTATGTGGTCGCCGATGAAATGGAGACGCCGTTTGCATCGATGACGTTTTTTGATGCCGACTATTCAGGCAATCTGCCCCAGGGCCTGGATTTCACGCAACTGCAGGAGTACCTTGATAGCATTCTTCCGAGCGAAAATGAATTTTATGCGATTAAAATCGAAGGGACTTTCAGCTACATGAAGACGCGCAGCGTCCCGGCGCAAGAAAAGCCCTACCCGCCGCTGGTTGAAGTTACCAAAAACCAGCCCGTCTTTGAATTTGAAAATGTTGCCGGCACACTGGTAGGATTCCGTTCGCCTCCCTATGTCGCCGGTGTTAACGTGCCAGGGTATCACTTGCATTTTCTGACCGCGGATAAAAAAGCCGGCGGGCACGTGCTTGATTTTATAATAGAGCAGGCGGATGTTGCGATAGACTATACTGCGGATTTCATGATGATACTGCCCGGCGAGGGAAGCGATTTTTACAGGATAGACCTTACGCCCAACAAGCATGAAGAACTGGAGCAGGCAGAAAAATAGCAGCCTGTTTTATTAGTAGTAATAACCAGTTTTAACGGCCGTTTTTATCAGGCCACCAGCCCATCCAGTTTTCCTTGCCGCAGCTGGTACATTTAACGTAGAGGGCTACCAGCCCCTCGGCCCGGCAGTGGCTGCACGTGAATCCCTCCAGGAAGGTCTGGTCGGGCTGTTTTTGCTGGAGCGTTGACAGAGCTGCGGAAATCTGGTCGATTCTGCTTCTAAGGGTCCTGTTCGAATCCGGCATAATTTTTATTATCGACTCCAGCTGCCTGACTTTTTCTTCCAGCTGGGCGATTATCTGCATGGCGGCGTTGAGCTTTTCTACCTGTCTGGACAGGTCGTCAACGGTTTTTTGCAGGCCGGCATTCTCACCGGCAGGTTGTTCCCGCTTCACAACCTCAACAGGTCTCACCGATGGATTTGTATCAGCCTTTTTAGGCTTGTATTCGTTAAACTTAATCGATTCCACTTGAGAAGGTGACTCTGTCTCTTTAGACAAAGGCGAAACGGTCGTTTTAAACGAAGCCCCCGGCATAGCATCGGCGGGCTTTTCTTCAGGTTTAGCCGTCGACTCAACAGGTTTGGCAGATGCCGGCTCAACCTTGGCAGCCGTTTTATCCGTCGGCGGCATAATTTTTTTCAGCAGGGAATCTATTTCATCCTGCGAAAGCATTCTTTCATCATGCGCCATTAATCATACTCCAATACTTCCGTTATCAATAGACGCTGAAACTCCGGTTTACAAAGGTCAATATCAAAAGGATTTTTCAATATACCCTGGGCTGGACGATGAAAAATACGAATAATAGGTCTCGCAATAAAACCCAGTTTAGGGTTCACAACTATGCCAGTATCGCCGGTATTCAATTTTACCGATAGTCCGGCGGAATATGAAGGAATCCGCCTGACCAGCAATTCAACGATTTCCGGGTCGAACTGGTCATTGCCGCCGGCCATTATATACTCGATTGCCTGATGTGGCAGGTATTTACTTCTTCCCGGTCTGTCCGTCAATAAATCTACAAAGGTATCAGCTACGGCAATGATGCGCGCGAAAATCGATATGTCTTTGCCCTGTAACTTCTGCGGATAACCGGCGCCGTTCCAGAATTCATGATGCTGCTGCACTCCTTTGGCTGCTTCTCCGGAAGTCATCTTGTGCATATTAAGCAGCTTAAAACCGATGGCTGGATGCTCCAGCATACGCGGCGAACCGCCTTCAGCCATCCAATCCACATTTAAAATAATATCTCTCGGCAAGCCGATGTCTTTAAGCACGGCAGCCATACCAAGACCCACCAAATCATCGGTAGACAGTCTCATTCCGTGACCCAGCGCCAGAACAAGCCCGGCGGTTTTAACGGGCTGAAGGCACAAATAATCCTTTGGCGCTATACTGCATGATACGTTGATATCGCCAATCATGTTGAGGTTCATTTCTCTGACCATGGCTATCATAGCTATATGCAGCTGATTGAGATTGACTACAGATATCCTTTGTCTCCCCTCATTATCAAGCAACAGCTGTCTAAAGGACTTGGCCAGTACACCCTCTGTTTGAGGAGTGAAAAGAGGAGCAGCTAGGACATCCACGGTACGCCAGTCGCGGATAAAAATTTCCGTAACGTCCTTGTCTTTCATACTCGTGATTAGGCCGTGGTCTAGTTCTTTGCCTTTTTCCACCAGCGTGTTGCCAAAGCTGTCATAAACAGGCTGTTCCAGGACCATGCCCGGTCTGGCATATTTTAGAGTAATACGCCTCATATTACACCTCTGCCGGAGAGGACTGTCTCTTGGTATTTTTCGGGCACACCCGCCTTCTTCTTATAAAAACACGCTGACAGGCGCTGGAATCCATTGTCCTTCATATCCAGCATCGTCTCGGTTGCGCCGATAAAGAGTACTCCATTTACCTTTAAAGCATCCAGGAATTTCTTCCTTAATATCTTTTTGGTTTGACCGTTGAAATAAATAACCACGTTGCGGCATATAATCAGGTCGAAACAATCTTCATATGGGTCCTGTGTAAGGTCGTGAAGCCTGAAGGCAATTTTTTTACGAATCCGGTCAACCACCCTGAAATCTCCGTTTTCGTTTTTAAAATACTTCTCTTCAAGTTTTTTAGGGAAATTTCTTAATTCGGCGGCCTTATACGGACCACCCGCAGCTGCATGGCTTATAATTTTCTTATCGATATCAGTGGCCAGTATCCGGTGCTCCCGGTAAGGAGAAAGTCTATCCAGAAGAATAGCCACGGAATACGCTTCAGCTCCATTAGAACAGCCGGCGCTCCAGACGTTTAATTTGAGATTGTCACGTAAGAGTTTCGGCAATATTTCTTCCTGTAATATTTTAAATTGGGTAAGGTCGCGGAAAAACTCCGATACGTTGATGGTCAGGAATTTTTGCAGCTTTTCCAGTTCATTTTCATCATTTTGAAGTATCTTGCAGAATTGGACGACATTGTGTACCTTGTATCTCGCTATATAGCCGTCCAAACGGCGAATCATCTGATTATGACCGTAGTTATCAAGGTCAAAATTAGTTAACTGGCGTATTTTCTTTTTTAAATATGCGAATTCTTCTGGATTCATCCAATATTCTCCTGGCCAGCACAAGCCTCAATAATACCATCTGCGATTTTATGTAAAGGTAACACCCGGTCGGCATAGCCGGCTTTCGCTACGCTCATCGGCATGCCGTATACCGCGCTGGTAGCCTCATCCTGCGCCAGTATCGTACCTCCGGCAGTTTTAATAGAATAAGCTCCTTCCGTACCGTCGATACCCATTCCGGTAAGAACGACTCCAATGACGGACGCACCGTAACTGGCAGCCGCTGATTTCATAGTTGCATCCACGGCAGGTCTGACTCCCAGAATATGCGGCCCCTGGCTAAAGGATAATTTACCGCCATCCCCTATTAACATATGAAAGTCGCCGGGGGCTACCAAAACCCTGCCCCTGCCCGCCGTGCTTCCCATTCCTGCCTCTTCCACTTGTATTTGAGATACCTGGTTCAGCCTTTCCGCCAGCGATTTAGTGAATATCGGAGGTAGATGCTGCACTAGTAAAACCGCCGCCGGAATATCTGCCGGAATTGCGGGAATTAACTGCATTAATGCCCTCGGGCCGCCGGTGGAAGCGCCTATAACCACCAGCTTTTTAAAGGAGTTAGAGCCTTCAGTGACCAATTTATCTTTAATTAAATTTGTATCTTGCGCAAACTGCCCGTTTTTCAGCAGCTTGCATTTGGCAGCCGTCTTTATTTTACCGGCCAGTATACCATCGGTAACGGGATTGATGGCAGAAGGTTTTAGAAAGAAATCAACCGCGCCGAGTTCTAAAGCTTTTATTGTCGTCTCTGCGTTTTCACTGGTCAATGCGCTGAGCATTACTACCGGAGTCGGGCATTCCTCCATGATGATTTTTAAAGCAGCGATGCCGTCCATCTCAGGCATGACAACGTCCATGGTCACCACGTCGGGCTTGAGACTCTTAACCTTCTCTACAGCCTCAACACCGTTACGCGCCGAGCCGATAACTTCAATCTCCGGGTCGGTATTTAGTTTTTTTGAAACAGAGGTAATAACATACCCGGAGTCATCTACTACAAGCACCCGTATTTTTCTTTGCACGCGCTTCTCTCCCTGAAATATCAATTCTAATTATCCCGGGATACTAGCCAATCATCTTTTTAACGGCCCCAATCACCCTGGTAACATCGAACGGTTTGACGACGAAATCCTTGGCCCCGAGCTTTAAAGCCTCGATAACCATGCCCTGTTGTCCCATAGCGCTGCACATCGATACCTTGGCACCGGGGTCAACTTTCAGCAGTTCTTTCAACGCCTCAATCCCGTCCATATCCGGCATGGTGATGTCCAGCAATACACAGTCCGGTTTCTCCTGCTGATACGCGGTCAATGCTTCCGCCCCGCTTGACGCTTCGACGACCGCATAACCGTTCTGGGATAAAACCTGTGCGCATTTTTTACGCATAAACATTGCGTCATCTACAATCATTACCGTAGCCATGTCATCTCCTTTCCACCAATACTCAAGTTTGATAACAATTTATCTTTCATTTTAAAGTTCCTTTGCGGTGCCATACGCGGTTTTAACCGTAACATGCCCGGTCTTTACATACATCCTGACCGTTCTCCCGATATTCCCGCCGGTATCCGCCGCCGCCGGTTTAATTCTTTCTCTCTGCAACACTAGCAGCACCTGGGCTATATTCCTTTCGCCGGTTTTGAAAGTATCTCTTAGCCCTGGAGCCAGCGTCATTTGAGCGCCGCCGGCTATTTTAACGATTAATCGGCTCCTGATACCACCTTTCTTAATCATCTCATTAATTAGTAGCGGCACCGCCGTATCTGCAAACTTGGCAGGGTTAACCCCGTTCAAGCCGGTATTATGCGGCAACACGATGTGCGCCATACCGCCGATTTTCTCCTGACTGTCATACGCGCACACGGCAATACAGGAACCAAGACCGATACAGGATAATACGGCATCGGGAGAATCCGTTACAACGAGTTCACCCATACCTACAACGTAAAGCTCGCGTTCCGACGCTGCCGGTTCCTTAAAAACAACTGCCATTAACCAGCCTCCAGACTAGGGTCCGGGATTATCAGGAAAGTGCCCGAAACCTGCCGGTCATTCGTGCCGAACACTGTATCCACGACAAAAGTTTCATCGCAATAGGCAAGGATATTGGCCAGGGTTGCGTCCAGTACCGCGCCGGCCATATCCATCATTACAGCCGGAGGGGATGGTTTGAGTCTTTGCCCCGTGATATCTGAAAGGTAATTCAGGAAAAAGGAGCCCATTATATTACCTACTTCGCCCAGGGTAGAGGTTTCCATATCGGTTAGTTCTTTTGTAGTGCCGTTAGGCTGGTCCAGTAATAAATCCACGAGACCGAAGGCTACCTCCGGCTTATAGACCACAATCATGTGTCCATTGGCATTGGCCTTGCCGAATATCTCCAGATATATGGCAATTATCAAAGCTTCAGGTCCGCCGAATAAATCCGGAATGTCTTTGACATGGACTTGTTTGATGTCCATCCGGACAACCTTCACTTCCCGCCCGGCCATCTGGGAAAGCCCTTCAATAGCGTTATTCACGCCTTCGCCGAATATTTGTGCCATATTTATATCGGCAAAGTCTATTTCCTTAATCTCTTTTTTCAGGTCCATTTCCCGTTCTCCTTAATATTTAATGCCTATTTTGGATGACACCACTTTTGTTTTCTTATTATTGCCGTTTTGACGTTCACTGATAGTACTCCTGATAAGCGAAGCTACATCCAGAATTAGTACTACCCTGCCGTCGCCTAAGATGCTGGCGCCGGTTATGCCGTTGCTGGCGCCAACAAAATGGTCGAGACTCTTTACGACAAGCTCCTGCTGCTCCAGCAGCTCATCGACAACAAGACCTACCTGCGTGCCGGAAAACCTGACCACGACAACATGGAGGTTTTCCGTATTTCTGTTTTCTACAGCCTTCCAGCCGAACACTTCATCGAGCCGCAAAAGTGGGAGTACATTATCTCGGAAAAGCGATACCTCCCTGCCTCTTACGGTCTGGATATCCTTGGCCTCCAGCTTATCAGCCTCTACTATACACGATAGGGGCACCGCGCAAATAGTCCCGCCGGTTTTAATGAGCAGCGCCGGTATAATCGCCAGGGTCAATGGCAGCGTTAAGGTGAACTTAGTGCCCTTGCCGGGGACCGATTCCACACTTACTGCCCCTCCTAAAACTTCTATATTGGTCTTTACCACGTCCAGTCCCACTCCCCTGCCCGATACCTCGGTGACTTCTTTTGCCATAGAGAAACCGGAACCAAAAACAAGATTAACAGCTTCAGAATCCGTTAATTTTGAGATAGTTTCAGCTGAATCTATATTCTTTTTAATAGCCGCTTTCCTTATCGCCTCCGGGTCAATCCCCTTTCCATCATCCTCTAAAGTAATCACTATATTATCCTGTTCATGGACGGCAGAAAGACGTATCGTACCTGTTTCCGGTTTGCCGGAAGAAACACGTTCCTCCGGAGTTTCTATGCCGTGGTCAACGGAATTCCGCAGCATATGGATGAGGGGGTCCTTAATGTGTTCAATCACACTGCGGTCGACCTCGGTCTCCTGTCCTTCAATAATAAATTCAACCTTTTTATTTTCTTTACGGGCGATATCTCTCACCAGGCGGGGCAAAGTATTGAACACTATTTCAACGGGCAGCAATCGTATGGACATCACATCCTGCTGGAGCGTACTGACTATCTTGGCTATTTGAGATACGCTATCGGTAAAAGTAATAATTATTTCATCGTCATGGTATTTCTCCGCCAGCATTTTACCCAGCTGGCTTATTTGATTGCGGTTGATAACCAGTTCACCTACCTGTTCCATCAGAGTATCTAAGCGATTCACATCAATCCTGACAGTGTGGCTCAGTTTATTATCTTCCCTGCCGGGAGCGGGTGAATCCGATACTGCTGCTTTCGCTAGCTCTGCAGGCTTTTCGCTCTTGAAAACGCTGATTTCAATATTTTCAACTTCGGAAACCTCGGCTAAAATCTTCCTGATATCCTCTTCGCCTAAACTGCAGGCAATCACTATCTCTAATAAATTGGAAGACTTCCCTTCTTCTATCTCCTGCGGAGACGGCAAAGATGCAATAATATCGGCAATAGAGGAAAGACCGTTGATAATCTGAAAACTCCTGACGGCCGCCCATGTGCACTGCTTATCTAATGTAATTTTGATAAAATACGCCTGTTTTCCTTCTTTGCCGGCGTTTTCTAATTTGGCCTTCGCTTCGGCATCGAGTATTAGAGCGCTGGGCTGCTCGACGCTTTGTTTCGATGGCTCGCTTTTACTCTTAACGAACGCAGATAGTTCTGCCACGGCATCGGCGATGTCCATAGGCTTGGCATCTGGGGAAACCATCTCCTGACGCAGCGACCTCATAATATCAAGACCGTGCAGCAATGCGTCGATGACGGACGGGCTAACTGCCAGTGCGTTTTTACGTACATGATCGAGGACATTTTCCATTGCATGGGCCAGGTCAGACAGGCGCTGATAACCCACCATTGCTGAAGAGCCCTTTAATGTATGGGCGGCCCGGAATATTTCCTGCATCAATTCCGGGTTGTTTGCTTCTTTCTCCAGCCTGATAATGTCCTCGTCAAGTAGCTGCAGTTGCTCGTCTGCCTCTTGAAAAAATAGGTCCAGGTCTTCCGGGGTTATGCCGGCGGCCAGATCCACGCTGGTTCTCCTTTCATGATATTATTACTGTACGCTTTAATATTTAATAAATGTCTTCCTTGAATCTTTAGTAGAATTCAGGTTTATTCTGCATGGCTTTAATTTTCAATAAGGGCTATTTAATTCCTGCCAGTTCCGGCTTGCCATCATTATCTTGAGAGGCTATGCCTGCCAGTTCCGCATCTTTAGCAAGCAATTTATCCAGAGCAAGCAGAATAACCATCTTTTCCGGCAGCTTGGCGATTCCCAATATGTAATCAGAGTTGCCGGAAGTGATAATATCTGAAACAGGGTCTATTGATTCTACAGGTACGCGAATTACCTCGGTCACCGAATCAACGATAATTCCCAGCGTTGTATCCTTAATATTAATTACCACGATACGGTTGTTCTTAACTTCTTCAGTCTTTTCAAATCCGAATCTTCTGCCGATATCGATTACGGGAATTACCCTGCCTCTTAAATTTATCACCCCCTCAACATAGAAGGGCGCCTTGGGGACTTTTGTTATCGGTTGCATGCGGATTATTTCATAGACGGATGCTATATCCAGGCCATAGGTTTCCGTGCCGAGTTCGAACAATACCAGTTGCTTCTCATTTATCATCTTATCTTTGACCATAGATGTTACCTCCTAAGCTGGGACGTAATTCCATGTACAGGAATCATCGAGCAGCAAAGCGAAGCCGGGGCATCTGCCCCAGCTCCGCTGTAGCATTTTACATTTCAACGGTATTCTTGATATTGGTCCTGGTCTTTTTCCCATTACCACTGCCTTTTTCTTCACCACTGCTTTCGCCGCTTTTTAAAACACTTCCCTTATCACGTAATTCAAATAAGTGAATAGCTTCTTTCAGATCGTTAGCCATTTTCGATAAAGACTGCGCCGCGGTAACTACCTGCTGCACTTGAGCGCTCATCTGCTGCGCCGATGCTGACATCTCCTCCGTAGCCGCGCTGTTTTCCTCGGTCGTGGCAGCCACGGTATTGGCAGACTCTCTTACCTTGTCTCTGCTGTCGGCCATCTGTTTGGTCGCTGCCATATTCTGGTCGGCAAGGCTGCTTACATCTTCAACTACCTTCACCATTTCGCTGGCAGAAGCGCTCATTTCTTCAGCAGCCGCGGATATTTGCTCTATCTGGGAGGTCATGCCGTTGATAGAATCCAGTATCTGGTCGAGGGCAGTGCCAGCTTCGTTAGCCAGAACAGAACCTTCATCAGCCTGCTTGGCGCCTTCCATTGATGCCTTTATTGATTCACTAACGCCTTTCTGGACAGTCTTGACGAGAGCGGAAATTTCCTTGGTCTCTTTAGCCGTCCTTTCGGCCAGCTTTTTAACCTCATCCGCGACTACTGCAAAGCCGCGCCCCTGGTCACCGGCCCTGGCAGCCTCGATAGCAGCATTCAAGGCCAGTAGGTTGGTTTGTGCGGCAATATCATCGATAACGGCAATCATGCCGCCGATTTCCTCGGAATGTTTGCCCAGTTCCGCTACCTTCTTGGCGACATCCTGCATGCTGTCATTAATCTTTCTGATGCCGGCGATGGTTTTTTCTACAGTCTCGGTGCCCTGCTTGGCGACCTCGGCAGCCTGGCCGGCGACATTAGCCGCTTCCTGGGCGCTGGCTGCTGTTTGTTCTGCCGCGCTGGAAACCTGCTGGACTATACCGGCGGTTTGTTCCACGGCTTTTGCCTGTTCTTTGCTGCCGTGGTCGACCATTTCTATCGCTTTCTCAAGGTCATCGATAGCCCGGTTTACTTCATTTATTCCTTTGGTCTGTTCCTCGGCTCCTCTGGCTACCTGCTGGCTGACACTGGCTATCTGTTCTGTCGCCGATCCGGACTGCTCGGAAGCTGCGCTGAGTTCTTCACTTGCCTTCGTCAGGTTCTCCGATATTTCAGTCATTCTGGCTATAGCCGTCTTTTCCCTGCTGATATCCAGAACATATTCGGTAGCGCCGACTATATTACCATCGGCATCTCTGATGGGAGCACAGGTATACCTGATAGGAAGTTCGCCGGAGGATAATTTGACTGTAGTTTCCCTGGTGACGACTTTATTCGCCTGGTATGCCTTGGCGACACCGCAATTTTCCGTATTGCAGTCCCCCGCGTTGAACAGACTATAGCACTTCTTCCCGATGCAGTCTTCTATTTTTTTACCCGTAGCGCGAGTGCCCGCACGGTTGATGAAGAGAACATTATATTCAGGGTCTACAGCCATGATTGTGGTAGGAATCTGGTTTAGGTATTCAACCTTTTGGCGGACGTCTTCTATCATCGTTTTAAGGTTTACTACCATCTTTTCAAAACTCTTGCCGAGAGTATCGTTCTCCGACTTCGGCTTAACCTCTACGGACAAATCGCCGGATGCTATCTTTTCCGCAGCCTGCGACATCTCCCAGAGATAATCAATTACATGAGTTAATGCTGTTGCCATCTCACCTGTTTCATCACTGGAATTTACTTTTACTCTCTGCTTTGTGTCACCCAGGGCGAGTTTATTGGCAACCTTAGCTACCCTCTTTATATTCTTTGAAATCGAACGCGTAAGAAGCAGGAAAAATATAGAAGCTACCACGGTCAGGATAGCGGCTATAAGCAGATACTGGTTCCTCTTGGCATCGATAACCTGCTGGACATCTACTGTATAGATGCCGGTGCCAACTATCCATCCCCACGGCTCGAAGGCTTTTACATAGCTGGTTTTTTCCTCTATCCTGCCGTACTCGGCTCCATATTGCCACATATATTTAATGAAGCCTTCATCCTGCTGTTCAGCTATATTTACTACTTCCAGGAATATCGCTCTGCCACTTTCGTCTTTAATATCGCTGAGGTTTGTACCCTGAAGGGCAAGTCTGTAAGGGTCTACAATCATAACCGGACGGAAGTCATTAATCCAGAAGTAATCTGTATTGGCCGGCCCGTATCTCAGTCCCCTTATCAGCTTAATCGCCAGGGCTTGAGCCTCCTGTTCACTCAGTTCACTCAGCCTCTGCATCTGATAACAGCTGTCCATGATATTCCAGGCAAATTGCGCGGCTTCCTTGGTTTTGGCCTCTTTTTCTGCCATCAGGGAATCCTGCACGCCGGGCAACATGTAGCCTAGTATTATCGCGATGAAAGATACAATGATAACTATTCCCGGTAAGAGTATCTTCGCCTGCAAATTGAGTTTCAGCAATTCCTTGAAATTTAATATCTTACCCAGTTTTCCTGCCACTTTTTGACCTCCTTTTTATCCACGAGAGCATTCACCTGCTATTTAATAAAAAAATAGCGAAGCAACTCATAAACATGAACTGCGCATGTAATATGTGTTTATTCTTTTTATGGGACTATGGGACTTACTAAAATATTAGCTGATTCATACGTGGCATTAAACCAAGTAAATACCAACCGTGCCATGAAACTTTCCGCAAGTTAATATAAGGGTTTACCTGTACATTCAATTGAAGGCAAACATGTACACAAATAAAAGGATTTATCAAACAGGATAATTACACTAAAACCGATCATTATATCATCGTATTAAAACAGCCGCATGTATTTCGACAATAATGGCGATGTTGCTTATTATTCGGGTGTTTTTAAGTGTGTAATACACAATAAAGCGTCTAACTAACAACGTTGACAAGAAAACAGCATTAGGCTATATTAACAGCGCACATAATAAACATATTTTGCCCTATTACATATGAACATTGAAGACTTACAGATTGACCAGCATTCCAAAAACCCGCTCCACGTACAGATAGCGGACCATGTCAGAAATCTCATCGCTATGGAGAAGCTGAATCCCGGCGACCATTTGCCGCCGGTCAGGCAGCTTGCTAAATACCTTAATATCAACCAGAATACCGTTTTACGAGCCTACCTTTTTCTCGAACAGGAGAAGGTCGTCGTCGCCCGCAAGCGCGGCGGCACCGTAGTAACCGCCCGGTCGGACGACCCTAATATACTGCTGGAACGGAGGCGCCGACTCTCGGAAATGGTCGGTAATGATATCCTTAAAGTGCTCAGCATGGGCTACAGCCCGGAGGACATCGAGGCGGATTTCTATCTTCAGCTGGCGCGGTGGCGTGAAGAAAGGCAGGCAACACCAAGCACTCCGGAAGCAGCCGTAGATATCGCTCAAGATAAGGATACAATCCGTATCGTGGGCAGCCATGACATGGCTTTAAATATTCTTGTTGACCTTGCCATGCGGGAAAACAAGAAACTCAAGATACAGATTACCCATGCCGGCAGTCTGGGAGGACTGATTGCCATCCAGGAAGAAAGGGCGCACCTCGCCGGTATTCACCTGCTCGATGAAGAAACGGGCGAGTACAATTATCCTTTTGTAAAGAGAGTGTTGCCGGGCCGCGAAGTCGCCATCGTCCACCTGGCCTACCGCATCCAGGGGCTTATGTTCGCCTCCGGCAATCCCAAGCATATCAAGGAGATTGCCGATTTAAAACGACCCGATATCACTTTTGTGAACCGCCAGCAGGGTGCCGGGACCAGGGTGCTTCTGGATATACAGCTGCGTCATCTGGGCATCAGTCCCAAGGAAATCAGAGGCTATCAGCGGGAGTTGGACACTCACCTCGCCGTTGGATTAAGTATCGCCCACGGTGAAGCTGATGTAGCCCTGGGTATCGAGGCAGCGGCTAGGAGTTGCAAAATCGATTTTCTCCCGCTGTTCCGGGAAAGGTATGACCTGATTATACCGGTATCCAATTACCGCAGTGAACTGCTGGCTCCCCTGCTGCATGCGGTTGTCAGCGATGAATTTAAAGCGGTGGTCGATAAAGCGGGAGGGTATGACACCTCCCAGACCGGCGCCACATCCTTTTTATAGACAGGACGTTCTGAATCCTTTACGTTTGCCTGTTAATAAAAAATCAAGGAGGCGGGCTTAATCTACCCACCTCCTTATTCCAACTCTTATCTTTACCTGAGATTGAGCTACTTTGTATTCCGCGATTGAAGTATTTGCTGCTTAATACTACCAAGCAGCAAATTAGCTATAATGGGGTCGAATTGAGAGCCGCTGCACCACTGGATTTCCTCCATCGCATCTATCTTGGAAAGCGCCTTGCGGTAGGGACGGTCGGAAATCATGGCATGATATGCGTCAGCCAGTGAAATAATCCTGGCCCCCAGGGGAATATCTTTACCGGCGATAGTCTGGTCAAGCCCGCCGCCGTCGAAATGGTCGTGGTGGTGCGAAATAATCTCCACAATTCTGTCGTTAACAAAGGGCTTGACAAGGTTCGGGCCGACGATAGCGTGCGTCATGATATGCCGGTATTCGGTAGTCGTTAATTCACTCGGCTTATTGAGTATATTAGGGTCGACGACGATTTTGCCGACATCATGAAGCATGGCCGCCCAGCACAGGTCATCCATCTCTTCGGTGGATAACTTCATCTGCTCGCCTAAAACCATGGTGGTTTCAACGACCGAGTGAGAATGACCATTGGTGTAGCTGTCTTTGGCTTCCAGCGTATTCACCAGGGTCTGGATAGCCCCGAAAAACATCTGTCTTGATTCATTACGGTTTCTGCCGACTTTCTTGCCCAGGTCCTGGAAGTAGCGCCGGATTTCCAACGCCACACGGCGTTTATCCAGGGTGCTGTTTACGCAAGACAAGACCTGCTCAAACCTGAACGGCTTGTTGAGATAATCCTGCGCTCCGTCCTTAATACATTTGGCGATAACCTTGGGGTCGGTCACGCCGCTGGCCATGATGACGGCCGTCTCCGGGAAACGCTCGGTCATTTCCGGCAGTACTTCATTGCCCGCCCTTCCCGGCATGTTAATATCCATGATAACCAGGTCGGAAGCCTGTTTCTCCAGCTTATTCATCGCCTGGTCGCCGCTTTCGGCTTCATCACAGACGAAGCCGCGCATCCCCAGACCCTTGGATAGAATGCCGCGTATCGCTTCTTCATCATCAACGAGTAATATACTTTCTTTAGGAATGGTCATTCTCTCACCTCCCAGCATTTGGTCGAGCTTATGCCAGTATTTTAGGAGGCATGTGCTAAACAACACATTAATTTCAAACGTCAACGCATAAACAAATAGTAAAAATTTTGGTTGTCAGCAAAAACCATGCTGCTAAAAGGGGATATAATCGTGGGGGAGCTCAAAGCTGAATCAGGATTACTTCAGAGCGATAGTACTGATTCTGCTGTAGATTGGGCCTTCCCGGGTCAACTGACTTTTCATCAATTGAACGGCATTTACATTGAAAACATATTTCGACTCGAAAGGTGTGGTGGCTACTAGCTGACCCAGCTTCTGTCTTTCATCAGGTCGAACATAATCGCGTACACGGGCAATGGTAAGGTGGGGTGAAAAAGGTCGCGCTTCTGACGGAAAACCCAGCGGCGCAAGATTTGCCTCGATATTTTTCTGGAGTTGCGCCAGCTTTTCCAGTTCCCCGGCCAGGCCGACCCAGATTACCTGGACCCGTTTCATGTTAGGAAATACTCCCGGTCCACTCACCCGGATATCGAACGGATGTATACCATTGGCGGCATTTTCCAGGGCTGATGTCATTCTGCCGATTATTTCTGTATCGATATCCCCGAGAAACTTGAGCGTCAGGTGAATATTGCCGGAGTCGACCCATCTTACGGGCACACTGCCGCCCGATTTTAACCTATCTTGAAGTCGGGCTAGGCTTTGTCTTAATTCTCCTGGCAGTTCTATAGCGATAAAAGAGCGTATCTTCTCCATAGTACCGTTTATATTCCCAGCAGACGGCGTGCGTTTAAAGAAAGGATTCCGTTTTCAGCTTCGTCGGGCAGGCCCGCTTCCCTGATTTCATTTACAATCCTGCCCTGCGCCACCACTGGGAAGTCGCTGCCGAAAATAATCCTGTCCGCGCCGGTTATCCGGCTTACCTGTAAATATACTTCCGGTCGGTAAAGAAACGGTGAAGCGGCGGTATCGTAGTAAACATCCTCTAATGCATCCCGGACTTCCGGCATCAGGGTATAAAAAGGCAGACCGCCGCCCCAGTGAGCGCAAACTACCGGCAGCCCTTTTAAGTTAGTGATGAACTTATACAATACTTCCGGGGTAGCCGCCCCTTTGCCGGGATAAAGATGACCCACCGGCTCCGAGGCATGAGTCAGGGTAATCAGCTTGTGCTTTCGTAAAAGGTCGGTGAAAGGCTTGATGGCATTTTTCCTGCTGTAGTCCAGGGACTGCGTGTCCGGCCGAAGCTCGCCTACCCCCTTTACGCCCCCGCGCACGCACCTCTCGATTTCCCGCAAGGCTGCATCATCTATATATGAATTCACCGCGCAAAAGCCGATTAAACGTTTGGGGTAGCGGGCAACCGACTCCAGAATATAGTCGTTGGTCTCCACGCAAAACTCGTGGGTACTCCAGCTGTAATTGACGATGACGGAAATATCGATCCCATCCCTGTCCATGCTGTTGATGAGATCTTCAGCGGCGGCAATTTTAACCTTTTCGCCGGCGTAAATCTGGGCGAAAGTGGAGTCCTTTTCCACATATCGGCTGCGGTTGTTTTTTATACGCGGTGGCAATACATGCGTGTGGAAATCAATAATCATCTCAAACCACCAACCCGCAGATGCAATAAGGCTGGCTTATTCTTTTTTCTCCGGTGCCTTCTTTTCTCCTCCAGCCTCCGCTGACGGTTTTTCCGCGGCTCCTTCAGCCCTGGCTTCGCCTTCAGCGCCTTCTTCAGCTTCTGCCTCTTCCGCAACCACCGGCTTCTCTTCTTCTGCCACGACGGTGATTTCAGAAACCTTGACCACCATCTGTTCGGGGTCATCCTGGACTTCAATTTCCGGGTCCAGGACGATATCCTTGACATGGAGAGACTGGTCAAGTTCCGCTAACACGCTGATATCAACCTCTATTTGCGGCGGCACCTTTTCCGGCAAACATTCGATACTTAAAACATTAATACCGTGAGAAAGAATACGCCCTTTTGCTTTCATGGCAGGCGATTCACCGACCAGGACGATAGGCACCTCCATGGTCATTTTTTCGCCTTTTCTAACCTGATAAAAATCCACATGCAGTAATTGAAGGCTTATAACATCCCGCTGAATTTCACGCAAAAAGACGTTTTTCGCTTCCTTTTCGCCTTCAACATTAAGACTGATGAGACGGGTCATCCCGGCACTGGACACTATCTTTTTCAACTCGTTGACGTCGCACTGGAGCGCCAGTGATTCCAAACTATGTCCGAAGAGATGCGCCGGTACTATTCCCTGGCGGCGTAAAAACCTGGTCTTTTTCCCGAAGACATCTCTTTTTGCTGCTTTTAGCTTCAATTCCTGCATCTGCGTTCCCCCTTCAACCTTACAATTTAATCATAAACAGCTTAAAAAATCAATTCAGTGGATACAAGTCCCGTCACTTTATATTTAATCATCCGCTTTTAAATCAACTTTCACCCCCGTTTGCCAGTTTACCATTTATCTATGGGACAACCTCGAATACTAGTGATATAATCTATTTAAACCCTTGTTCCAGAAAAGCGAATAAAGCGACAGAAACGCTAGGAGCAACAAACTTGTTTAAGAAGATTCTAATAGCCAACCGCGGTGAAATTGCCGTCAGGATAATAAGGACCTGCCGCGAAATTGGCATTGGTACTGTTGCCGTATATTCCGAGGCTGATATCGACTCTCTCCATGTTAAGCTCGCGGACGAAGCCTATACAATCGGACCAGCTGAAACAGAGCATTCCTACCTGAACGCAGAAAAAATACTGGAAATCGCCCGGCTAAGTAAAGCCGACGCCATCCATCCCGGCTACGGCTTTCTCGCCGAGAATCCCGAATTCGTGGAGATGTGCGAGCAGCGAGGTCTTACTTTTATCGGTCCACCAAGCGAGGCCATGTACAAAGTCAAGCCGAAACATGCCGCTCGGAATCTCATGAAACTCCTCAATATCCCTGTCGTGCCTGGCTATGACCAGGTTCTCCTTAATTCCACCTTTGAGGGGTTCCAGCAGGTGCAGGAAGTTGCTAAAAGCATCGGTTATCCGGTTATCATAAAACCTTCCGGCGGTGGCGGCGGTATAGGCATGACTATTGCCCATAATCAGGAACAACTGGGTAATGCCGTCCGCTCCGTTGAAGGGAGGGGCCGCAAGCTTTTCGGCATTTCCTCCTTCTACATAGAGAAATATCTTACCAATATCAAGCATATCGAGTTCCAGGTATTGGCTGATAAATACGGCAATGTCATCCATCTTGGAGAACGTGACTGTTCCATACAGCGCCGTTTTCAGAAACTGATTGAAGAAGCCCCTTGCCCTATTCTATCGCCGCATCTCCGGATGAAGATGGGCGCTGCCGCCCTGGATATCGCTCTGGCGATGAAATACGTCAATGCGATGACAGTGGAGTTCTTTTATATCCCTAAAACACAGGAGTTCTATTTCAACGAGGTGAACACACGCCTGCAGGTAGAGCACTGCGTTACGGAACTCATCACCGATGTGGATATCGTTAAAGAACAAATCAAAATTGCCGCTGGAGAGCAGCTTTCTTATACTCAGGATGATATCACCCGCCGGGGATGGGCTATCGAATGCCGCATCACCGCCGAGGATGCGGCCCGTAATTTCCTCCCCTCCCCCGGAGAGATTACCGGACTGCACCTGCCTCATGGCCCTGGATTGAGAATAGACGAAGGTATTTATGCCGGCTATACCGTCCCATTTTATTACGACCCTCTGCTGTGCAAGATAATGACCTGGGGCAAAACGAGAAACGAAGCTATATTGCGCATGAAAAGGGCTCTGAGTGAAACAAGGATTGATGGTATAATGACAAATCTGCCTTTTCATTACATCGCACTGGAAGATAAACAGTTCAACAGCGGCCTGTACACCACTGATTTTATTGAAAAACAGCAAATTGTAAAAAAAATCCGCGAACAGGCCAAGAAAGCGAAGA
>MGMR01000007.1 GCA_001796495.1 Chloroflexi bacterium RBG_13_51_18
GCCAGCTGACATAGGCCTCAATTCGCCCGAGCTTAATAAGGTGTCAGCCGCTACCAAGGCGATGAAGTGGGACAGCCCCAGGACGAGGCTCATCATCTCATCATGCTGTTCCGGGGTCATCACAGCGACCCGGCCGCCGTGTTTTTCAAGATAGCCGGCGATTCTGCGAGCTACCTCTGCTTCCTTTTCCTGCGTTGGGGTCAATACAAAATTCTTATTGGCGATGCCTTTTGCCCCCGGCCCGAAAAGAGGGTGCGCGCCCAGCACGGTGCCTTTCTTGATATAGCGGTGCATAATATCTACGGGTCGTGTTTTGACCGAGGTAATGTCAATCACGGTCTGCCAGTCCTGTACTTGTTGGCTTATTTCTTTCACTACAGTTTCCAGGTTTTCTATAGGAACCGAAAGCAGGATATAATCCGCATTCTTTATAGCTTCCGCATTAGATGCGGCGGTGTTCACGGCAAGATTTTTGCCTGTCACTTTTAAGGCGCGTGTGTCTTTATCGGCGATAACGATTTGATAACCGTCGTTTTTCAGGAAATCGGCCAGCCACCGCCCCATTTTCCCCGCCCCTCCGATAACAGCAATAGTTTTTTTCTCTTTGTTCATACCAACATCAAATGATGACCAGAGATGTGACCGCGATAACAGCGGTTATTTCGACTTCGGGTAAGAACCAAGGATTTTCACGAAGACAGAGTGCTCTTCCAGGGCTTCGAGGGCTTCGGTGACGGATTTTTCCTCGCGGTGGCCGGAGATATCCATATAGAAGTTATATTCCCAGGGCTGGTGGCGGGTGGGGCGGCTTTCCAGCTTGGTAAGATTAATGCTCCTTTTAGCGAACTCCCCAAGGCAGTCGTAAAGGGCGCCGGCCTTATGCTTCAGGGAGAATACAATTGAAGTTTTATCATTGCCGGTGGGCGGGGAATCTTCTTTAGAAAGGATAAAGAAGCGGGTGAAGTTGTGGGGATTGTCCTCGATTTCCTTGGCGAGAATTTTCATGCTGTAAATCTCGGCGGCACGGGCGGAAGCAACAGCCGCATAGTCCAGCCGTTTTTCTTCTTTTATCATCTTAACGCTGCCGGCGGTATCGGAGGCGGGGACGATTTCCGCATTGAGCTGCTTTAAGAAATTACGGCTCTGTCCCAAGGCCTGGGGGTGCGAATAGACAAATTTAATAGTGTCCAGTCCAGCTCCCTCCATAGCTATAAGGCAATGGGTGATGCGCAGCTCCGTTTCGCCGCAGACCATGAGGGGAGAATCAAGGAGGAGGTCGTAAGCGCGGGTGATGCTGCCTTCCAGAGAGTTTTCTACCGGCACCAGAGCGAACGGGACATCGCCCCTTTCCACGGCCTCGAAAATCTCGTCAAGAGTATCGTAGGGCACGCCGCGGGTAGAACTGCCGAAAAAGCGGAGGGCGGCTTCCTCGGTATAAGCGCCCGGCTCACCCTGGAAGGCCACGGCGACGCCCTGGACTTTCTTGCTGGCGTCGATTATCTGGCGATAGATGCCCTCGATATCAGACGGGCTGATTTTACTATCACGGGCGAGGCTGCGAACATGCTTTAAGACACGCAACTCACGCTCCCGGTCTTCGATAAGGCGGCTGGTCTTGTTCTTGCCTTTACCGATTTCTTTAGAGATATTCTGCCGCTCGGCGATAAGTTCGACGATGCGGGCGTCTATCTCGTCTATCTTTTTTCTTAAGTCGTCCAGTTTCATTTCAATACCCTCGGGACCAGGCCGGCCCTCATAGCAAAGTCGCAAAGCGTTACCGCCATCATGGCTCCGACGACAGGCACCGCCCTGGGGACGATGCAGACATCATGCCGGCCTTCAACTTTAATAGGGGTCTCTTTCATTTTCTTAATGTCTACCGTAGATTGCTCCAGGGCAATAGAGGCGGTGGGTTTTACAGCCACCCTGACCACCAGTGGCATGCCATTACTGATACCGCCGAGAATGCCGCCGGCGTTATTGGTCATAGTAACAATTTTACCATCCTTTATCGAAAAGGGGTCGTTGTTTTCCGAGCCTTTTTTACGGGCAGCTTCGAAGCCGGAGCCGAACTCCACGCCTTTGACGGCGGGTATGGCGAGTAAGGCGCGGGCAAGGGCGCCGTCCAGATTATCGAAGACCGGCTCACCGAGGCCGACCGGCACATTGAGAGCGATGCCCTCGATAATGCCGCCGAGGGTATCCCCCTTTTCTTTAACCGAAGCTATCAAAGCCGCCATTTTTATCGAAGCGGCGGCATCGGCGCAGGCGAGGGGGTCTTTTAAAGCTTTTTTCTTTATCACTTCATAAGAAACCGTTTTAGCTTTAATGCCGCCGATTTCCACCGTGTGAGTGATTATTTCAATACCGAGAGTGTTTAAAATTTTACGCGCAACAGCGCCCGCCATGACGAAACCAGCGGTAATCCTGCCGGAGAACCTGCCGCCGCCGCGCCAATCATTAAAGCCACCGTACTTAACCCGGGCTGTATAATCGGCGTGGCCGGGGCGCAAGAGCGACCTGATTTTCTCGTAAGCGGAGTCATCAACGTCTTCATTCCTAACGAGCAGGCATAGAGGAGCGCCGGTAGTAAAACCGCCGGCAACACCGGAGAGGATTTCAACCCCGTCTTTTTCGCGGCGTGACGTGGAAGCTGCACCGACGCCAGCGCGGCGTCGATCTAAAGCCGGCTGGATATCAGTAACATCCAGAGGGAGACCGGCGGGACAGCCGTCAACGATGACACCGACACATTTGCCGTGGCTCTCCCCAAAGCTGGTGATGGTGAATAATTTACCCAGACTGTTGTTCATCTATTTGTATCTCTCCACCGATTTTTTGAAAATCCTGCCAGAAGGCGGGATAGGTCTTGGTAACGCATTCGGCGTCCCTGACAGCAACGCCACCTATAACAGTAGCGATGACAGCGAAAGCCATGGCAATCCGATGGTCATCATGGCTCCTGATAGCAATAGACTCCTGAGAAGCCCCGGCGAAGAACTGCGCTGCTGTAGGCGCTTCATCCAGAGTCTCGTCGACGTTTTCATCATCAGCACTTATTAAAGCATTGATACCGACGATTTTCATGCGATTATCTTCCTCGGTGACGGTAATGCCCAGTTTAACGAGACCTTCTCTGACAGCAGACACGCGGTTAGACTCTTTAAGACGCGCCCGCTGAATACCGGTAAGTTCACTAGTGCCTCTAGCCATAGCCGCAAGTACAGCCATAGTAGGCAGCAGGTCAATACAGTCGGAAAGATCGGCTTTGATTGCCCTCAGCCGGCCATGCGCAATGAGGACATTACTCCCAGAAATTCTTATCCGAGCACCCATATTACGCAACATGTCTACAATAACGCGGTCGCCCTGAAGACTGGCGGTATTCAAGTTCTGGACGACAACTCCCTCCTCGGACATGGCGCCGAGGGCGAGAAAATAAGAAGCCGACGACCAGTCTCCTTCTATTTTTACAGAGGCGGGACAATACTTTTGACGCACGACGACAAACATATTTCCCTGACGGTTTACGTCGATGCCAAACTGTTTAAGACACCGGAGGGTCATCAGGATATAGGGTTTGGAGGTAAGCGGAGTGGTCAATTTGATACTGACAGCCTTGGGCGCGAAGGGAGATATCAGGAGCAAGGCGGAAATAAACTGTGAACTGACGTTGCCCGCGATATCCGTTATACCGCCTTTGAAAGGGCCACCCTCGACGATGACGGGCGGCTGACCCGTTTTCTCCGCCGAGGCTTTTACGCCCAGTTTTACCAGCGCATCGACGAGCGTACCAACAGGCCGCCTGCTCAATGAGGGGCCACCGACCAGCCGGTGTCGACCGGGAATCAACGAGCACAAGGCGGTCATAAACCTCAAAGTGGTGGCAGATTCTCCGCAGTCGAGGTCACCGGTATGGACGCGGAACCTGCCGCCGGTGATTTTCCAGACATCGCCTTCCTGGCGGATAATCGTGCCCAGTTTAGTGAGGACGTTGACGGCGGCATTAGTATCATCGCTGACCAGCGGGTTGATAATCTCGCTTTCTCCCTGGCTTAAAGCAGCACATACCAGCGCCCTGATGGTCATGCTCTTAGAGGAAGGGGCGATTACCGCGCCGGTAATGTTACTTCTGCCGATGGTTACTCTCATAGTCCTTTAGCGTCTCCAATATTTTCTCCGCTGCGGAGTCGATGCCCAGCCGGGACGTATTTATGATGATATCCGCCGAGCGGGTATAAAAGGGGCGGCGAAAATCAAGCAGCTTTTTAATCTCCCGGGCGCGGTCGGCAACATCAAGCAGAGGCCGACCATTCTTATCCGGCGCCGTCCGCTTCAAGATTACCGAGGGCAACGCCGTCAGACATATTATAACGCTTTTCTTTTTCAAGCGGTCAATATTTATTTTATTAAGAACGATACCGCCGCCGCAAGCGATGACGGCATTCTTGCGGGTCGAGATATCCTTAACAACCTCAATTTCAAGCTCGCGAAAGCGAACCTCACCGTCAAGACGGAAAATCTCAGGGATGGACCTGCCGGCTTTCTTTTCGATTTCAGCATCCAGTTCAACGAAGTCTTTACGGAGCTTTTGCGCCAGCAATCGACCCACGACCGTCTTGCCCGTGCCCATGAAACCGATCAGGGCGATGCTAGTCTTCATGACGCTCCAGCATTATTACAGCTTCCTGCCGCATAAGGTCGATGGGGGCCGGTTTACCTGTCCACTTCTCGAAAGCCAGCGCGCCCTGCCAGACGAGCATATCGACACCGCCGATAGTCTTGGCACCAGCGGCGGCGGCTTCCTTAAGGAGCCTGGTTTGAAGCGGATTATAGACGATATCGAAGACAGCAGCGACTTTATCCAGCAGTCCGGCCGGGACCGGGCTGGCATTATGCGCCGGGGACATCCCTACGCTGGTGGCATTAACCACAAGATTAGCGCCGGGGATTACATCGGCGATATGGCCGAGTTCAAAGACCTTCACTTCTCTATGGAGTTCATCCAGTATCAACTGCGCGATATTCTCCGCCCAGTCGAGCTCCTGCTGTCGATTGAGGATGGTCAGGCGGGCGCCTTTTTGCGCCAGAATGTAGGCGATAGCCCGGGCGGCGCCGCCGGCGCCGAGGATGATGACATTCTTGCCCGATGGATTGATACCGTGTTCCATCAAAGCACGGAGGAAGCCCTCGGCATCGGTGTTATAGCCCCTTAATATGCCGTTATTATTGACCACGGTATTAACGGCACCGATTTTCTCCGCCAGGGGGTCGAGGCTATCCAACAAAGGTATGACCGCGACCTTGTGGGGGATGGTAACATTAAAGCCGGCAATGTTCAGAGCTTTAAGACCGGCGACGGCTTGAGGTAAATGTTCCGGCTTGACCCGGAAAGAAACATAAAGATAGTCCAGCCCCATTTTTTGAAAAGCCGTATTATGCATAGCGGGCGACATGGTATGCTCCACGGGGTCGCCGATGAGGGCGCAAATTTTAGTTTTGCCGGAGATTGTCATATTTAACTTTTCTTTTTACCGATTACTGCGATATAAACAGGGCCTTCCGATTCAATATATTTATCTACTTTCCAGTCAGTGCCATCAAGGATATTTTCCATTTCCTTTTTGGAAACCATGAGATAATCCAGCCATGGTGTTGTATGCTTTTTATACCTTACCCTAATTCTCATCTGTCCACACATCCTACCCCTTTTCCTGTTTAACTTATGATAACTTAAGTGGTCAGGATTATCAGTCTTATAAACATCATTAGTCTCGGCGATGATTCTAGCTTGAGGTGATGTTATTTTATAGAATTTTTTAAGAAGCCGTTTGGCGCCGGCGTAACTGCCGAATAGTCCGAAGTTGTTGCCCATCATGAGAACCGTATCAAAGACACCCAATTCAGCATCAATTTGATTTATAGATATCACACGGGCATCTTTCAAGCCTCTTTGTTTACATACTTTGATAGCCAGAGGAGAATTATCTATACCAACCCCGTCCAGTCCCTTTTGTTGTAGATAAAGGGCATGTCTACCTGCACCACAGCCTATATCCAGCACTTTGCCCCGAGCGAATCTCATTGCCTTTTTTTGATGAGGATGCCAGTCATTATATTCACTAAAATAAGCCATCGGCCCGCCGGTAGCATCAATGTATCCATCGTCTCTCTCAATGATTTCCAAGATCGGAGGACCCTGTTTCCCTTTTTTAAAATAGTCGTAAATCTCATGCCCGAAGGCATCCTGTTTATCCGTCAGCATACGTTCACCTGTTCAACATCCGGTAGATGTCTCTTAAGTTTCTGGCCGTCATTTGTCCCTTAGCCGATTCTTTTCCCTCCCCTACCGAGGCATAGGTCAGGTAGCCGCCCACCAGCGGAGAGAGGACGCGGGACAGCTGGCCGGGGGCACCCATGGCAAAGGAGATAATATTGGTCTCCGTAAATTCGGTAATCAACTGCAAAACAGCCAGGTTGTCGGCGAAACTGCGGGCGGTGGTAACGACCTTACAGATACCGGCGCCTACAGCCAGCTGGTTGATGACTATCTGGCGCAGTTTATCGAGCGGCGGCGTCTCCTTTAAATTATGATAGGAAACCAGACATTCTACCCTGCCTTTAAGTTCATTAACTATTTTTTCAACGTCCGGCGCGGCCAGCTCAATATCAATAATATCCGCCCCGAGTTCGACGGCGCGGCGGAGTTCCTTAAGCCTGGCATTTTCATCACCTTCCCACACCCCCCCTTCTTCAGCGGGGCGGTTGCAGGCTATCCAGGGCTTTTTAAGACGCGCCGCCACCTTGCGCCAGCCCTTCCCAATAAGGTCGATACGCACCTCAAAAAGGTCGACCAGCTGTTCAATGTCGTTCAAAGCATCAAGGTCGCTATTAACGACAGCGGCGCAGATTCTAGGCGGGTTTCCAGCCAAAGAGAACCTCCCCGATAAGCCCGGTATCGACTTTATCACTGACGAAAGCATTGCCGAGCGATTTCAACAGAACGAACATAATTTTATCATCCCGGACCTTTTTATCATGCCCGATTAAATCAAGCAGCTTTTCTTTTTCATCACGGTTAAGGTCCGGGAGCTTCACGGGCAGTCCGGCCTGACCGATAACCGCTTCCAGCTTGACAGCATCCTCTTCATGGAGAAGGTCGAGGCGGCGGGATATTTTAGCCGCCGCTATCATGCCGATGGCAACCGCCTGGCCGTGCTTGATTTTAAAATCCGTTACGGCTTCCACAGCGTGGCCGACGGTATGGCCGTAATTCAATATTCTCCTAAAATCGGTCTCCTTTTCATCGGCTTCTACGACCGAGGCTTTAATCCGCACGTTTTTTTCAAGGACATTTTGAAGTACAGCAGTATCCAGAGACATGGCACTTTCCATGTTTTCTTCAAGAAAATCAAAGAGTCCCCTGTCTTTTATGGCGGCGTGCTTGATAACCTCCGCCATGCCGCTGGAGAGCTCTTCCCTGGGGAGGGTCTTGAGAGTATCCAAATCAGCGACGACCAAGCTGGGCTGATAAAACGACCCAATCATGTTTTTTAAACTACCGTGGTCGACGGCGGTCTTGCCGCCGATGCTGCTATCCACCATGGCCAGCAGAGTGGTAGGCACCTGAACCAGAGGAACGCCGCGCATATAGGTTGCGGCGACAAACCCGGCGAGGTCGCCGATGACACCACCGCCCAGCGCCACTACGGGAGATGTCCTTTCAATAAATGCTTCGGCCATTTTCTGGTAGAGTCTGCCGGCGGTGGCTAAAGTTTTCTGCTCCTCGCCCGGCGATACTTCAAGGACGGTCACGTTGAAGCCGGCATTAGCCAGAGAATGCTCCAAGACACCGGCATAGAGTTCTTTGACAGTAGTATCGGTGATAATGACGGCCTTGCCGGAGAAATTCTTTTCCTTCAACCACAGTCCAACACGGGGCAGCAAGGCCGACCCGATGCATATTTCATAGCTGTTTTTACCGAGTTCTACTTTTACCTTTATCATTTATGTAATTTTACCTTTACTCATCGGGTATTGCAATAATATTTTAAGAAGATTTCCTTATGTAATTAGTGTAATTTGTCTCATCAAAGGCGAACCACGAACAAATTATGTAAATAATTACTATGCAAAGATGTTGACAGACAGCATAAAGATATGTTACATTTAATGTTTGGTACTCAAGAATTCAGTAAAAGTAGATAGATTGAGCTGAAAAACCTCTCTCTATCACATTACAAGAATTCGCAATGGATGGGCTTTGGCTCATCCATTATAATTGTAAGGGGGGCAGAAAAAGATAATGCCAACGATTAATCAGCTAGTTAGAAAAGGGCGTAAAAAGGCTATTGTCAAAGATAAGACGCCGGCACTGGGTTTTACCTATAACTCCTTGAAAAACCGGATGACAAAAGGAAAGAGTTCCCCGCAGAAGCGGGGCGTCTGTATCCAGGTGAAGACGACCACCCCCAAGAAGCCTAATTCCGCATTACGCAAGATAGCCAAAGTGCGGCTGACCAACCACGTAGAGGTTACCGCTTACATACCCGGTGAAGGCCACGAACTGCAGGAGCACTCGGTTGTACTGATCCGGGGCGGGCGCGTACCGGACCTGCCCGGCGTACGCTACCACATCATCCGGGGGACGATGGACACGACCGGTGTAGCTAACCGAAAGCAGGGCCGCAGCAAATACGGCGCCAAGAAAGGCAAAGGGAAGGCTGCCGAAGCGGCTACCGAATAAGACGAGGAAATAATATGTCCAGAAGAGCTAGAGCAGAGAAAAAAGAAATAATACCCGACGCAAAATACCGCAGCATAACCGTATCGCGGCTGATAGTGAAAGTGATGGAGCGCGGCAAGAAAAGAACCGCGGAAAATATAGTGTATAGCGCTTTAGAGAAGCTGGGACAGCAGGTCTCTAAAGACCCGGTAACGGCGCTGGAACAGGCAGTAAAAAACGCCACACCCTTGCTCCAGGTTAAACCGAGGCGTGTGGGCGGCGCTACTTACCAGGTACCAGTAGAAGTACTACCGGACCGGGGGCTTTTCCTGGCGCTTTCCTGGCTGATAAACTCGGCGCGGTCGAGGAAAGGCAAGGCAATGCACGAGAAGCTGGCCGATGAGCTTACCGAGGCCTTCCAGGGACAGGGAAACACGATTAAAAAACGAGAAGACACGCATAAAATGGCCGAGGCGAACCGTGCCTTTGCTCACTACAGGTGGTAAAGAATTTTGGTGATTAACAACAGTGTTAAAGTAAAAAATAACAAAATGGCAGCGGGAGAGAATAAAGTGTCCAGGGAATTTCCTCTGGAAGATATTCGAAACATTGGCATTATCGCCCATATCGATGCCGGCAAGACGACCGTCACCGAGAGGATACTATATTATACCGGGAAGACTTATAAACTGGGCGAGGTTCACGAGGGCACCGCGGTCATGGACTGGATGGACCAGGAGCGGGAACGCGGTATTACGATTACAGCGGCGGCCACGACCTGCTACTGGCGCGAACACCGTATCAATATTATAGACACCCCGGGACACGTTGATTTCACCGCCGAAGTCGAGCGCAGCTTACGGGTCCTCGACGGCGGCGTGGTTGTATTCGATGCCGTTTCCGGCGTCGAAGCACAGTCGGAAACAGTCTGGCGGCAGGCGGACAGATACAAGGTGCCACGCATCTGCTACATCAATAAAATGGACCGCATAGGCGCCAGCTTCAACCGAACGGTTTCCATGATAGAAACGAGATTACGAGCTACTCCCCTCCCGATACAGATTCCGCTGGGTTCCGAGGAAAAATTTTACGGAGTAGTGGATTTAATCAATAACAAAGCGTGGCGATTTAGCAACGACCCGGATGCCGAGCCGGAAGAAATACCGATTCCAGAAGATGAAATAAACAGGGCTGCCGAGGCGCGGCAGCATTTAATCGGGAAAATCGCCGAATATGACGACGCGCTGATGATAGCATTCATCGAGGGGCACCAGGTAGAACCCGAAGAATTGAGAAAGGCCGTAAGAAGGGTAACCCTGAATATCAAAAGCGTACCCGTACTATGCGGCAGCGCCCTGAAAAACATGGGCATGCAAAGACTCCTCGATGCCGTCGTGGACTACCTTCCCTCACCGCTGGAAGTCCCGCCGGTGGAGGGAATAGAAACCAAGACTGGCATAAAAGTTATCCGTGAAGCCAGCGATGACGCACCTTTTTCCGCGCTGGCTTTTAAAGTGGTTACCGACCCCTTCGTGGGGAGGCTGGTGTATTTTAGAGTTTATTCCGGCAGGGTGAAGGTGGGGGCGCAGGTCTATAATCCCATCCGCGAAAGGCCGGAGCGTATCGGACGATTGCTCCTGATGCATGCCAACCACCGCGAGGACATTACCTCCGCCGACACCGGCGCCATCGTCGCCACCCTGGGATTAAAAAATACGTTTACCGGCGACACCCTCTGCGACCCATCCAAACCCATCCTCCTCGAGTCAATCCGCTTTCCCGAACCCGTGATTTCCATAGCCATAGAGCCTAAGACCAGAGCCGACCAGGATAAAATGGGCGAAGCCCTGAAAAAGCTTACCGAAGAAGACCCCACCTTTAAGGTTATTTTTAACGATGAAACCGGCCAAACGATCATATCCGGCATGGGCGAGCTTCATTTGGAGGTACTCACCAGCCGACTTATCCGCGAATTCAATGTGGGTGTTATAGTTGGGCGTCCGCGCGTGGCCTATAAAGAGACAATTACCCAGGCGACTAAAATTGAGGGCAGGTTCGTGCGGCAGAGCGGCGGCCACGGCCAGTACGGCGTGGTAAACATAGAATTCCAACCGCAGGAACGCGGCAAGGGCTTCGAATTCATAGACTCCATTAAAGGCGCGACGATACCACGGCAGTTCATCACACCGGTCAAAGCCGGCATCAAAGAAGCTATGGAAACCGGCGTGCTGGCGGGCTATCCGGTGGTGGACATCAAAGCTACCCTTTACGACGGCAGCTACCATGACGTGGACTCTTCAGAACTGGCTTTTAAAATGGCCGGTTCGATAGCTTTGAAAGACGGCGTGAGAAAAGGCAAGCCCGTCCTCCTGGAGCCGATAATGAACCTGGAAGTGGTGACGCCAGAGCAGTTCCTCGGGGATGTTATAGGCGATCTTAATTCGCGGAGAGGGCACATCGTTAACATAGACCCGCAGGGCGATACTTTTATCATCCACTGTTTGATACCCATGGCAGAGTCGTTCGGTTATGCCACGAGCCTGCGGTCATTGACGCAGGGGCGAGCGACTCACTCGCTGGAATTTCACAATTACGAGCAACTTCCGGCCGAAAAGGCGGAGGAGATTATAGAAAAGGCTGTAGGCAAGAAAAATGGCTAAACAGAAAATCCGGATTAAACTAAAGGGCTATGATCACAAGGTAGTCGACCTGTCAGCCAGGCAAATCCTGGAAGCAGTGGAAAGCACCGGAGCGGTAGCGGTAGGCCCGGTCCCTTTGCCGACGCACATCCAGAAATTCAGCGTCATCCGCTCTCCTTTTATCGATAAAGACTCGCAGGAGCAGTTTGAAATCAGGACATACAAGCGCCTTATCGATATCATGGAGACGACTTCCAAGACAATCGATGCGCTGACCAAGCTCAACCTGCCTTCCGGGGTAGAAATAGATATCAAGCTATAAATTTTTTGGTGGAATTATGACGATAGGAATTTTAGGCAAAAAGCTGGGCATGACCCAAGTATTCGGGAAGGGCGGCAAAACCGAGGCAATCACCGCTATTGAAGCCGGGCCTTGCACGGTGATGCAGATAAAGACCGTAGAGAAAGACGGCTACAGCGCGGCACAGCTGGGTTTCATGGAAAAAAAGCAGGCAAAGACCGGCGGCAAGAAGGGCAAAGCCAAAGAGAAAGGCTCTGTCAAGTTCAAGTACCGGCGGGAATTCAGGCTGGACAATAGCCCCGATATTGAAGCCGGGCAAAAGATAGATGTTAGTTTATTCAAAGCCGGGGATATCATCGATGTCTGCGGAATATCCAAGGGCAAGGGATTTGCCGGCGGGGTGAAACGATATCATTTTAAAGGCGGACCCAAGACCCACGGACAGTCCGACAGGTGGCGCGCGCCGGGTTCCGTAGGCTCCAACACCAGCCCGGGCCGCGTCTTGAAGGGGCTACGCATGGCAGGCCACATGGGAGACGATCGCGTAACGGTCAGCAACCTGGAAGTATACGAGACCGACCCCGCCCGCAACCTGCTGCTGGTAAAAGGCGCGGTGCCCGGCATGACTAACGGACTGGTGATAATACAGAAGTCCAAGAGGGAGAAGAAGTAAGGTGCAAGTCCCAGTTTATAACCTGACCGGAGAGGAAGTCCGGAAGATCGAAATAAGCGACAGCGTTTTCGGAGTGCCTTTTAACGAGGCAGTCGTCCACCAGGTAATGGTGGGGCTGCGGGCTAACACCCGCCAGGGAACGGCTTCAGCCAAGACCAGAGGCGAGGTGAACGGCAGCACGCGAAAGCTCTACCGACAGAAGGGCACGGGCTCTGCCCGGGCCGGCAGCAAAAAATCACCGACCCGCCGCGGCGGGGGCGTTACCTTCGGGCCGAAACCGAGGGACTACCGACAGGAGATACCCAAGAAAATACGGCGTTTAGCACTAAGATGTGTCCTCTCCTCGAAAGCGGGGGAGGGCGACCTGAAAATAATCGATGCTTTCGATTTCGCCGAGCCGAAGACCAAGAATATGATAGTAGTGCTGGCGGCGCTGGGGATAGAGTCCTCCGCCATTATCGTGACGCAAAAGCCGGAGCTAAACGTGATTAAATCCTCACGGAACATACCGGAGGTGCTGACTACACCCGCCAACGTGCTTAATATCCTGGATATAATGTCCCACAAGACGCTTCTGATGACCGAGGAAGCGGTCCGCACTGCGGAAAAGCTATGGGGC
>MGMR01000008.1 GCA_001796495.1 Chloroflexi bacterium RBG_13_51_18
GGTCTTGACAAAAGATATCAAGAATAGGGATAATCAATTTATCACCTATCCTTTATAATCATTCAAAGGAGGTTGATAATGACATGTTGATGATACAACACCCGTTTGAATGTCACCATAATAAATAATCAAGGAGGATAAAAACAGTGAAAGGAAGAATCTGGATAATCCCGATCGTTGCCCTCGTTTTACTGGCATCATTACTGTTATCTGCATGTGAAAAGGAGGTAGTAACCAATACAGCTACAAAGACAGCTACAGCTACAGCTACAGTGACAGCCACAGCCACAGCCACAGCCACAGCTACAACTACCGCTCCAGAGGTTCCGCAATACGGTGGGACCCTCCGAATAATCTGGAGCACCGGTCCCGGGCCCGGCTGGGGAACACCTGTGGCAATCTTCGGCGGCGAGGCCGCCTATGGGGAACCGGCTATGGAATCACTCATGGAAGGGAAATTCCTAGGTGGGGAATATGTAATGAGACTGGGTACTTCCTATGATGTTTCCGATGATGGAAAAACGGTCACCTTCCAATTGCGAAGAGGCGTGAAGTTCCACGATGGTACAGACTTCAACGCGGATGCGGTTAAGTACAACTTCGACAAGTGGGCCGGAGCCGGGCGGGCGTCTTCCACCTATTTAGGCTGCGAGGTTGTAGGTGACTATACGGTCAAGTTCAGTTTTGCAGAAGCTTTGAATGTCAACGTAGGCTCTGTGGCCGGTGTAATGATAGCATCGCCGACGTATTGGGAGGCGAACGGCGATACCGATGCCGCCTTCCATGCCGTTGGAACGGGCCCGTTTAAACAGGTCTCCTATGAGGAGGGTACCAAGTTAAGACTGGAAAGGTTCGATGACTATTGGGGCCAGAAGGCTTATCTCGATGCTATCGAATGCATTTTTATTACCGATCCGGTGACCCAGGTCATGGCCATGCAGGCGGGACAGGGTGATTGTACCCACTCCAGAGATGCTAAAACGATGAATAGCCTGAAACAGGCCGGCTTTAACGTCCTGCAGAACTACATGGGCATGGAAGCCATGAACTTCAACAGCCGCGATGAAGATTCTCCCTTCCACGACGCCAGAGTACGTCGGGCTTTCGAATATGCTATTAACAAGCAACCCATCATAGACACTCTGGGATACGGTTATTGGGAAGTCGCTAATCAGTTCCCGATACCGGGTATGTCCGGCTATCTGGACGATATAGTCCCCCGCACGTATAACCCTGAGAAGGCCAGGCAGTTACTGGCAGAGGCTGGATATCCGAATGGGTTTAGTACTACACTTGTCGCTGGTGTCTGGGACTTCCAAGATGGCCTCCAGTCCATGCAGGCCGATTTGCTAGACGTCGGGATCAAGGCCGAAATATTAGGAGTCCAGTTTGGCCAGTGGGCTACAATGCGGCAAGAGGGCTGGGATGGTGTCTTTGTTGCCGGGTCCGGGATGATTTCCGACTTTAACAGTCTCCTGTGGACGTTTTTCCGCCCGGGCAATACCGAAATGTACAGCATAGAAAGATCGCCTGAGTTAACTGAGCTCGTATTAGCAGCGGTTAGGGCCATCCCGGCAGATCCTGACAAGACAAATGCAGCCGCCAGATATATATACGATCAGTGCTTGTGGGCTCCCATCGAGCATCATGGTGACAACTATGCTTACACTGACCAAGTCCATGGCATCAACTTCGGTACTTATGCCCAGTGGGGCGCCTTCGATGCCGAGCTGGCTTGGATGAGCAAGTAAATTAATGTGAGTTAAGATTCATGCATTCCGGCGATGGGTTTTATCCCATTGCCGGAATGTAACGGTTCTTGGGCGACCCAGCTATTCCAGCAGGTCACAAAGTTGTGGGTATATAAGTATGTTGTGTACCCCCCAGAGAATTTCCGTATAGTAGAAGTACTCTAATGTTAAGCTATATTATTCGCAGGTTAATTCAGTCAGTCATCGTCTTTTTTCTGATTACCCTCCTGGTCTTCTTGGTCATGCGCCTGCTGCCAGGGGATCCGATATACATGATAATGTCCAGAGCAGCGTCAGAGACGGCCACGGAAATGCAACTGGACAAACTCAGGCACCAGTACGGCCTGGACAGGCCCATGATGGTGCAATATTTCAGCTGGTTGGGCGGGGTATTCCATGGAGATCTCGGGGTTTCAATCCTTACTAACACGGATATACGACAGTCTCTAATGAAGCGCTTGCCCGTAACTCTTCATCTTGGTGTTCTGGCCCTGATAATCAGCTTCTTACTGGGCGTGCCCATGGGTATCATTGCCGCGGTGAGACGCGGCACATGGATTGATACGGTGGTGACCTCTCTGGCAAACATCGGCATAACCATTCCCGTTTTCTGGCTCGCGCTCGTGCTAATGTATTTATTTGCGCTCAAATTGCAATGGCTTCCCGTCTTTGGCTACACTTCCCCTTTTACTGATTTCTGGGAGAACACCAGACAGATTATCATGCCGGTCTTTTGCTTTGCCATCACCCCCGTCGCGGGGGTCGCGCGCCAGACCCGGTCCAGCATGCTCGATGTCATGCGGCAGGACTATATCCGGACGGCCTGGTCCAAGGGTTTGAGAGAGCGAGGGGTGATATTCAAACACGGCTTGAAAAACGGCCTGATACCGGTTATGGTCTTTTTAGGTCTGGGTCTCAGCGCTATTGTTGGCGGCTCGGTCCTGATCGAGACCGTATTTGCTATCCCCGGCATGGGAAGGCTGGCGGTAGAGGCTATGGGTAACTCGGACTACCCAGTAATCCAGGGTGTTATCCTGGTTTTCGCGGTCATGGTGCTGTTGACAAACCTGCTCGTGGACCTGTCTTACGGCTGGCTTGACCCCAGGGTACAGTACAGATAAGGGAGTGTCTCCAATATGGCGGAAAGAATCGGAATCTCATCGGTAAACGAAGCACCGCCTCATGTCAATGAGTTGAGGCGTTTTTTCAGGGTATTCCTGGGCCGCGGCCTGGTTATGTTCGGTTTGGTCGTTACCCTCATATTCCTGGTACTCGCCATATTCGCTCCTCAAATCGCGCCCTATGACCCCCTCGAGAGAAACCTCAGTGAAGCTTTACAACAACCCAACGCGAAACATCTACTGGGTACGGACGCGATCGGTAGAGATACCCTGAGCCGCCTTATACACGGTGCACGGATATCCATGATTGTCGGTGTGCTGGTGGTTTCTATTGCCGGCGGGTTCGGCGTAATACTGGGAGCAATCGCCGGTTATTTCGGCGGTATCGTCGGCGCCGTCATCATGAGGCTGATGGATACACTGATGACTATTCCCATGATGATACTGGCATTGGCCATTTCAGCGCTGCTCGGGGGAGGCCTGAAAAACGTTGTCATCGCCCTCGGTTTCGCTCTGATACCCGGATATGCCAGGCTGATGGCCGCTCAGGTGCTGGTGGCCAAGGAGACCGACTATGTCCTGGCAGAACATGCCATAGGGGCCAGCAATGCACGTATATTAATCCGCCACATCGTGCCCAATTGTTTTTCGCCCATCCTGGTCCTGATAACCATGATGATGGGGACGACCATCCTGGCCGAAGCCGGTTTAAGCTTTATCGGTATCGGTATAACGCCGCCAACCCCTGCCTGGGGCAGCATGGTTACCGACGGCCGTAATTACCTGCTTTCCAACCCCATGCTTTCCATTGCCCCCGGCGTGGCCATCATGCTGCTGGTGTTCAGCTTTAACATGGTCGGCGATGGATTGAGAGACGCTCTTGACCCAAGATTACGAGGTGTTATATAGAAGCAGGTATTTTCGACTCGGCTAATATATGAAGTATTTACTCCAAATACACTGAACTAAACAGGTGGCATTTTTACCAGTTAATCCTCTCTCGAGATAAACATGTAAATATGCGTGGGAATAAGTAATATCATACTGAGAAATGTAGAATACTCTACACCCTTAGTGTTAAAATAATAAAAATGGAAGGAGAATCTGATGGATCTAGGATTAAAAGACAAGGTAGCAATAATTACGGGCACCGGTAGCCAGATAGGTTTCGGCAAAGCGATAGCACTGGCCTTGGCAAAAGAAGGATGCGATATAATGGGAGTTGACGTTGATGGTGAAGGAGCGGAGCAGACAGCCGCTGAGGTCAGGTCCCTGGGACGCAAAGCCATTGGTTTGAAGGTAGATATTACCAACCGGGCTGAAGTAGACGCCGCCGTAAAGAAGGCCCTGGCAGAATTTAAAAAGATAGATATACTGGTAAATAATGCCGGTATGGACCCGGGCTGGGTACCATTTATAGAGATGGACCTTGATAACCTCAGAAAAGCCATGGATGTTAACCTTTATGGCGGGATGAATATGGTCCAGGCGATAGCCCCGCACATGATTTCACGTAAATACGGGAAGATTGTAAATTTTTCTGGTGGACAGGGAGGCCCAAATACTACCTCCTACAGCACATCCAAAGGCGCCGTCGATTCCTGGTCGGAAGTGCTGGCAAAAGAATTGGTGCCCCTGGGAGTTATAGTCAATACCTTTCTCCCGCCGCCGGCAAAGACCAAGCTTGGTGCGGACCACCTTCCTCCCAATTTCGCGGATAGAGTCTCGAAAATGATGCCCTTGGGACGGTTGTGCACACCCGCGGAAGTTGGATCGATGATAGCCTATATGGTCTCGGACACCAACAGCTACATGGTAGGACAGTATATCAAATTATAACCGTTTGTTATCGAAATAAACTAAATAGGAGTCAGAAAAGATGGTACAGGAATTAGAAGCTAGAATAAAAGCTTTGGAAAACGAGTTACAGCGATTAAAAGATATTGAAGAGATTAAAT
This sequence comes from Chloroflexi bacterium RBG_13_51_18, assembly GCA_001796495.1. Lineage (GTDB taxonomy): Bacteria > Chloroflexota > Dehalococcoidia > Dehalococcoidales > RBG-16-60-22 > RBG-13-51-18. Next base: position 4,831 of record MGMR01000008.1, read on the forward strand.
ATCTGCAAAGGGCATACGGCTTTTACCTTGAAAACTGGATGGGAGAAGACCTTGCTGACCTTTTTGTCGATAGTCCCGATGCGGTTTTAAAGATAGCAGCAGGGCAGTTTGTTGGAACGGAAAATATCAGGACATTTTTTCGCCACGGTAAAAAAGACGTCCCGATCCACAAGGCGGATAATCCGGAGTTCAAACATCAGGTGATGCAGCTCAACGGCGTTGTTGACGTAGCTCCTGACGGCAAAACAGCCCAGGGAAGGTGGTACGGTTTCGGTGCCAATGCTTTTCCTCATGAGGGTGGCGTATCCCCCAACTGGATGGGCGGTACCTATGAGGTTGATTATGTAAAAGACGACGGCAAATGGAAACTTAAGGAAGTCCACTGGTGTATGGCGTTTAACGCAACGTACGGTGGTAGCTGGGTATCGGAAGAAAGGCGAAAGGATAATTTGACGAACAGGCCGTATAACCCGGATTCCGAACTGGGAAAGGTTAGCTTGCCGCCAGCAGAGAACGCCTTATATCCTTCCGGTTATATTTGTCCCTTCCATTTCGCCAATCCGGTATCGGGGCGCAAGACAATCTAAATACCGGTATAAATAATCCAAATTTTGCTGCGGTTTTTTACTTAAACGACTGAGCGATCTTCTTAAGCTCATCTAGAGGCATTTTTTTTCCGGCCGCAAGGGCTATTTCGCACTGGCCAGACTTTCCGGGCATCAACCACCAGAGCTGGTAGTGCTGTTCTCTGTCTATAATAACTCCCTGGTACTTACCGACATCTGTTGATTCTCCAATGGCTCTGGTTACATCCTCTCCCTCAGGATGCCAGCTAATGGTTATTCCTATCTTACATTGAAGGGTATATTGTTGACGGCTTTCGCCGGCATCACCCATATTAATTATCCGTTTTTCAATCGGATTTTCTGCCAGGTATATTTTCACCGCATCATCCTGCGTATAGATATCCTGCACCACGTAACCTTCCGGGAGATAGCCAGGCTGGGGTACGGCCACACCTAAAAATCGGGCGGCCTCTTCCATGTTTACTTCTTTCGCCGTCAGTTCTATCCTGTCGAAATATCCTTCTTGTTGATCCGAGCGCGTGTATGAAGAGATCAGTACGATGTTGATAAACATCATCGGCTGACTGACTCTCTTCCAGATAATCGGACAGTGCACCATCCCTTTAGGGACGTATACTACTGAGGCAGAGTTAATGATATTCTTCGTTTCCTCTTCACCCAGATACAGTTCAACATCCCCGTCGAAAACCCGCTGGTCCTCTGGGGTACCCATGAAACAAAAGAACTGGTCAAAATCATGGGCATGGGGACGTTCCATCTGGATGGGTTCGTTGATGTAAGTATATCTAATCCCGAAATCCATCTCCGGGAAATAGTTTTTACTGTCAAATAGAAGCCTTGGAGTATATGGAGGAAAAATGTTCCATGATAGCGGTTCCCGGACAATATACTTCTCATATGGCGTTGTTTCCACTGAATTATTTCTCCTTTTCTTTAGAATTTATATTCACGGTATAATCTCCATAATATCATATTAGTGACAAAATTAAGTCTCACTGTGCCAGTCCGTTAGTCTACGTTTAAATTTTTCAGATTAAATTCGATTTGGCTTAAGGATACCAGATTACTTATATTCCAAATATACCTGGAGTTAATTGAAGTGTGTTGCATTCCTTCCTGAAGGTCAGCCATTCAGTCGGTCAGGTAATAAATTTACTGTGAGTATCCTCTCCTTTTCCGAAGTTACTCAAGAGCGTGGCACAGGAGTCAGTTTAAAGTCGCCGACTTCGGGTACGACGACACCCATCATGATCGGACTTTTAACATTCCTGAAGAACAAGGGGAAATGTCCGAGCCCGGCCGGTACATAAATACTGCAGGATTCATCGAATTTTATCTTTTCCAGACTATTTCCTTCACCCAGCCAAAACTCCCCGTCACCCCCCAGATAGCTGGTATCGTATGGGTCGTTACCAAAGAATATGAAAATCTCCGGGTAATCATGTTTATGCGCACCGTAATCTTTATCACTGGTAAGTAGCGTCATGTCACCTATGACCCAACCGTACTCGATTTTGGAGGTGGCTTCTTTCACGTTATCATTTGAAAATATTAACCGCGGCCCGGTAGTGGTTTTATCTGTTAAAGGGAGCTTATATGTTTTGGGGATCCCGAATTTTATAGCTCCATCAGGCCCGGGCCCGAGAATTACTTCCGCTTTTCGGGTAACATATTTCTCGTATCTCGATTTCATCATTTGTTCAATCCTTTTCATCGTAAATTATTGCGGTAAGTTTAGACGGGTCTTATAATGGCGCGTACAGGGCAGGCATCACCCCCCTCAAGCCTTAGAGGTAGACATATTATCTCATATTTACCAGCCTTTACCTCCGATAGATCAAGATCTTCTATGATATAGATACCATGATTTAGTAATATCAGGTGGGTTTTATCGATATTCTCCAGCCCACCTCCGCCTATTGATATATAATCGATACCAACAAGGCGTACCTTTTTCTCGGCGAGGAAGCTGGCTCCTTCAACAGTGACGTATACCGAATCCGCAAAGAATTTCTTCATTCGCTCAGGTCTAGACGAGTTTCGTGTTTTGAATAGAAGACGTTCGCCGGGCTGAATATCATGTGTCTTAAGCTCTTCCGGTTTAATAGACATATTATCCCTAATTTCAATTACACGTGCTCTACCAATCGTCGTATCCAGGTTCATTTGATCGACTGTTTCACCTTCTTCAATAAAATGGTAGGGAGCGTCAATATGTGTCCCGTTATGCGAGTTTATATTAATCTGGCACATGGCAACATTATTGAATTTTTTCCTGTGAAGAATGAATTCAATATGTGGTGTCAGGGGCTCCACAGGTCCCTGCACCATAGAGTCTCGCAGTGGTAGCGAGATATCTATCCACTCTGATTTCGGGGTGGTAATCTGCCTGGAACTCCCACCTATTTCATTAACCATTGATAAAAATACCTCCTTTACATATTATAAAGCTACGGGGTTATTCTGCCGGTAATCATTCTTGCAACTATAATGTCACAATTATATCACAAGGTTTTTTATACTACTATGTACTTTTGTATTAGCTTATACGGTCAATATCAGAACATTAGTTTTAATAATATTCTTAACTTCATTGTCACTATTCCTTTTGTAATGGTTAGAGGATGCAAATAGCATAGGTAGGTCTGTGACATAAGAAATACTTTCTGCTGTTCATTAGTGAATAAAGAGATCACGTTATGGTTATAGGACATGGTTAAAACAGCATAGTGTATGTTTATGATATAATTCAGTTTGCTATCGGTTGTACAAAGATTGCCCATTATCATTGTTAATATTTCCATATATATCACCATGGGGGAGAATATCAATGGAAAAGGTCAATTCGGTGCGTTCAGAGATAAGGCTAGTATCGACCAATCAGCTACAGACAAAGGCTGGAATTTAGCCGGTCGAAAATCAACCGGACATTTCCGGTGCGGAAAAATACTCTACAGACACATTTATTAAAAGAAAGAGGTGGATAGATGTCTACATCAGAGAATTCCAGGTATTTTTTAACCGAGGCAGACGGGATTATCCAGCCGGGTATGAATGAGGCTATTGAACATCGCATAGTAAAAGCCGATAACGGGCTTTTAGGTCCAGATTTCGGTATAGGCTGGCACCCGGTTACCCGTCCTTTTAAGATGGTTGAAGAATCTCACAGGCATGACTATGCTCAGATTCTGGCCTTCATTCCGGGTGATATTACCAGACTGGGTGAACTTGATGCTGAAATTGAATTTTATTTAGACGGAGAGAAACACATTATCAATAAAACAACTGTTGTTCATATCCCCGGGGGAATGATACATTGCCCGTTGTATATTAATCGGGTAGGCAAGCCTTTCCTGTTCAACAATATGTATTTCATCGCCGAATATAAAGCAGATCCGGTAACTAGATAATAAATAAGTGTAATCAGTAAATATCAATTTATCAGTAATATTTTATAGGAGGTTTGAATATATGACCGGTAACAAGTATGCAAAATATGTCGTCAATAAGGCAATGCGGCCAAAGGATTTCATGGATGAGATGGCTGCCAGCTTTATGACTATGCCTCCCCTGATTTTCTTGAACGGTGATGTGCCCATAGAAGGTTCGAATCAATTTCTTGAAGTCGTCTGGATATGGGCGGAGGGCGCGGCAGCTGTCAATCCCGATAGACCTCCCCATTCCCATGAATTCGATGAATTATTTGTTTTTCTTGGCAATGATCCAGAAGACCCCGACGACTTAGGAGGAGAAGTGGAATTCTGGCTAGGGGAGAAAAACGATACCGAAAAATATAGCTTTACTACTTCTACGTCTATTTTTGTCCCGAGGGGACTGGTGCATCTGCCAATGATTTTCAAAAATATCCGTCGGCCTTTCCTTCTGGTGACGGTAGGCATCAATATGGGTAAAGAATGGGTTAGGGCTAAGGCTCCCAGGTAAACTCCTTATGGGTATTCAGAAGGGACGAATTAGGGATGTTATTTTCGCTTAAAACAGAGCTTTAGCAGTTACCCCAGCTTATAAAAAGCCAAGGATTTTAGTTCCTGTCAGCATCTACAGGTATTCGATGGCTGAGTTTTCAGAGAAGTCAGCTTCTTCCCGGCGCTCATGAGGCTCTTGTCAGCCGGGACGTTTTCGAGACTGTACAGACCACCCTTAAAAAGAACAGTAGCAGGTCTGAAACCCTTCAGGTTCGACCAGAGAGGCATTATCTTCTTAAAGGCATGGTAAGATGCGCCTATTGCGGTATGCCCATGTGGGCACAGACTTATCAAAGCGGTAAACCTTTCTACAGAGAACATAAAAATTCCCGAAGTCATGGCATATGCCCCGGCGGTGGTTCTGTCACCTGTACCGTAATAGATAGTCAGATCACCGGTCTTATTGAAGCTATCGAACTAGGTCCTCAGTGGCTGGAGGAAGTCCTGGCAATCATCAGCCTTAAGGATGAAGTGGAACAAGTCAGGAAGAAGCGTCAGGCCTTACAGGAGAAGCTTAGGCGGATGGCCAAAGCCTACATCGATGGCGTTTTTCCCGATGAAGAATATCATCGTCAGAAAAAGCTCCTGGAAATGGAGCTTGAATCCCTTATAATCCCCAAGGCAAATGCAGCCGAGGAGGCCGAGAAGCTGATTATGGACTTGCCCCGGTTATGGTTAAAAGCTAATCAGGAAGAAAAAAGAAATCTTCTGCTGACTATGCTGGATGCCGTCTATGTGGATGCTAAGAAGGCTAAGTCTATCATCGCCATAAAACCGAAGCCGCCTTTTAAACCTGTCTTCCAGGTGGCGGCTTCCCGTAAAGAATCCGGTATCAATATCTTAAACGAGCCTCTTAATGGCTCGTCTGTGTTTCTGGTGGAGCCGGGGGAGAGTCGAACTCTACCTGAAACACGATATATCGTGAAATGGCTAAATAGTGACCTTAAACCAAAAGCACCTCATCCCGTTGTAAGATAGTTCGAATCCCC
>MGMR01000009.1:0-756 GCA_001796495.1 Chloroflexi bacterium RBG_13_51_18
AACAGACCTCGAAAAAAGAGTAACCGAGGACATCAAGCAGGCGATGAAGAGCGGTGATACCGTCAAGCGTGACACGCTCCGCATGCTGGTAGCCTCGGTGAAAAATGCCTGGATGGCCAAGCAATCCGACCTCACTGAAGCCGATGTCCTCGGCGTTGTCTCCAAAGAAGTCAAGCGCCGACTGGAAAGCATCGACGCTTTTAAAAAGGGCAACCGCGCTGACTTGGTTTCTAAAGAAGAAGCGGAGATGGCGATTCTGCAAGCCTATTTACCCAAACAGATGAGCCATGATGAGGTGGTGGCGGCGGTGAAAGAGGTCATCGGGGCCGTAGGGGCTAAAGGTCCCGGCGACAAGGGCAGGGTGATGCAGCAGCTGATGCCCAACCTCAAGGGTAAAGCAGACGGCAAAGCCATTAACGACGTAGTGACCCAATTATTGAGTCAATAGGAATATCCCCAGGTAAACAACAAATCATTTCAAGATTCTAAATTCTTTAGCGCCTTTCCCAATTCTCCCAGTAACCTTTCCTCTTTCATACCGGAGTCAATGACTGACCAGGGGAGCTTCTGCGTGGGATCGAGGTGCCGGTTAATATAACTTTCAATATCTATGCCGTGCTGCTCGGTTGCTTTCTTCCAGCCGGATAAAGATATTTCTTTCATGTCCGCCAGCACCGGTGCGACTCTTTCATCACCGCGGGAGAGCGCTCCCTGAACCTGGCTCCAGGCGGGGCTTTCCTCGTTGACCTTGATGCC
>MGMR01000009.1:766-2834 GCA_001796495.1 Chloroflexi bacterium RBG_13_51_18
AGGCTGCTCCTCAATATTGCTAGGCGTTGATTTAGAATATCTTCCGGCGCCATCGGCAGCCACTGGAAGGGCGTGGATGCCTTGGGAACAAAGGGGCTGGCGTTAACGGTAATGCGGGTGCTGCTGCGGTGACTTTCCAGTCGGTCTTTAACAGCCAGAGAAAGCTTAACAATAGCTTCGATGTCTTCGTCGGTCTCGGTGGGGAGGCCGATGATGAAGTATAGCTTGAGCTGTGAAAAACGCTCTCCTGCAATAAGGTCGACCGTCTTTAAGATATCGTCCTCGGTAAGGCATTTATTGATAATATCGCGCAGGCGCTGGGAGCCGGCCTCCGGCGCGACGGTGATAGTCTGGACTCTGCCTTTAGCCAGCTCATTGATGATGGGTTCTGAAAGGGTGTCTATCCTCAAAGAGCTTATTGAGATTTCTGCGTTCATCTCATTCAAAGCGGTGAGAATATCGTTAATTTGAGGGTGGTCGGTAACGGTAGGGCCAACCAGCCCTATGCGGCGGCGCGAATGCAGTCCCTCCCAGGCCTGGTTGACGATTTTCTCGGCGGAACGGAAACGCATGGGAGCGTAGGTGCTGTTGACCAGGCAGAAGCGGCAGCCCCGCCCGCAGCCCCGCTCCGTCTCGATGAGGTAGGAATCCCCGAGTTCGGTGTCCTCCGTGAGAATGACCGACCGTGTGTCGAAGTCGTCGAGGTTTTTCGCCCACTGTCGGGCAACAGGGGTTGGAGGAGGGAAAGGGGGAACGTAGACACCCGGCACTGTCGCGAGGTTCTGGAGCAGGGCGCTCCGTATCTCCCCAATGTTGTCATACAGCACCGGAAGCATAGCGGGGACAAGTGGTTCGGCCTCCCCGATGCAAAAGGCATCGAAGAACGGCGCCAGGGGCATAGGATTGGCGGTCACGCAGGCCCCCCCGGCGATTACCAGCGGATAGCGGGAATCCCGCTCGGCGGAAAAAAGGGGCATGCCCGTGGACTTTAGGATATTGATAACGTTGAAATAGTCAAGCTCATAGGAGATAGAGAAGGCCAGTACGGCAAAGTCGGTGAGGGGTCGGCCGGACTCGATAGCTGCGGGCGCGCTTTTCTCTGTGGTATCGAGAAAGACCCGCTCGCAGACGGTTTTCAGATTGCCGTTCATCAGGCTGTAAACGGTATGAATCCCCAGGTTAGACATGCCTAGGTAGTAAGAATTGGGATATATAAGAGCTACGGGAAGTCGGCCGCCCCAGTCCTTGATGATAGCGCCTTCTTCTCGTGAAAGGCGGGCGTTATGGCGGCCTTTCGGCTCGGTTTTACGGCTCGAATACCTCATCGATTTTGTTTTTGAGATGAAGAATCCTTCCAGCAGTCTTTAAGGAAACGCGCGTTGATATCCATTACCATATCCGCCGCCGACCTTAACTCCTGGGAAGTGCCCTGCCTGCCGAACAAGGCAACCTCAACGTGCTTGCCGTTGTCCTTGACAGCCTGGAGAGCCCCGGCAAAATCATTATCACCAGCCACGAGAATGGCGACATCATAATTGCCTTTATAACTGTGGGTTATCATGTCCGTAGCGAGCTGAACGTCGGTGCCTTTTTCGTAGGGCGGCACGCTGGGCCAGTTGGTATAGACCAGCCGTCCCAGTCTAAGCTCGGTATAGGGTATGGCTTTAATGCCGTTGAAGAAAGCCTGCTGCTGTTTATAGAGCTCTGGCTCCTGTTTCTGCCCCACAGATGCGTTATAATAGTAAATCCTGATAAGCTGGCGCCGGCGTAATAATTTTTGACAGAACCTGCCCAGGTCCAGGTCGGTCCTTTTGAAATGATTTTTTAAAGAATGGTAGAGATTGCTACCGTCTACAAATACCATCACCCTCTCCCCCATGATATACCTCCTTATTTTTATTCAAATATTGTCCTACAAGTATTATATCTTTTTTATGTTAATTTTGCGACTATTAATTCGGAGCGTTTGCCCGAAGCTGAAAGCGAATGCTATAATTGGCCAGTAAATCAACTCTGTAAAAGAGGGTGGCATTAAGATGAAATTGAGTAGAGAAGAAGTACTGCACAT
>MGMR01000009.1:2980-6012 GCA_001796495.1 Chloroflexi bacterium RBG_13_51_18
CCTCTCCGGGAAGAGGACGGCCCCCTCGGCAGGAGCCCTGTATCCTCTAAAGGTTTATGTTGTAATCGGTTATGTGGATGGAATTACGCCGGGGATTTATGAATACGAGCCGGAAACTCACACGCTGAAGAAAACAAAGGATAATGACCAGCGGGAGTCTTTAGCACAAGCGGCTTTGAACCAGGCGAGTGTCAGCCAGGGTGTAATCGATATCGTCATTACGGCTATTTATGAAAAAACGACGGCAAAATACGGCGAGCGGGGCATCAGATACGTCCATATGGAAGCGGGACACGCCGCGCAGAATATTTGCTTGCAGGCTGTCGTTTTGCAACTGGGCGCGGTAACCGTCGGCGCTTTCGATGATGAGGGTGTACTGGAAGTCCTTGGAGCTCCGGAAAATGAAACGCCGCTCTATATCATACCGCTGGGTCGTCCCAACTAATGAGGAGGTAGAACTTGAATAACATATCGGGCGGGGTAACGATTCACGAAGCACATCGGCTTTTAAAAGAAAAGAAAATATCATCGGTCGAGCTGACGCAAGACTACATGGAACGCACTAAAAAGGTAGAACCGAAGGTTAAAGCCTTTACGACGGTCACCGGTGAAATCGCTTTGGAGCAGGCGCGCAAAGCTGATGAAACTATCGCGGCGGGTAAAGCCGGCCCGCTGACCGGCGTCCCGCTGGCCATCAAGGACGTTATCTGTACGAAAGGTGTAAAGACCACCTGCTCCTCGAAGATGCTGGAGAACTTCGTGCCGCCTTATGACGCGGCGGTGATGGAAAAACTTAATGCCGCCGGTGCGGTAATGGTGGGCAAAACCAACATGGACGAGTTCGCCATGGGTTCATCGACGGAGAACTCGGCTTTCTTTGCGACGCATAATCCGTGGGACCTGGAGCGAGTGCCGGGCGGCTCCAGCGGCGGGTCGGCGGTCGCGGTGGCGGCCGGCGAAGCCCTCGGCGCATTGGGGTCGGACACGGGGGGCAGTATCAGGCAGCCGGCGGGCTTTTGCAGCGTGGTTGGCTTAAAGCCCACCTACGGCCGGGTCAGCCGCTACGGGCTGGTCGCTTTCGCCTCGTCCCTCGACCAGATAGGGCCGCTGACGCAGGACGTTACCGACTGCGCCCTGATTATGAACGCTATTTCCGGCCATGATAAGAGGGACTCAACGTCCGTGCCCGAGCCGGTGCCGGACTATACGAAGAGCTTGAAGGCAGATTTAAAAGGCATGCGGCTTGGTATACCTAAAGAGTATTACGTGGAAGGAATGCAGCCGGGGGTTGCCGCCGCTATGAAGGCCGCCCATAAAAAGCTGGAAGAACTGGGGGCAACGCTGGAAGAGGTTTCCCTGCCCCACACCCCTTACGCCCTCGCCGTCTATTACATCATCGCCCCCAGCGAGGCGTCCGCCAACCTGGCGCGGTACGACGGCGTGAAGTACGGCTATTCTTACAAGGGCGACACGATGTGGGAGAGCATGGAAAAGACGCGTGGTAACGGCTTCGGGCCGGAGGTAAAACGGAGAATCATGCTCGGCACTTACGCCCTTTCCGCCGGCTACTATGACGCCTGGTATCTGAAAGCCCAGAAAGTGCGCACTTTAATTAGACAGGAATTCGATAACGTTTTTGAAAAGTACGACGCTTTAATTACTCCCACCTCCCCCACCGTCCCCTTCAAAATAGGGGAAAAGACGGACGACCCATTGGCAATGTACTTGAGCGATGTCTGCACCCTGCCCATCAATATCGCGGGAGTGCCGGGTATTTCTATCCCGGCGGGCTTTGCGGACGGTTTGCCGGTGGGCATGCAGATAATCGGCAAGCACTTCACCGAGGAAACTTTATTACGCGTCGCTTACGCTTATGAGCAGGCGACGGAGTGGCATAAGAGAAGGGCGGAGGTATAAAAGAGGGTGAATGTGATTAGTTAATCCTCTTCGTAAAAGGAGAGTATGATGGTAGAAAAGGTTAAAAATGATTGGAAAGACCTTGCATGGGAAACGAAAGTTCAAATATCCGAGCAGAGTAGAGCAAATGAAAATGACCAATTACAGAATTATCGATTGATTTTTATTGCTATTGAAGCAATTTTATTTGCGGTTGTATTTGGTGCAGTTTGGAAATATTTAGTAATAGTCATTTTTGTAGCTATTCTTGGGATATTATTAACCGTCATATGGTGGCATGTTACGAGGCTTCGGGGAGAAGCCGTTGACCGATGGGAGAAATTATTATACGAGCTTTGGGTAAAAGTTAGATTAACTGAATTAAAGTCTTGGGAGAAAAAGCTTATATCGCAATTAAAAAGACGTTATAAAGGCGGAGCTATTAGATGGGAGAAAAAACAGCATTTAAAATCGAGAAATACTAGGATGGAATTTAAAGCTAGAGAAATCGTTCTTTCGGCGCGTTGGTGGCTTTCAACTGTTTTACCATTTCTTACTGTAATTGCATGGATTGCGGTTTTAATTCTTCGATGATTACACATATTTTCCTCATCACTTTTCGTTCTTACTCTATGTATACATAATGGGGATTAGAGGGGGAAGGTAGGGGTCTTGAATTCACCCATCGTAAATGATATTCTGATTATATCTGTTTCTATTCGGGGGATAACGCGTGAGGAGGTAAAAAATGTTAAAAGATATTCTAAAGATACTGGAAAACGATTCCCGCACCACGGATAAACAAATAGCCACTATGACCGGCATGCCTGTCGAAGAGGTCAATAAAGCCATCAAACAGGCGGAAAAAGACCGCATTATCCTTAAATATAAAACGGTGGTCAACTGGGAGAAAGTCGAAAGCGACGAGCAGGTCTGGGCGTTAATCGAGGTCAAGGTAAAGCCGGAGCCGGAAGCCGGCTTCGACTCCATTGCGGCGCGTATCGCCCGCTATGAGCAGGTGCGCTCGCTGTACCTTGCCTCCGGCACCTATGATTTGCTGCTGGTCGTCGTCGACAAAACGGAGCATAAAGTGGCCGACTTCGTATCGCAGAACCTGGCGCATATCGACGGCGTTC
>MGMR01000009.1:6067-10543 GCA_001796495.1 Chloroflexi bacterium RBG_13_51_18
AGACGATGGGGAGGGGGCCAAGCGGCAGCCGGTCATATTATAAGTCGGTTGTGGCGGGAGAACTATGACTACCAGGATGAATAATAAAACCGGGAAAAAACAGAAAATAATCTCGGAGCGTGCGGAGAAGCTGTCTCCTTCGGGGATACGCAAGTTCTTTGACATGCTGGCGGATATGGAAGACGTTATCTCACTCGGCGTGGGAGAACCGGACTACGCCACGCCCTGGCATATCAGCGAGGCGGCTGTCAAGAGCCTGGAAAAAGGCTACACCATGTACACGTCGAACTCCGGAATGCCGGAACTGCGCGAGTTGACGTCCAAATACCTTAAAGAGAAATACGGCATCGACTATAAAGCGTACGGCGAGATACTGATGACGGTAGGCGTCAGCGAGGCTCTGGACCTGGCGATGCGCGCCATCATAAATCCCGGTGACGAGGTCATCATGACCGACCCGCATTACGTGGCCTACGATTCCTGTGTAATTTTGGCCGAGGGCAAGCCGGTGATGGTGCCGACCTTTCAGAAAAACAACTTCGAGGTCGAGGCTAAAGACATCGAAGCAAAGATTACGGATAAGACCAAAGCGATATTAATCGGCTTTCCGTCCAATCCCACCGGGGCGGTAATGCCGAGGCAAAAACTGCTGGATATTGCGGCTTTAGCTAAAAAATACAACCTCATGGTAATCTCCGACGAGATTTACGCGCGGCTTACCTACGATGGGGAGCATACCTGCTTCGCCAGCCTGCCGGGCGTAAGAGAGAATACGATATTGCTGGGCGGCTTTTCCAAGGCCTATGCCATGACCGGCTGGCGCATTGGCTACGCGGTAGCGACTGAAGAAATCATCGCCGCGATGACCAAGATTCACCAGTACACTATCATGAGCGCGCCTACCCCGGCGCAGGTGGCGGCCATTGAGGCTTTAAAGAACGGCGAGTCGGACGTGGTGGAAATGGTGGAGGACTATAACCGCCGGCGCAAGTTCATTGTTAAAGGGTTGAATGAGATAGGCCTGCCCTGCTTCGAGCCGAAGGGTGCTTTTTACGCTTTTCCGTCCATAACCCCCACCGGCATGACCTCCGAAGAGTTCTCCGAGAGATTGCTCAAGGAGGAAAAGGTGGCGGTCGTGCCCGGTTCGGCTTTCGGAAAATGCGGGGAGGGCTACGTGCGCTGCTGCTACGCTACGTCTCTTGCAGAGATAGAGGAAGCTTTAAAGCGCATGGGTCGTTTTGTGAAGGGGCACCGGAGGAGATGACGTTCTTTCACACAACTTAGGGTAATCTGCAAATCCTGTAGTTCTGGGATTTCAAATACGCAGCATTGTTCTCTTGGATATTCACAATATATCTGCGTTGTTGAATAAAAGGAGGCATGATTATGACTGATATGGATCTGGTCCATGGTACCTGCGGCAAAGAATTTGTCACGGTAAAGACGGCCTTTGAGAATAATTTCACTCAGGGCGGAGAACTGGGAGCTTCGTTTGCGTTTTCTTTAAACGGAGAAATAATTATTGACCTCTGGGGCGGATACCGTGATGCCGCCCGGACCAAGCCTTGGGAAAAGAATACCCTTTGCCTGGTTCATTCCGTTACCAAGATAGCTACAGCACTTTGTGCACATATCCTCGTTGATCGGGAGCAGCTGGATATAGATGCTCCGGTCTGCCGTTACTGGCCGGAGTTTGCGCAGGCTGGTAAGGAAAAAATAACCGTCCGTCAGGTGATGAGCCATACATCCGGAGTGGCGGGTTTTGATGAACCGCTTGCACCAGAAGACATCTATAACTGGGAGTATATTACTGGCTTATTGGAGAAGCAAGCACCGTGGTGGGAGCCGGGTACGCAGTGTGGCTATCATGGTTTTACATTCGGGCATATCATCGGCGAGCTAATCAGGCTTGTCACCGGTAAAACGCCGGGTACGTTCTTCCGGGAAGAGGTAGCGGAACCGCTGGATATCGATTTCCACATCGGTCTCGCTGCCGAGGAAGACGACAGAACCAGTGACCAGATATTTTCCGGGATGCCGGGACCAGGAGTGCCTGGCTACAAGTCCGATGACCCTGATAGTATCAGTGACCGCGTGCAAAGTAATCCTTCACAAACCTTCGATATTTTCCAGACGAGGGCTTTCAGAGCAGCGGAGATACCGGCACAAAACGGTTACGGTAACGCCCGCTCTCTGGCAAGGATGGGCGCGTTGATGGCTTGCGGTGGGGAATTGGACGGTATCCGGTTGCTTTCTGCAGAAATTCTTTACAAAGCGACCGAAGAGCAGTTTTATGGTGAAGACTTGGTATTGCGGGTACCGGTACGCTGGGGCTTGGGTTGGGGACTGGGCAGTAAGGAAATCCCGCTACCAGGTGAACACAGTTTCTTCTGGCCTGGCAGCAAATCAATTATGGTAGTAGACCTGGATCATCGTTTTTGCATGGCGTATGTAACCAACCGCGTAACAACCGATGCCGGACAGCCTTATATGGGACCGTTTATGGCCTTGAGTAATTGCTTTCAGCAGAGTTAGGAGAACGGGGAATGCAGCTGAGGTATTGTATTCTAGCCTCCACACCCCAGCTTTCCCACCCGAGCCGGCCCGTCCTCGTGGCTTTGGCGTCTAATCTGTAAACGTATTGACGGTTAATTCGTTTCCACCACAAAATCAAACGTCGCTTTTTGCCCGTCTTTAGTATCTCTAACGTCCATGACTGTCAGTTTTTCAAACAGGGGGTCGGTGGCGTTTTTCTTGTCACCGGGGAAAAAGAGCTGGGTAGTGAGGATGGCGGAGTTTTCGTTAGCGCGGACTTTAGCGTGCACGTGCGTGGCGCGGAACAAATAGTCTTTAGGTCTTATTGTCTCCAGTCGGTAGCGCCCGTCTTTGTCCGCGTACTGGTGTCCCCGCAGGTGATAGCCTTTGTTATCATAGGTGCCGGTGGCATCGGCGTGCCAGAAATCGAGCCAGGCATGGGGTATCGGCTGTCCGTTCCTGTCGAGGACGCGCCCCTCCAGGACAAGCTTGATACCGGGTGTACCCGGGTCAACGATATTATTGCGTTCCGGCGAGCCTGTCTTATAGTAGGGGCCTTCCTCCACTGCGGCGGTGAGTTCCAGCTTGCGTTCGGCTGACATCATTATCTCTCCTGCGAGGATAGTCCTCTAATGATAACACTATGCCTTTGAGAAGGAAATGTATGTAAGAAAAGTCACAAAGGAAGGAACTGATGATATGTGTTTTACACAAATCATCCATTTATGGTAAACTCCGTAATTACAATTAATCTCTGCCGATGAGGAGGTTAGAGTTATGGTAAAGGCTGTAACTAGGTTTAGGAAACCACGGGGGAGTTGGATATTAATACTGTGGGCTGTCGTCACTTTTGTTCTGGGCGGCTTCATGCAGGTAGACACAAAGCCGGTTGAACTTGCAGATAAATTGACGCTCGTGTCTATTGTTCTCGCAAGCATTTTACTTATAGCAGGAATATGGCAAAAAATCACGGCAAACAGAGCAAGTTACACGGTTACAATGATAATTGTTATTTTATGTGCTTTATTTTTTGTAGGATTTGCTGTTTTTAGCCTCATAACAGGGGTATCTGAAATAAATGCAACTTTCGGCGGACGCTCATACCAACTCGAAGGGGCAGGATGGACGATGGGCGTTTTTAGTTTTTTCTTCGGTACGATATTAGCTCAAACCGTATTTAAATTGTTAGGCGCGCTTACCGGTGTTTCGACCGACTAATGTTACCCCAGCCCCACCGCCTGCTGGACTTTAGCTAAAGTCTTTTGCGCCATGGGGCGGGCTTTAGCCGCGCCTTCGGCAAGGACTTTATCCAGGTAGCCCTTTTCCGACGTTACCTTTTTATATCGTTCCTGCAGGGGGCGCAGCCCTTCGACGACCACCTCGCCCAGCGCTTTCTTCAGGTCGCCGTAGCCTTTGCCTGCGAACTTCGCTTCTATGTCCTGTTTTTTCTCCCCGGTAAAGGTCTGGTAAATGGTCAGCAGGTTGTAAATGCCCGGGCGGGTTACATCGAAGCGGATTTCCTTAAGCGAGTCGGTGGTGGCCCGCATAATCTTGGCGCGGATAACCTCTGGCGTATCGAGCAGGGCGATGGCGTGGTTGGGGGCTTCCTCGCTCTTACTCATTTTCTTGGTGGGGTCGTCCAGTCCCATGATGCGCGCGCCGACCTCCGCGATAAGCGGCTCCGGCAGGGTTAAAACGTTCCCGTAGAAGTTATTGAAACGCTGCGCGGCGTCACGCGCCAGCTCGACATGCTGTTTCTGGTCGTCGCCCACCGGCACAACGTCGGTATTATACAGGAGGATATCCGCCGCCATCAGCGCCGGGTAGTCGAAAAGCCCCACGCTGACCTGTTCCTTCTGTTGGCCGGACTTTTCCTTGAACTGGGTCATGCGTGACATCCAGCCCATCGGGATGAAGCAGTTGAGAATCCAGGCGAGCTCG
>MGMR01000009.1:10575-10667 GCA_001796495.1 Chloroflexi bacterium RBG_13_51_18
AATAGACTTTTGCGGGTCGATACCGGTAGCGATAAGCAGTCCTGTCACCTCGCGGATTTTAGCTTTTAATTCCTTGGGGTCTTGCTGCTCCG
>MGMR01000010.1 GCA_001796495.1 Chloroflexi bacterium RBG_13_51_18
AGTCTACAGCGCTCATGGCATCGCTGGAAGGCAGGGTAGGGGAGCCGCGCGCTAAATATATCCATACCTCGGAGCAGGGGCTGTGGGGTAGACCGAGCAACCTGAATAACGTGGAAACGTGGGCTAACGTGCCGCTCATTATCAATAAAGGCGCCGACTGGTATTCCAAAATCGGCACGCAAAACAGCAAGGGTACCAAGATTTTCGCGCTGGTAGGTAATATTACCAACACGGGACTGGTGGAAGTGCCGATGGGCACCACCTTGAGAGAAATCGTCTTCGATATCGGCGGGGGCATCCCCAAGGGACGCAAGTTCAAAGCCGTGCAGACGGGCGGGCCCAGCGGCGGTATGATTCCGGAAAACCTGCTCGACCTGCCGGTGGACTTCGACGAGCTGACCAGAGCCGGCTCGATGATGGGTTCCGGCGGCATGATTGTCATGGACGAGAAGACCTGCATGGTGGACATGGCAAGGTACTATACCACTTTCCTCGAAGGGGAGTCCTGCGGCAAGTGCCTGCCCTGCAGGGAAGGCCTGCGGCAAATGAAATATATACTCGACGGCATTTCGGAGGGGCGGGGTAAAGAGGGAGACATCCAGCTTCTTGAAGAACTTTGCGCCACGCTGGTCGACGCCTCGCTCTGCCAGCTCGGGCAGTCCGCACCCAATCCGGTGATAAGCTCTATCAAACATTTCAGAGATGAGTATGAAGCCCATATTAAAGAAAAGAAGTGCCCCGCCGGCGTCTGTAAATTTGAGGCGGTAAAAGTAAAATAAGGATAAAAAGAGATGGTAAAATTAACGATAAACGGTAGAAAAATTACAGCAGAAGCAGGCATCACATTGTTGGATGCCGCTAAGGCAAACAATATATATATACCCACCCTTTGTGCCAATGAATCATTAGCGCCCTATGGCGCCTGCCGTCTTTGCCTGGTGGAAATAAAAACCGCCAAAGGACGGGAAAGACTTGTTACCTCATGTATCTATCTTGTTGAAGAAGGTCTAACGGTTCAGACAAACACGGAGAGGATACAAAAAATACGCCGTATGCTGCTGGAATTACTCCTGGCGAGATGTCCTGATTCTGAAGAAATACAGGAGCTCGCGAAAAAGCTTGGAGTTGCAAAAACACGCTTCGTTAAGCAGTCCGGAAACAATAAGTGTATTCTCTGCGCTAACTGCGCGCGTACCTGTGAAGAGGTTGTCGGCGTGGCCGCTATAAGCTTATCTAAACGCGGCGTTGACCGGGAGCTCACGACTCCCTTCGGCGAAGATTTTTCCGAGGTCTGCATCGGGTGTGGCTCCTGCTCATATAGTTGCCCCACCGGCGCCATAACTATGACCGATAAAAAAGACACAAGAGTAATCAACTGGCCGCACAATACCATGGAATTTAAGCTTAGGAAATGCCCCAAATGCGGACAGTACTGGGCTCCCGAAAAACAGATTGAATACATCGCAAAAATATCAGGGACTCCGTTAACCGACTATGATACTTGCTCTGACTGCCGGGATTAATTTCTATCGATACACCGGTCAACTTGAGAGGGGTGAAAAACCCCTCTTTTTTTATTGCGTATAACCATTCTCTAGGCTATACTTTAACGGACGGGGTGTAGCGCAGTTGGTTTAGCGCGCAGCGTTTGGGACGCTGAGGTCGGAGGTTCAAATCCTCTCACCCCGACCATTAGAATGCGAGGCTTAATGTAATATGGATGAAAAAAATAATTACCGGCCTATGGAACGTAATATTGCGATGGAACTGGTGCGCGTTACAGAAGCCGCCGCTATGGCTGCGGCGCAGCATCTTGGTAAAGGGGATAAGGAACTGGTGGATGGGGCGGCCGTACATGCCATGCGCAACGTCCTCGGGTTTGTCCGTATGGATGGTATTGTTGTTATCGGTGAAGGGGAAAAAGATGAAGCGCCCATGCTTTATATCGGTGAGAAAATCGGTGATGGTTCGGACCCTAAAGTGGATATCGCGGTCGATCCTGTAGACGGTACTACCCTGACCGCTCGCGGGCTGTCCGGGGCGATTGCCGTAGTAGCGCTTTCTGCCCGCGGCACCATGCATTGCCCCCGCAACCTCGTATACATGAACAAAATCGTTACCAGTTCTGAGGCCAAACACGTTCTCGATATAGACGCTCCGGTATCTGAAAACATCAGGAGAGTAGCCGCCGCTAAAGGTAAAAAAATATCCGAGATTACCGTAGTCGTGCTTGACCGGCCGCGCCATGATAAACTTTTAAAAGACATCCGCCACGCCGGCGCGAGGGTGAAACTCATCTCCGACGGTGATATAGCAGCATCTATCGAGGCTGCGCTGCCGGATACGGATGTGGATATGCTCATGGGGATCGGCGGCACGACGGAGGGCGTCCTTTCCGCCGCCGCCATACGCTGTATCGATGGCTGTATCCAGTGTAAAGGCTGGCCGCGCGACGAGAAGGAAAAGCAGGCCGCCATTGAGAGGGGTGACGACCTCAAGAAAGTTTATTGCACAGAAGACCTTATCAGCAGCGATGATGTCTTCTTTGCCGCAACCGGCGTTTCTACCGGCAACCTGCTGAAAGGCGTACGCTATTTCAGCGGGGGAGCTACTACCCAATCTATCGCGATGCGCGGCCGTTCCGGCACTTTACGCTGGGTAGACGCACGCCATAATTTTAGCAAGCTGGCAAAGCTGGATGATACCAGTTATGTAAAAGATCGCAAGTGGTCACAAAGCTCCAAGTAAGCGCAAAGCTTGTGTATGGCGTTATTACATAATGCGACGGAGTATTAAATATAACGGCGGAGTTATATACTCCGC
The DNA here is from genome assembly GCA_001796495.1 of Chloroflexi bacterium RBG_13_51_18. Lineage (GTDB taxonomy): Bacteria > Chloroflexota > Dehalococcoidia > Dehalococcoidales > RBG-16-60-22 > RBG-13-51-18. The sequence goes on from MGMR01000010.1 coordinate 2,824, forward strand.
AGCAGCATTCCCAGGCCCTTGAAATTCATGCGTATTTCCGCCAGGGAAGCGCAGCGCCGCAGTCTCTGCCAGATATAACCGGGGCGCAGGTAAAATTCGCGGTAGGCTCGGCGTGTCCATATCTGAAGGTCCTCACGTTTTACCGTATCACTCTCAAAAACAGGTGTAGCCGGGTTATCGGTACCGGCATAAACGAACTTTTCCCAGGCAATATTTTCTTTTTTGTCAAGCATGTAAATATCATACAACTCGGTGCCGGGGAAAGGGGTGGTGACGGAAAACTGGGCGAAATCTACCTTGAGTCTCTTCGCATACTCGATTGTTTGACGGATGGTCCCCGGGGTCTCACCGGGAGAACCGAGCATGAAATACCCGACAACCTGCAGGCCCACCTTTCGGCTGTCACTGACCGCTGTTTCAACCTGTTCTAATGTAATATCTTTCTGGAGTATCTTTAATATATCCGGCGAAGCAGATTCGATACCGTAAGCAACAGAATAACAGCCGGCCTGCTTCATGTGTTCCAGTAACTCTTTATCTACCAGATTTACCCGTGTCTCGCAAGTCCAAGCTATTTTAAGCTTTTGTTCGATAATTTTGTCGGCGATGGCATGGACGCGTTTTTTATCCAGCGTAAACGAATCGTCATAAAAAGCTATCTCTTTGATGCCGAATTTCTGCTGTAAATACCTCATTTCCTCAACAACACGCCCGGGACTCTGCGCCCGGAACCGACTGCCGAAGACGGGCTTGGAGCAATACGCACATCTATACGGGCAGCCGCGGCTGGTCACGATAGCCCCAAAGGGCATCGACCTGCCATGAGGGGGATGAGGCCGGTACTTCTTCCATGGCAGCAGGTGATAAGCAGGGTAGGGGAGCGAATCCATATCTGCATTCTTTCTCCTGTCTGCAGTATGGACTATCTTTCCTTCGACCGTATAACTGATACCGGCAACGCCGTCCATGGGTAGACCGTTTTCTATTGCCCGCAATAAGTCGATAACAGTTTCATCACCCTCTCCACGGACAACAACATCCACATCAGAAGATGATGCCAGCGTTTCTTCAGGCAGAAGTGTAACATGGGAACCGCCGATAATTATCTTGATAGCAGGTCTATCCCGCTTGAGGTAGCGCGCAATGCTTAACGCCGTCCCTATCGTCGGGGTCATCGCGGTAATACCCACAATATCCGCATCGGGGACAGCTTTACCAACATCTTCCGGCATTATCCCCAGGGCATTAGCATCCAGCAGACTGACGGTATATCCCTCTTTTTCCAATATAGCGGCTATTAAAGCCAGGCCTATTGGCGGCTGGGGATAACGGGTGGACTGCGGGGGATTTATCAACGTTATCTTAAGCATGTTTTATACCCGGTATTACCTCGTTAGGCATAATAAAGTCGATGTAGGTAAAAATGATAAAACTTACTGCTTGTCTCTGGATAAAGCGCGGAGTATCAGACCGGTAAAGATGCTAAACATCCCTATGACTATAAATACAACCGCTACTAACGTGTTTCCCGTAGGCAATACTCTATATTCAGAATATAAGTTCAGCACTCTTATGCCAAAAATTAGGCCGATTATCAACATAATAAGGCCGCCCAGCCCGAAGAAAAACAAAGGACGTCTTTCTGATATCCAGACGAGTATCCTGGTAAATACGCCTAAACCATGCTTCACCGGATGCAGGGTAGAGCTGTCTTTACTGTAAGTTACTGATACGGGCACCTGAATAACTTTGAGGTTCTTCCTGGAAGCTTCCGCCACAGTCTCGGCGGAAACGGCCATGCCGGTCTCCTTTAGTTTGAGTTCCTGTACGGCTTTCCGGGAAAAAGCCCTGAAACCGCATTCCGAATCGGTGAGTTTGTCTCCTGAAAGCATCTTAACGGAACGCAGAATAAGACGCTGACCGAGACGACGGTATAAAGGTATCTTTTTATCTTGTTCGTGGCGTGAACCGATAACACAGTCGTAGCCTTCAAGGACAGGTTTGATTAGACTGGGTATTTCTTTCGGACTATGCTGGGCATCGGCATCGAGAATGACCAGAACATCGGGGTCGGACTTTTTAGCTTCAGTGAGAATTCTCTGGATAGCCGCTCCGTAACCCTTGTTTTTATCATGCTTGATGACCCTGGCGCCGGCCAGTTGAGCTATTTCAGCGGTGGCATCGGTGCTGCCGTCATCGACCACAATTACCTCGTCAACGTACTTACGCGTCTGCAGTACCAGCGTGCCGATATACTTCTCCTCGTTGAAGGCCGGCATGCCGGCTATGATCTTAGGCATTGTCTAATTATAACCTTGGCAGGATAGGGGAAGCAAGAGAAGTTATTGGTGAATGGTGTAGGTGTAAAAATGGAAGCTATACTGTTGTATCTATTTATCGGTCGTTGTAAAAATCCTAACCTGCTTGGTATCGTCTATACGTGTCAGACCTTCCCCATATATTTTTCCACGTACGACATTAGTCTCAATCCTCATTCAGCAGCGTCTTTATCAACGCATCGATTGCCTGGTCGCTGCAGTTTCCATCCAGTTGTTTACACCCGTTACACGGGGGTCTCTGCAATTCCTCGTGTGTATTCCATAATGCCCGTCCGGCCCCTCCAAAACATCGTAAGGGAAAAACCTTGACATTTAATTGCCTGGCCGCAGAATATTCCTCCTTGGTTCCATCATTTCCCCCTAAAATCAGCAACCATTCCTGGGGTTCCAGGTACCACTTGCGGAATTCAAGGAGCTGGGATTCCCATATCTCCTTAAATCTATCATCAACGTCTAATTCTCTTAAGTCTCTATCTATAGGATAAATGCCGCCGATTTTATAGCGGTCGGTCGGCTGTTGGTTTTTCGTTATCCAGGCTATCGCCTCCGTAGTAACCACATTGCCGACGCTTTTCACCTGCGGGCAGGAACTGATACTGAATCCATGCTCCAGTAATCGCCTGGTTAATCTCGGCAAGAAAATTTTAGCTTTTTCCTGAAATTCGGATTCGGTCATTATGGTCTCTTTTTTACTTATTCCCTTTTTTTCTATATATACAGGAACATTTCCGGCAATAAAAACATCTCTTGTCTTGGCTAATTTAATAATTTCATTAGTTTCATCACATCTTAATAGATGTGTAGTCCTGACTTTTATACTGTCCCTCATTCTTTCGTTATTCGACGGATTCTCTTGCAGATTGACTACATTGGTAAATAAGTCAATCAAATCATCCGTGTCAAACAACTTAAAAGCCTGAACCTGTTTACCGGGAGTAGACGCTTCGTCGACCGATACTTCCGCTACCATTGCCGGATACTTGGGCAGACCAAAAGCATCGGCTACACCTAACTCATAGACTACCCACGGTTTTCTTATCGAATTTCTCGTATATATCGGGATAATACACGTGCTGTTTTTCATCCCATTAATGACTTGTTTTATCCACTCATCGCCGGCTTTTTCCTTTAGTGTAATGGGAGCATAAAAAACATGATGTCCCATTTTTTCAAATAGTGTTTCGATATTCTTAACAATGGCTACATCTTCACTGGCGTGGCTTATAAATGCCGTGTACTGTCTATCCGTTGGCTGTTCCATTTTCGTTTGTTTTTTCATTTTAGTGCCCCTATACCAGGCCCCCCGATACAGTTATCAGTAACAACCCAATATGTTATTCAAGTATGGTTGATTATATACCTAAACAATAGCATTATCAATGCGGCCTGCGCTTATATCTGTCTCTATCCTAAATCCCCCCTTTGACATCCCGTCCTTTTCCCGCTAAAATAAAGACTGCAAAGCGCGGGAGTAACTCAGTTGGTAGAGTTCCTGCCCTCCAAGCAGGCTGTCGCGGGTTCGAACCCCGTCTCCCGCTCCATTTTTTCAACTACCCCTTATTGACTACCTTCATTTGCACAAACCATTCGCTCGTGGCAAAATAGGGCAGACATTTTAAGGAGGACGCTGATGAAACCGCCATATGAACTAAAAATCGATGCCTACGCCCATATCATCCCTCCCAAATACCGGGAAGCCTTTTATAAAGTGGCCCCTAAAATCCACGACCAGCAGATAATGGCCTGCCCGCCGCTTTATGACCTCGACCGCAGGTTCAGGATAATGGACAAATACGAGCCTATCCGGCAGGTGCTGAACCTGGGGCGGGTGCCCGTAGAGCACGTAGCCGGCCCGGCTAAAGCCGCCGACCTTGCCCAACGCGCCAACGATGAAATGGCCGAGCTGGTAATTAAATACCCGGATAGATTCGTGGGTGCACTGGCTACACTGGCGATGAATAATATGGACGCCGCCCTGAAGGAAGCTGATAGGTGCATTAAAGACTTGAAGTTCAAGGGTGTTTACCTGCATACGCCGGTCGATGAAAGACCGCTGGACGCTCCGGAATTTTTACCCCTCTACGAAAAGATGGCGGAATACGACCTGCCAATCGTCATTCACCCCATGAGAAGAGCCGACCACCCGGACTATCTCAAGGAAAAGACTTCCAGGTATAACATGTTCAGCCTCTTCGGGTGGCCTTATGATACCACGTCAGCCATGGCCCGCCTGGTCTTTAGCGGCATTATGGAAAAATTCCCCAACCTCAAGATCCTCACCCACCACCTCGGCGGGATGGTGCCGTTCTATGCCGAACGAATAAGGCAATTCACCCAGGTAATGCGGTCGGGGGAAGAAGGGCTGGGGCTGAAAAAAGACGCTATCGATTATTTCCGCATGTTCTACGCCGATACCGCCACCTACGGCAATCCCACTGCTTTAATGTGCGGGGTCACCTTTTTCGGTGCCGACCATGTTGTATTCGGCGTTGATTTTCCGCTGGGGGATACGGAGTTTGGAGACAGGAATTACCGGCAAACGATTAATGCCATCGCGGAAATGGATATCACTGAAGCGGACAGGAAAAAAATATACGAGGATAATGCACGTAATCTTATGCGCTTGCCGATATAGGACGTATCCGGATATCAGCCTATCCGGGCGCTTCTACAGTGATGGTGGTTCCCTGACTGGGCCCCGACTCTACCGATATCGTTCCGCCAATGAGCTGGGCGCGCTCCTGCATGCCCACCAGGCCGAGTTTGCCCTGCTTGGCCAGCTCGCCTACCTTGCCGGCGATGACAAAGCCGCGGCCGTTATCATGTATGGTGATTTTCGTCCTGTCCATGGTGAACTCTAAGGTGATTTCAGCGCTCGTAGCGCCGGAATGTCGCCAGATATTGCGTAAAGCTTCCTGGATAATACGGAACAGTGCTATGGCCACTTCCTCCGGCAGGCGGTGCTCCTCACCGACGATGTCAACCTTCGTGGCAATTTTAGAATGATTGGTAACCTCCGACGCTAGCCACTGCACCGCTGGCAGCAGGCCCAGGCGGTCGATAGCCGCCGGACGCAGGTCCTGACTCAAGCGGCGCACTCCCTGGAGGATGCTATCGGTCTGTTGCCATAATTCTTCCAGATGTCGTTTCGTTTCTTCAGACAAGCCATCGTTCAAAGCCATGGCATCAAGCTGCCGGGAAAGCACTACCAGCGCCTGGATAGTCTCATCATGGAGTTCATGGGAAATACGTTTTCTTTCCTCTTCCTGGGCCATGGTGGCCTGCTTAAGGTAGAAGCGCAGGTTCTCATTCATCACTTTCTGTTCGGTAATATCACGGGCGATATGTTGAAAACCAACCGGCTTGCCTTTATCCAGGACCACGCTCGTGGCCAGTTGAATATAGGCAACGCTGCCATCACTACGCAGCACACGTTGCTCGTAGGGCTGTTCTACCGGCTCGTTATTCAATAGCCTGCTCCTTATACGATTGGCTAGAGCCAGGCTTTCTTCGGATAAAAAGTCCTTGACATTCTTCCTGTACAGGTCTTCACGTCGGCAGTCTATCATTTTCGCCGTGGCTTTATTGGCGGAAAGAAAATTCCCTTCTAAATCATGTATCCAGATGCCGTCGATGGCCTGTTCAAACAGACTGCGGTACCTTTCTTCAGATACTTTTAAGTCCTGCTGTATCTCCTCGAAACGGGTGCGGTATTGCCTTTCACGGCGCATCGATACGAACAACAATGTAATCACATTACCGATTATAATAACAGCCCCGATCTCAAAAGCCGCCTGCAGGGGCGGGTTGGAAAAGATGACAACGTGCGGCACCATGCAGGCGACAGCAACCATGGAAAAAAATAAAGACCCCCGCCAGCCGAATATATACCCGGCCCAGATAATAGGCGCTAAATAAAGGATCCTCTCGAAAGTATGGCGGGTTATATGTAGGTCGGTTATAAGCTGTGAGAGAAAGGCCGGATGCTGCAGACCGCTGTTATAGTGGGGAATGGTGATGAGAGCCATTAACGCCAGAATAATCCAGAAACCGGGTCTGCGCAGCACGGGGGAAATCCTGTCGATTAATGAATGGTAGGCCAAAGTCATACCTCGAACTACGTGAGGAACGTGTTTTTCAGGGGATATCCTCTAACGTTACCCAGCCTTCTTTCAAAGCCCGCACGACTGCTTCCGTCCGGGAACTCACCTGGAGCTTATTAAAGATATGGCCGAGATGCGCCTGGACCGTGCGCAGACTCAGGCAAAGCTCATCGGCGATCTCCTGGTTGCTTAAACCGCGGGTCGCCAATTTCAAGACCTCTATCTCCCGGTCGCTTAACATTTCAGCCGATTTTTGTCCCGGCGCCTTGCCACTCGGGGGCACAAAACGGTTGAGCACCTTCCTCGCGATAGCGGGATGCAATACCGACTCCCCGGCATACACCTGGCGGACGGCATCAATCAGCTCACGCCCGCGAACGCTTTTCAACAGGTAACCGGCGGCGCCGGCTTCCAGCAGGCTGAATATAAACTGGTCGTCGTCGTAAGCGGAAAGTATCAACACCGCTATGGTAGGGTAGAGGGACTTTATCTGCCTGGTGGCTTCAATTCCGTCGACATTGGGCATAGCGATGTCGATAATGGCAACATCCGGCTTGGAACTGCCGGCCAGCTTAATCGCTTCAGCGCCATCGGCAGCCTCGGCAACCACATCCATATCGGCCTCATGCTCCAGTATCTGGCGGGTGCCGTCCCTGACAACGGCGTGGTCGTCGGCAATTAATATCTTTATTTTTCCCATTTTACACTCTTACTAATTCTATCACACAACCTGCCGATAATACACTCGATATACGCCGGTACCTTACTCAATACAAATACGTATTTATACCTATAAGCACAGGCATTAATTAAGCATGAAAGCCGAAGCTGGACTATACTGTTTTTTGTTAAGCTGAATATAGGGATATAAGAAATACATCACTTGACATAATGCTATGGGGAACCGGTAGCGATATTTCATGTCAAGACTAGACAGGAGAAACAGACCAGATGGAATGGCAGATTATCATAGCTATACTTATAGCAATACCCATTATTTTATTTCCGGTTGCTTTAATATGGTATTTAAATGTAGGCGGCATTGTAACCGCTGTTAAAGAAGCCAGGGCGCGCCGGGCCGGCCGTGATAAGGAATTAAAAACAACACTAACCATAAGATAACCTTCAAAGTCCAATATTTAATATCAAGTAGCGAAACAAAAGAGGGCGAAACAGTAGTGTAAATCTACCCGTTGCCCTCTCTTTATATACTGATTATTCTAGAAATCTACCAGGGGCTTTCCTTATTTTTCAACGTATGAATAAGGTCGTCGATAGAAATAGCCGTTAGAGTGAGAGTCTGGGTGGTGCCCTTGGCGCTCAAGCGTATAGCCAGCTTTGCGATAGATTCATTATTCGGGGCTTCGAGGATATTCACGAAATCGTACTGCCCCAGCAGCGCATACTGGGTAAGTATTTTCACCCCCATGAACTCGACTTCCTTGTTGATTTCCTTGAGTATTTCCGGGTCTTCCTGGAGCGCTTTCCTGCCCGCATCGGTAAGGGTTGTCAGCATAAGATAAACAGACATATCGGCCTCCTTCCGTCATGGTATCCGGCTCTAATTATGAAGGCAACGATACCCCGTTTGTCAACTTGATGATAATTTCTGCTCGTATTAACTTGTGATATAATGTAGCGAAATCATATACGGAAGGGGAGAGGAGCCATGCCAGACCGTCAAAAAGCGTCTCACGACAACGTGGAAGAATTAAGAGCAAAAGAAAGCGGCGAGCCAATTGCCTCGTTTTTAAAGATGAAATTAACCGAGCTTACACCGGGCTACTCCAGGGTGACAATGAAGCTGCTGCCGGAGCATTTGAATTTTAACGGGATGGTGTTCGGAGGCATTGTTATGGCGATTGCCGACCAGGCATTTGCCTACGGCACGAACTCCCTGGTAACCCCCAGCATCGCCACGCAGTTCAATATTCACCTGATATCCGGGGCCGGTGTCGGGGATGAACTGACCGCCGAATGCCGCGTCGTCAAGAGCGGGCGGCGTATCGGCGTATCTGAAATGACGGTAACCGACCAGAATGGGAAGCTCATCGCTAAAGCCACCGGGACGACGGTGGTGACGGGATAAGGTTGTCCTATTCTATCCAGCTTCATTTTGCATTGACAGATTCAATCTTCATATGCTAAGCTGAACCATCGTTTGTCAATCTTTAATATATGAGAAAAACATTCGTCTGCATTGGACTGGAGAAGCCGAAATTCGTCTTTACCGGGCGCACAAGAGGTGCGCGAGGGAGGTTTAACGGTTCACTGTAATAGAGTGTTTTTGCACGGCGATTATCGATTACTGATTACCTCCCAGGGCGGGAGGTAATTTAGTTTATAATCGATTTGTTCCGTAACAACAAATATGGAAAAAAGAGAGACTATTCCCCAGATTATAAAAAGCAACTGCGCTAAATGGGGCGCCAGGACAGCTATGTCCATGAAGATGCTCGGCATCTGGCATAGATACAGCTGGCAGGACTACTATAACAACGTCAAATACTTCTCGCTGGGGATGATAAGCCTGGGGCTAAAGCGCGATGACGTAGCCTGTATTATCGGCGACAATGAGCCGCAGTGGTTCTGGGCGGAGTTCGCCGTACAGGCGGCGGGAGGCATAGCTACGGGGATTTATGTGGACTCCGTGCCGGCGGAAGTGAAATACACCGCCGAACACTCCGATGCCAGGTTCGCTATCGTTAACGACCAGGAGCAGACGGATAAATTCCTGGAAATCAAGCAGGATTTGCCTCTACTAAACAAAGTAATCTACTGGGACCCCAAGGGACTGCGGAATTATGAAGACCCCATGCTCATCAGTTTCAACGAGGTCATAGAGATGGGCCAAGAATATGAAAAGGCTCATCCCGGCCTCTTTGAGGAGAATGTAGATTCGGGCAAAGGCGATGATATAGCTTTTATCTACTATACTTCAGGCACGACCGGCCTGCCCAAGGGGGCGGTGCTTACCCACCGCGCCCTGATTACGACCGCCCAGGGATTCGTCGACCGGTATCCCCTTGACGAAAGCGATAATCTTATTTCCAACTTCCCGGCGGCCTGGGTAGGGGACAGCTTCTTCGCTACTATTCCGCATTTACTGACGGGGGCCATACTTAATTTCCCCGAAGAACCGGAAACCATCGCGGAAGACACGCGGGAAATAGGGCCCAACTTTGTTATCTACGGCCCGCGGCAGTGGGAGGGACTGGTCAGCGAAATACAGGTCAAAATGCTGGATGCCCACCCGCTAAAGCGTCTGACTTATAAACTGTTCCTGCCGGTTGGGCATAAGATAGCCGACATGAAATTCGAGGGGAAAACGCCTAATCTGTTTTGGCGCGCCCTGCATTATATCGCCTACCTGGCGCTTTTCCGGCCGCTCAAGGACAGGCTCGGACTTAGCAAGGTGAGGTTCGCCGTGACGGGAAGCTCCGTCTTAAGCCTGGATACCTTCAGGCTTATCCACGCTATCGGCATCGAATTAAGACAGTGCTACGCCAGCACTGAAGCCGGGCTGATATCCTCCCACGGCAGGGGTGAAATCAAGTTCGAAAGCGTCGGGAGGCCGGCTCTCGGTACCTCTGTAAGAATTACGAAGGAAGGGGAACTATTGGTCAGTTCCGACTGCATGTTCACCGGCTACCATAAAAACCAGGAAAAGACGGCGACTACCCTGATAGACGGGTGGTGCCATACCGGGGATGCCGTCAACCTTAGCGAGCAGGGGCACATTATCTTCATGGACAGGCTGGAACACATGGGCATCCTTAAATCCGGCGCTAAATACGCCCCCCAGTACATCGAGGGGAGGCTAAGGTTCAGTCCCTACATCAAGGACGCCATGGTTATCGGCGGGAAGGATAAAGACTACGTTTCCGCCATCGTCAACATCGATTTCGCCATGGTGGGAAAATGGGCGGAACGAAACCGCATCCCGTATACCACGTTCGTTGACCTTTCTCAAAAGAAAGAGGTGGCCGAGCTGGTGCTGCAGGACCTGCAAAGGGTAAACAGCTACCTGCCGGAACAATCGCACGTGCAGAAGTTCGTGCTGCTGCACAAGGAATTCGACCCCGATGAAGCTGAATTGACGCGTACGAGGAAACTAAGAAGAGAATACATGGAGCAGCGCTATAAAGACCTGATTGACGCTTTATACAACAACATGGATAAAGTAGATGTCCAGGCGCAGGTGACCTACAGAGATGGACGCAAGGGAGTGGTAAAGACAAGTATCAAGGTCAGGAGTTTATAGGAAATGGATTTCAATTGGGGAGAATTTCTCCAGTTCACCATCACCGGTCTCTCGGTAGGTATGGTATACGCGCTTATCGCCCTCGGCTTTGCGCTTATCTGGAAAGCCAGCAGTGTAGCTAATCTGGCACTCGGTCAGATTGTCCTTATTTCCTCATGGTTCACGTATTCAATGCTGGCGCAGGCCGGACTTCCGGCTTATATCGGGCTCCCAATCGTTGCTATTTTTGCACTGTTCCTTGGATGGGTCATAGAGCGCTTCGCTCTCCGGCCTCTTATCGCCCAGCCTATTCTTTCGCTGATTGCGGTGACCCTTGGAATCGGGTACTTCCTTGAAGGTCTGATTACCTTTATCTGGCCTCTCAGTACCGCTGCATTGCCTGACCTTTTCCCCAAGGAAGTTATCCATATTGGATCAGCGGTTATATCTCAAGAATATGTCTGGGTTATTGGAATCTGCCTGCTTGTCTTCCTGGCCTTGACAATGTTTTTCCGCTATCACCGCATGGGTATCGCCATGCGTGCCACCGCAGACGACCAGATGGCCGTCCAGGCCTGCGGCATACCCGTAACGCGGGTCTTTTCAACTTCGTGGATGTTCGCCTGTGTTGTTGCCGCTATCGGCGGAGTGTTGATATCCAGTATCGGCAGTATCTCCCACGGGCTTGTAGAGACCGGCCTAAAGGCATTTTCCGTGGTGATTCTCGGTGGTCTGGACTCATTCATTGGAGCTATCGTCGCCGGGCCTATAATAGGTCTGGCGGAAACGTATGGCGGCGGGTATTTAACGGAACATCTTTGGGCAGGCGTCCGGGATGTAATTCCATTTGTTATCATTATCATCGTCATGGTCATTAAGCCTTACGGGCTGTTCGGAGAGGAGCGTATAGAGAGGATATAGCGTGAGTTTACCCTGCGGAATACGAAATTATAACTACGCGCAAGATATGGCCATCCTGCGCACCAGGACACACTGGGGGCTGCTGATTGCTATTCTGGTGATATTATTTACCACGCCATTGTACCTGGGCAATTACTGGCTGGGAGTATTCAATTTCATCGGCATTACCCTCATCGCCGCAACGGGTCTTAATATACTTACAGGTTATTGCGGGCAGCTCTCCATCGGGCATGCCGGTTTCATCGCCGTGGGGGCATACACATCAGCAATTCTGACCACAAGGTTTGAGATGCCGTTCCTCGTCGGTCTGCTCTGTGCAGGCCTCATGGCCGGAATTATCGGCATCATCTTCGGCCTGCCTTCAATCAGGGTAAAAGGATTTTATCTTGCCATCACGACCATTGCCGCCCAGTTTATCATTATGTGGGTAATCAACCAGTGGGGTTGGACAGGAGGACAACTTGGCATGACCGTTCCGTTTGCCTCAATCGGAGGTTATGTCTTCCGGAGCGGCCCGAGCCAGTTTTACCTCATTATCGGCATCACTGTATTATGCGTATTTTTTGCCAAGAACCTGGTACGCACCAAGGTGGGCAGGGCATTTATTGCTATCCGTGACAATGACCTTGCCGCAGAGGTCATGGGTGTCAACTTGACCTATTATAAACTCCTGGCTTTCTTCATCGGCTGTTTCTTTGCCGGAATTGCCGGTAGTCTTTTCGCGCATTGGAATATCACTCTAACACCGGAACAATTCAGCTTCACTGATTCGATACTTTATGTAGGGATTATCATCATAGGCGGGCTGGGGACCAGTGTAGGACCGATATTCGGTGTCTTATTCATCCGTCTGTTAAAGGAAATCTTAACGATAAACGTGGTACCGTTCCTTGAGGACAAACTCACGATGTTTCCGTCAGGGTTTGCCAGCGGTGTTACGCCAATGATGTTTGGTCTGGTTATCGTCCTGTTCCTGATACTTGAACCCAGGGGTCTGGCACATCGCTGGAACTTGTTTAAAGCATCATATCGTTTATGGCCATTTTCGTATTGACGAGTAAAGGGGGTACAGGTTGATGTAGGTTTTTAGGCTACGGATATCAAAATGATAATTTAATCAAGGAGGAGGAAAAGCATGAAAATCAAAAAACTTCTTATCAGTTCTATCGTCTGCATCGTGCTTATCATAACTACTCTACCTCTTATGACAGCGTGCGGCGGCGGTGCTGATAAAGAAGGAAAAACAATCAAACTCGGGATTACGACACCTTCAACCGGAAAAGCCGCTGAAAAGGGAAGGCCGATGGAGCACGGTCAGAAAGATGCCATTGCCTACGTTAACGCCGAACTTGGTGGTGTTGAAGGCTACAAGATCGAGATAGTCTGGCGTGACAACGGTTATGACGCCGCACAAATGTCTAACATTGTCAGGAATTTCATGGATGAGGGTTGTGTCATGTTCTCTACATCATCCTCTGCCATGATGACGGCCGCCATGGGGCTGGCTAATCAGTACGGTTTCCCCGGTCTGGCGGCATTCTCGTCGCCTAACCTGTACCGCCCGCCGCAGCACATTTACGGCCAATTACCGGACTATGGTGATGATTTCCTGGCTTTTATGAATTATTACCTTGACGAAGTATGGCAAGGCAGTGGCAAACCCAAAGTAGCTATTCATGCATTAAATAACTCCACCGGCAAAGGTGCCATCGACGCAGCGCGGGCTTTTGCTGATGAAATGGGAATCACCATTCTCTGGGATGGCGCTGAAGGCAAAGCCTTCGAGCACAAAGCCGATACCATTTCTGAGATGGAATCCTTGACACGCATCAAGGCACTAAACCCGGACGTTCTCTACATATCGAGCACCCCGGCACCTACAGCACTTATCATCAAGAACGCCAGGGAACTCGGCATGAACGTCGCCATTGCGTCTGGACACGCTGGTTTTACCTCCAAACTTTTTGAACTAGCCGGGGCGGATTCCGAGGGTGTCTATGGTGTCTTCCCGACCGTAAGCTGGGGTGATGATGTACCTGGTATGGATAAATTAATGGAGTACTGTGGCGCTAACCATCCTGAAGATGCCGGCAACGGCGATTACATCACCGGCTGGGCCCAGAGTCTTATAATGATAAAGATTGTGGAAACTGCCATCAAGAATGCCGGTTATGATGCGCTGGCCGCTGGTGACGCAAACGCCTGGGCTGTTATCGAAAATGAGGGTATAAAGAAACTCGTAAATTACCTCGTTGAAGGCCTGCATGGACCTGTCAGCTATTCTGTGGGTGATAATCGACTTTCTAAATCTGTCCGTGTCTTCCAGGTCGTTAACGGCAAGGTCGAAGCTCTGACCGACTGGATTAATGCCCCGGTCGTTAAATATGAAGACTTCGAGTGGTTTGGTCAATAGTAATTGTTTAATATGCTGGGCTCCGCCTGGGCGGAGCCCAGTCTTAAAACAGGCAGAGGATTTTTAAGAAATGCTTAAACTGAATAATATCGAGGTTACCTATCTCAATGTTATCAGGGTGCTCCATGGCGTGTCTCTGACCGTGGAGGACGGCGCCATTATTGCGCTACTGGGCGCTAATGGAGCGGGGAAAAGCACCACACTGAAAGCGATATCGGGCCTGCTTCACGTAGAAGAGGGGGAGGTTACCGATGGCAGTATTGAATGGAACGGCGTGAGAATCGAAAAGAAAAACGCCGAACAGATAGGTAAACTTGGCATTATCCAGGCGCTGGAGGGGCGGCATGTCTTCGAGCACCTGACATCCGAGGAGAACCTGATGGTAGGCGCTCATAACCGCAAAGACCGGCATGCTGTTAAGCCCGACCTCGAAATGGTCTACGATTATTTTCCTCGACTCAAGGATCTGCGCCGCAACACGGCGGGATATCTTTCCGGCGGCGAGCAGCAGATGCTGGTCATCGGCCGGGCGATGATGGCCAGGCCGAAACTGATGATGCTCGATGAACCGTCTCTCGGGCTGGCGCCTTTACTCGTCGAAGAAATCTACGATATCATCAAACGGTTTAATTCCGAGCAAAAGACTTCCGTCCTGCTCGTCGAACAGAACGTGCGTATCGCTTTAAACATCGCCCATAACGGCTATGTGATGGAGAACGGTAGGGTAGTGCTGGACGGCAGCGCCGACTTTCTTAAAAACAACGAGGACGTTAAAGAGTTTTACATGGGGCTTTCCACGTTGGGCACCAAGAAAAGCTACCGCGAGGTCAAGCACTACAAGAGGAGAAAGAGATGGCTGTAAGTTCAAGCGGAGGCGAATTTTACGATAAACTGGAAACGATGTCCCCGGCAGACCGCCTGAAATACCTCGATAAAAAGCTCGGCGAACAGATTGCCTACTCCTATAAACACTCTCCTGCCGTGAAAACCATATTCGATAAAGCAGGTATA
>MGMR01000011.1 GCA_001796495.1 Chloroflexi bacterium RBG_13_51_18
GTAGCTACCGCGGTGCCGAAAGCGCCGGCGCCCGGGACGTTACTCTGCGTGCCCATCCAGTAGGCGAGCAGCAGGGATATACCGATAATAAGAGCGGTCGCAAAAGTGGTGGAAAAGCCTACCGACATGCCCATGATAATATTGGTTGCCGGTCCGGTCTTGGAAGCTTCCGCGATTTCGCGTACCGGCCTGAAACGCCATTCGGTATAGTACTGGGTGACGAAAACTATCACGATACTGGCGACGATGCCAACTAATCCGGCGCCGAAAAGCCACCAGTTATCCAGCATATAGTAGACCGTAATCCCCAGACCGACCACCGATAGTGCGATTGCAACAAAGTAGCCGCGGTTAAGCGCGTTCATCGCGTTTTCATTCTCTTTTGCTTTAACGGAAAGCAGCCCTACCATGCTGGCTATCATACCGAAACCGCGGACGCAGAGCGGGAATAATACCCAGGCAACGTTATTCGTGGCAAGATAAGCTAAGACACCCAGAATCATTGCACCGATATTCTCGGCAGCCGTCGATTCGAAAAGGTCGGCGCCACGGCCGGCACAATCGCCTACATTATCGCCGACGAGGTCGGCAATGACAGCCGGATTCCGCGGGTCGTCTTCCGGAATGCCGGCCTCAATCTTGCCGACGAGGTCAGCGCCGACATCGGCAGCTTTCGTGTAAATACCGCCACCCAGTTGGGCAAACAGGGCGACGAAGCTTGCGCCGAAACCAAAACCGACGATAAGGTGTGGGGCAATCTCCGGATTATTATGACCCCCGTAAGCAAAGAATATTACGGTCACTCCGATAAGGCTTAGGACGGTGATAAGGAAGCCTGATACCGCGCCGCCGCGGATTGCGACATCGACAGCATCTTTAAGGCTTTTCTGCGCTGCGGCAGCGCAGCGTACATTCGATTTAACTGCTATGTACATGCCGATGAAACCTGCCAGGCCAGAGCAGAATGCGCCTACAAGGAAAGCTATCGACGTACGCCAGCCTACATCGAGCGCGCTATAGCCGTGTTTTTCCAAGCCGGTATGACCAAGAACGCCTACCAGAACGCCGATGATGATGGCGATTGCCACAGAAAACATCGCTATAGTACTATACTGGCGCTTCAGGAAGGCCCAGGCTCCCTGGAAAATAATATCCCCGATTTCTTTCATTTTCGGGGTACCGGTGGGTCGTTTCATTACGTTCCTGACAAGAAATATGGCGAATATAATCGTGATTACGCTCGCTGCAGGAACAATCCAGAATATTCCTGGTAATTGTGACATTTTCCCCCTTTTCTCCCAAGCTTGTTTAAGCTTGAGCTGTCATTGTTATATCTCCGGGAGTAATGTTTCCACTTTGCCCGGCTAATTTTGATACGTAAAAAATAAAAGAGCAGGAGATACCACCCCCCGCTCTATTCTATTTTCCCATTTGAAGAACATGGTTAATCATGATTATAATATGATTTTAGCTTATTGTCTATTCCTCAGGATTTAAGGCGGAATTTATCGTACTTATCTTTCGCCATATTACTTTAATTCTCTTACTGGAAAAAAGAGAGAAAAGTCGCCATGTAAAATCAAGTAGCGGATTATATTTTACCGAATTTTATCCTGGGCAGTTCGGCTTCCTTCATGCTGTCGGCCATCGTCCAAAAATATGCTTCACCGGTATATACCTGGTATATTGCCAGCAGCGGATTGTCCGGCGTGGTAATGCCGAAGTTCTTTACAAACGGCCTTTCTTCTATGCACCTGGCCCTTATTTTCATATCGGTAACAGCCCTGGCTTTACCGGAGACCCGCAGTACTTTACTGAAATCCTTGGCTTGAAAGTATATCTCAACCTTTGGATTCTTATCCAGTTGCTTGCACACGGCTTTGACGGACTGCGCCTGAAAATAAAAGCCGGTCTCGTCGGCGTACCACATTCCCATTGCCCTGACTCTCGGCTGATCGCCTTCTGCGGTGGCCAGGTAGCACGTCTTGTTGTCATTAGCAAATTTAATACAGTCTTTAAAATCCATCTTACTCTCCTATCTATTTATCTCGGTCATTTCCCTTTTGGATTCCATTTCACATCGATATAGCGTTCTCTTAGCTTTGGTTTTTCTATTTTTCCGGTGGGATTGCGCGGCACATCACCGAACAGGATGATTCTAGGCCATGCGTACTTGGGAAGCATCGGCTCGTAATAAGCCCGCATTTCATCCTCGGTAAGATTCACGCCCTCTTTAGGCTGGACGACCGCCGCTACAATCTCTCCATACCTTTCATCAGGTACGCCAATAATTGCCACGTCTTTGACTTTAGGCTGACCGATTAACACAGATTCAAGATCAACCGGGTAGATGTTTTCTCCGCCGCTAATGATAAGGTCTTTCTTACGGTCGACATATGAAATAAAGCCTTCCTCGTCCTGCTTCACCAGGTCGCCGGTATAAAGCCAGCCGTCTCGTAGAGTCTCCGCGGTTTTTTCCGGATTTTTGTAGTAGCACTTCATAATATTGGCGCCCCGCAGGATGATTTCGCCAACGGCACCGGGCGGCACGTCATTACCCTTTTCATCAATCACACGCGCATCGAGATTCAGCCTCGGATACCCGAATGAGCCGAGTTTATGCAGGTTTTCCAGCCCTAAATGCATACATGGCCCGGCGGACTCCGTAAGCCCATAATTTTCTTCATACTGGACATTCGTGAAATACTTCAAAAAACGCTTCACCAGTACCGGCGGAATCGGCTGCGCTCCGGAATGGACCAGCCTAACCGAGCTTATATCATAATCGGATAGTTTCATTTCGCCTCTATCCAGAGCAGTAACGATATCCTGGAGCCATGGCACCAGAAGCATACAGATGGTCACTTTCTCTTTATGGATTGCTTCCATGATTAACTTGGCCGTAACTCTCTCGCCGCCGGTGGTCATTACCGCCCTTCCCCCGCCCATGAGACTCCCGAACCAGTGCATCTTACCACCCGTATGGTAAAGGGGCTGTATCAGCAGGAAGCAGTCCTTCCGGTTTTCTCGATGTGAGAAATTCTCGTTTACAGCGGTGTGCTCCAGGCTCCGGTGGCACAGGAGAGTGGCTTTGGGGTCGCCGGTAGTGCCTGATGTGAAGTATAAACCGGCTTCATCTTCACCGGTCAGCTGAATTTTAGGAACGGCAGGCGAAGCCTTGGCCAGCACGTCCTCGAAGGCCTCCATGCCTTGCGGCAGCTTATCACCGACGAAGAAATAGTTTTTAATGGTCTTCAGGTCTTTGCGGATTTCTGTCACTCTATCGATGAAATCCTGGTCAAGTATCATGACTTTCGGCTCGGCAATATCGATACAGTATTTAATCTGGCGGCTGATGAATCTGAAGTTAAGCGGTGCGGCAATTGCGCCGGCTTTTAGTATGCCGAAATACGCTTCCAGCCAGTTGTGCGAATTCATCATCAGGTGCATAACCACGTCACCCTTCTTGATACCCCGGTCGATAAGGGCATTGGCTACCCGGTTGGCCCTTTCGTCGAACTCTTTCCAGGTGATTTCTCTTCTTAATCCCTTGCTCGGCGTTATTTCTACCAGAGCAATAGCATTAGGCGTCAGCCTGGCATTTCTTGCGAGTATTTCTGTGATGGTCATCGTCCAGCTCCTTTTGGTCTAAATTGAAATAGAATTCATTGGGCGATTGTATATGCATTTATTCTGAGTGACTTTAATGGAATAACTATATCTAAAATTGAGCATTGAATTATCGTTTGAAGGCGTGATAAACACGATTGATTATAGTTCATTTATGCGTAATGTGTCAATTCGGGCAGCTTTGAGGGCTATCCGTCGCTGTGCTATAATTTTCATGGGGTTATTTAAGGAAATGATAGACCAGCTTGATAAAATTGAAAAACGCTATCGCGAAATAGACGATAAACTATCGCAGCCGGAAGTGGCTACAGATATCAACCAGGTGCAGGCATTATCTCAAGAAAGGGCCAGGCTTCAAGATATTGTGACGAAATACCGCAAATATAAAAAGATAGTTAAAGAGCTTAACGATGTAAAAACAATGAACACCGCCGGGAATGATGAAGAAATGACGGCGCTTATCAAGCAGGAAAGTTCCGCTTTGCAGGAAAAACTGGATACGCTGACTGAAGAACTCCGGCTCGCTTTATTGCCCAAAGACCCCAATGATGAGAAAGACATCATCGTGGAAATCAGGGCGGGTACGGGAGGCAATGAAGCGGCGTTGTTTGCCGCCGACCTTTATCGTATGTACAGCCGCTATGCCCAGGAACAGGGCTGGAAGACCGATATCATCAGTATCAGCGAAAGCGGCGTTGGCGGCTTCAAGGAAATTATTTTTGAAGTGAGAGGCAAAAACGCTTACAGTCGACTGAAATACGAAAGCGGCGTGCATCGTGTTCAGCGCGTGCCGGTTACCGAGGCTTCCGGCAGGATTCATACCTCGACGGCCACGGTAGCAGTCCTGCCTAAGGCGGAAGAAGTAGATATAGAAATTGCCCCCGACGACCTGAAAATCGATGTATTTCACAGCGGCGGTGCGGGGGGCCAGAATGTTAACAAGGTTGCCACCGCTATCCGCGTAACGCATTTCCCCACGGGAATGGTCGTCGTTTGCCAGGATGAACGTTCTCAGCTTCAAAACAAGGTCAAGGCGTTGTCTGTGTTGCGTACTCGTCTTTTGGATATTAAAAGGCGCAAACAGGAGGAAGCTATAACCTCACAGCGCCGTTCGCAGGTCGGCACCGGAGAACGCGCTGAAAAGATAAGAACCTATAACTATCCGCAGGACCGTATTTCCGACCATCGTATCAATCTAACGCAGCATAACCTGCCCCGCTTTATGGACGGGGGTATCGGCGAGCTTATCGATGCACTGGCTGCTTCCGAACATGAAAGAAAGCTTGAGGAACAGAAGGTGTGAACCGACGTGAGGCTTTAAACTGGGCACGCCGAGCCCTTTTTGCCCAATTAAATGAAGACGCCTCTCTAGAAGGGGAAATTCTCTTAAAACATGTCCTAAAGATTGACCGCACCGCGCTCTTTTCCTCCCCTGACGAGGATATGACCCAGGCACAGCTAAATGAACTGGATAAACTCATTGCTCGCCGCCTTGAAGGAGAACCATCAGCCTACATCACCGGGCATAAAGAGTTTTATGGTCTTGATTTCGTCGTAGATAAACGAGTCCTAATTCCGCGGCCAGAGACGGAAATCCTCGTGGAAAATGCCGTTTCTTTAACACGCTCTTACAAATTTACTTATATAGCCGACATCGGTACCGGTTGCGGCTGTATTGCTGTCAGCCTGTCAGTTAAACTAATTGGCGCATGCGTTTACGCTGTAGATGTATCCAGAGATGCCATCACCGTAGCCAAACAAAATGCTGCCAGACATGGCGTTAAGTGGATTAACTTCCTTTATGGTGATCTTTTACAGCCACTCCACGAACCTGTTGATATTATCGTCGCCAATCTGCCGTACGTTAAAAAATCTGATTTACCCGTTAACGGGTTTGAACCTGTAACGGCTCTAGATGGAGGAGAAGACGGATTAGACATAATAAGAAAACTCATTCG
The DNA here is from genome assembly GCA_001796495.1 of Chloroflexi bacterium RBG_13_51_18. Lineage (GTDB taxonomy): Bacteria > Chloroflexota > Dehalococcoidia > Dehalococcoidales > RBG-16-60-22 > RBG-13-51-18. The sequence goes on from MGMR01000011.1 coordinate 5,589, forward strand.
TCAGGCGCCTGCTAAACTTAACCCTTACGGCTGCCTTCTTTTAGAAATCGGTCTAGGTCAGGCAGAAGCTGTTGAGTTACTATTGCAGAAGGAATATCCTTCCGCAAAAATACAGTTATTCCCGGATTTGGCAGGCATTCCCCGTGCTGCCGTCATGCGTTTGACATAGCGTCTCATACAATGATAAATTAGGTTTGAATTCCACAGCTACATTTTCAATAATTAAAGACTATTACCATGAATATTATCGTTTGTGTTAAACAGGTTATCGACCCCGAGGCGCCACCAGCCAGCTTTAAAATTAACGCTGCCGGCAATAGGGCTGAAATGCACGGTGTACCGCCGGTTATCGACCCTTATGGAGAATTCGCCGTGGAAGCTGCCTTACGCCTTAAAGAAGCTAAAGGCGGGAAGATCACAATATTATCGCTGGGCGTCAACCTGTTGCGGGAGGTTGTTAAAAAGCCCCTGGCTATGGGCGCCGATGAACTCATTCTCCTTGAGGATGAGGCTTTATGCAACGGAGATAGCTGGTCTACTGCATATGCCTTGGCCATGGCTATCAAGA
>MGMR01000012.1 GCA_001796495.1 Chloroflexi bacterium RBG_13_51_18
CCTTGCCAGTGGTATAAGAATGGACATTGTCTAACGGAGGGAGTTTATGAGCAACGAGATAGACAGACTGCTTAAAAACAGCGACAAGGCGGAATTCCTGGAAGACATAGCCAATAATTTAACAGATGATGGAAAGGCTTTCATTATCTTATTCAAGAAGGATAAGAAAGACGAATTTATGACCTATACTACCAACTTTGGAGTAGATAATGCCTGTGAGCTTTTGGTCATGCTCGAAATGGCAAAGCGCCATGTGAATTTTTGCCTTTGGAGTAAACCGATATGACTAAGAAGAAGGTGTTAGCCGAAAAATTGGTTAAACAAGCCGCTGGAAAGGTAGTGGAAGCGGTAGCGCCCGCCCCGGTAAAGACAGCCATCAAGGTTGTCAAAAAGGTTAAGGAAGTGATAGCGCCCGCCGAACAGCCGCCCAAAAAGGAAAAGCGGAGCGGGGGCTACAAACGGCATGAATGCCCCTACTGCCATAAGATAGTTGGCAACCTGGGTAATCATATCAGGCAAAAACACCCTACAGAAGCGCCCGCGCCGAAAGAAGTCACGAAGGAATCGTTATTAGGGCAAGCGCCGAAAGAGAAAAAAACGCCTGAGAAGGTTTACTACTGCCTTCATTGCCGTGCCGAACTGAGAAAGAACGAAAATCCGTGCTGGAAATGCGGGCAATATTTGAATTGGGGGTTGATAGAATGACAAACGATAGACAGCCAATCGAGATAACCGAAAAGGACTTGATTCACCGCCCGGCGACAATGCCCGAGGTGTCCCCTAGCCAAGCTATCCCAAAAGGCTGGCTAGACCAGGTGAAAGACATAATCAACATAATGAAGGAACTCGGCATAGACCCTAAAATGCTCATGAGCGGTATTAAGGGATTCCAACCAGGGCAGAGCGCTCCCAGGTACGAAGCTGTGCCATCCGTCCAGGATTCCAACCCTAAAATGCAAATGCAATTATTTATCAGAATCCTAGCCATGCAATACGGCGATATAACCGTCGATGAGCTCCTGGAACGACTAAGACAGGATTTTGGGAATAGAAAGCTATCGGAGCTAATAAAATGACAATGGCAATAGCTATCCCGGCAATAAATGAGGTGCCACCGGGGTTACGTTTCATTTTAAAACAAAAGACGTGTAGCCGATGCTTGATTAAGCGGCTGGAGCGATGCTGCCAGTGTACCCAGGACTGTCCATTGATCGCCGAATGTCAAAGCATATATGACAGGCTGGTTGATAGAACGGCCAACCTGCGTGCTCATAGTTCACGGCCAAAAAAGGCGGTTAAAAATGCAAACTAGCATAACAGGGCTACCCGATTTAACCAACAAGCGTTTCGTTGTCCTGGGAATCCAGGGGAGCGGGAAAAGCGTCCTGGTTAAATACATTCTAAAAAGTTACAAACACAGTATTGTCTACGATGTCCTCCGTGAACACCAGGGGCTGGACAGATATTTTGTCGAACGCCGGCAGGTCGTTAAGCACAATGAGGACGACCCGGCGATTATCGAGCTTAACAACTTCGTCAACCAGGTAGTTATCGGGAGCGGGCAAATTCGGCTTTTTGTCCTGGAAGAAGCTAACCGCTATTGCCCGCCGAAACCGACACCACTGCCGTCAAGTATTCTGGATTTGAATGACTTCAATCGACATGACAAGATAGCCTGGGGAGCGGTTGCCCGCCGCCCGTCCCAGCTTAATACCGACTTGATTGACCTGGCGCATTATCTCTTTTTATTCGAGTTACCAGGCAAACATGATAGAGACTATCTGAGCGATATTATTGACGGGCTGGGAGAAGCGGTTAGGGACTTACCCCCGTACCATTTTATCATCGTCGAGCATAACCGCAAATTCCAAACTCATAAGCCTATCCCTTTTCTTTTAGGCGGGTAAAGAGTGAAATATTAAGACACCCCCCCCCGCATTCAATTATCATTCAGGTATCTAGATGAACTTTAAAGCTAAAATGTGGTTTTCATTGTTAGATTGCGTGTTCGTTATCATGCTAGCAGCGCAATTTTGCGTTTGCTTCGGGCTTATGGTATTGACGGGCATCTACAGCGCTGAGGAACTTAACGGCTATATCCTGGGACTGGAATTGAGCATCGCCTTCCTTATTCTTATATACGGCATCACCCGTCTGGTTTTCATAATTCGCTGGTTGATTCGGCATCAAGGCTAATTCGTTTGGTTTTGACAGCTAGATACGCTTATTAGATAATAGCATTGTCGGGGGACGGCGGTAGAAAGGATTGCCCGTCCCTGATTCTTTTTACCGGGTAACAACCTCCCCCGATAAAAAGTCGCAAGGGCGGGTAGCAGACGGGCGAAATATAATAGGAGCTAGCAAAATGGCTGATTCAGTCAAAAATATGGTAGGCGTCCCGACAATGGGCGGAATCGGCGATGCGTTCAAGGATTTTGGCGTTGGCGCTCTAGGGGGCTTAGTGTTCCTCCTGGCATATCGGATTTTCGGCGGGCTTGGTATGCTGGCCGCCCCATTACTGGCAGGTAGCATGATTAAGGGCGACAGAGGCAAGGTTATCGCCACGATAGCCGGGTTCGCACTATTCGCTTTCGGGATGCTGGGAACGACACAGGCAAGTTCGAGCGGTGCTAGCGAGGACGTAATGTAGCTATGGTGATGGATTTAATCGGCAATATGCTGGGCGGGCTTAACATAGGTGGGCTTGCCCAGAAGCAACAGGGAACACAGCAACCCTACCGGATGAACTTCGGGATAACCGATGGTGATGCTGCTTATGATACTATGGCGGAAGTCCTGGCACTCATAGGAGCGCTGGCCGCAGGCAGCCCCTGGACGCTGGTTTGGCAAAAGACAGTACCGGCCCAGCAAATGATTCGCTGGGGCTATGGTTCACCGGCATTTGCCCATAACCAGGGTTACATGTGGTTCTGTAGCCTCGACACTAACGTAGACTTCCAGGTCGGCGTTGTACGCTTGAAGCAGAGCAATGCCCGGCAGACCAAAGTCTACACCATCGCTGAAATCGATGATACCAGGCTGCATGGCACGACTATAACCACACTGACAACGGCTACCCCGGTAGACATCAATCAGATGTATGCCCTACCTGAAAAGGTGGAGTTCCCGAAAGTCGGTGAGGATAGCTTGCTTCAAATATGGTATCGCTGTATCACAGCGGCAACGACCGAGGATAATGTCGGCTTTAGCGTCCCGGTAACCGTTTACCAGTAGAGTATATACCAGTAGAGTATATACCAGTAGAGTATATACCAGTAGGTGGGGAGCGCATACAGTATCACGCTCAAAGGATTACAAAATGCCAAATCTGTTAGACTTGGTTAACATTCGGCGGAGTCAAAATCTCAGCCTGGTTAGATTAGAGAAAATCAAGCAGCAAGGTTCGCCATATTATTCTTATAGCATGCCGGTGACAGCGGCGGGAGCTAGTGCCAATTTTGATGTTGAGCACCAGTTCCCGGCAGCCAGGAAGTATTTCCCCCTTGATTGGATTGAAGTTCAAAACGCCGATACCACTATCGGGTTGACGCTGGTTATCAACGGAGAATCCAGTTTTCCCGTTCCCCCTAATTCCATAAGGTCGATAGACAATCAGGCAATCTGGCATGTTCGGCTGACAAACAATCATGCCGCTAACCCGACAGTATTAGGCAATGTTATCGCTACAGTTCAGCGGCAGGCTGAAACTATTGATAGCTGGGCAAGAAAGCAATGAAAACAAAAGACTATCTGATTATCGGCGGCGCTGTTTTAGCCGTCTATTATTTGAGCAAGAAACAGTCTCCCCAGGACACGGCAACTGGCGGTGGGGGCGGTGGGATAGGGCTACCGGATATAATCAATATTATACCGGGCCTAGGGGGAAGCCAGGGCGGCGGTTTTGGGGGCTTTGATATGAGCGGTTTGTTGGGACAAGCTCAACAGGCAATTAGCGACATGATGGGATTAGCGCAAGGGCAGGCAGGGGATATTATCACCGGGGCGCAAGGCGAAGCGGGTAATATCATTGGCGATGCCCGAAAAGCCGCCCAGGACTTGATAGACCAAGCGCAAAAGGCGGCGCAGGAATTACTAGGCGGCGTTAAGACGCCCGACTTGCCGAATGTGCCGACAATCCCTAATCCCCTCGATATTTTGACAGGCGGGGGCGGCTCTAATATAAACTGGGAAGGGATTAAGAAAAGAGCGGCTACCGAGGTAGCGGTCGGGGCGGGAACATTTCTGGGTATCAAGGTAGCAGCAATGGGGGCGGCGGGTTTGGCTAGCGCGGGGCTTATCGGCGGCGTTCCTGTAGGATTAGCCGCTGCAAGCGCTATCGCCTGGCCGGTAGCTCTATTACTTGGTGGTATAGAAGTGATAGCGACAGGTTATGAGCTATCCACTAAGACAAATATACCCATTGTCGGATTCGGAGAATACTTTAACCCTGCCCAGGTGGAGAACAATAACAACACCAAGAATAGAAAGGTCGACCTGGCAACCGCCTTCGCCCTGAATGAAACGGCTGTCAGTCCCATAAGCGGCGGAATTGAAGCGCCGACACAATCCTATGACAAATGGCTGAATGCCGCCTCCGATAAGGTAACAGCGTTAGGGACAGGTAAGGGCGGGGGAGCGGCTTCTGCAGGGAGTCAAACCTTGACATTCGTTAGAGGTGGAAAGACTGTCACGGCTGGGGAGTTTTTTAAGCGATGAAGTGGATATGTGAACACCTTGACGACCTGGGCGCTTTCATCTGTTTGATTGCGACCATTATATTTATTGCCCTGGGCATAAACAGCGAAATCAAAACGCTCTTTGTGGCAAGCTCCGCCTGGTTGATTAAAAGCGCCTGGGATAAGATGAAGGGAGGAAAACATGCCGACTAAGGTGACCCAAATCGGAATAACCCGGCAAGTCTATTATGATACCTACGCCAATTTACCGACAACTGGCGTGACTATCGGCGACCTGGGTTATGCTACCGACAGGAAAACACTCTATCGTTGGAGCGGTGCCGCCTGGGTAGCGATAACACTCTATTGCGGCAGCGGCATAGCGGCGGACATTCCAGCCGCCGCTGGCTTACCCGATGGAAGTCTCTATTATGCGACAGACACGGCGGTTTTACAGCAAGTTCAATCCAGTGCCTGGGTAACTATCACGGCGACTTATTTCAGCACTCAGAATGTCGTAACAGGGACTAGGGCATTGGGGACGACCTATCAGAATACGACAGGCCGTCCTATGATAGTTTGCGTTGGGGTATCTATAGCCGCAGTCAGTGGCGGTGTGAGCGGAGTAACCGATAATGCTACTCCACCTGTTACTACAGTGGCCAGTATGGCGGGCGGTAACACTGATAGCGGGGTTGTTTGTATTAGCTTTTTGGTTTTACTAGGCAACTATTACAAAGTTAATAGCGGCGACACATTACAACGTTGGGTAGAATGGTATTAAGGGCGAGGTTGATAAAATGGAGAACAATCACATTAATTTACGCTCTGGTATACCGATTAGCATTGCCCTGGGCCTTAACAACACCACATGGACTAATATGCCAGCCGCAGAGACAGAATTTGCTGCCACCTATTCGACTCGCACTGCTATTGATGTAAAGCATGCTAGATTGGCTAGATTAGTTACCCGTCTCAATGCTGCAGCCGCCGCCAATGCCAAGCTGAAACTTCAATATGCCGTAACGGAAGGCGGCACATATACTGACTTATGCTCAGTCATACTAGGTGCAACCACCGGTGTCAAAGTTGGTGGATGGACTGATGTGCCGGCGGCCGCACAGAAGGACGTTTTTATACGAGTAGTGGGCATCGATGGTGATGGGGTGGCTGACCCTACATTTATATTGATTAATTTGCAATTAGTCTAATGGAGGACATGATGTTAAAAGACCTGAATGGAGACCTTGAGGTATACGAGAGGGAGCGGGCGCACGTGGCTAAACTCGTCAAGGATTACACGGAACTAATCGAGGCCACTAAGGGTAAAATCGAAGCTGAAAATCAGCGTTTAATGAAGGAAGCCCAGCCGCCAGATGATGGCACCCCGAAAGAGTAAAACATGGATTACAAATTAACAATCACGGTCATTAGCGACAAGGAACACCCACCTATTAGTATCAATATCCAGATTCCCGAGGGTCTAGCCCTTATGTTAATGAAAACACCTATCAAGGCGACATCATTAGGGATAGCAGGGGCCGGTGGTATCATCCTGGACAAGTCAAAATTGCTCGATTTTAAGTGATTTTCTATCCATTTTTATCGGAAAATTTTCGGAATTTACCCGCCCTGCGCCTTGCCTTTTTCCAGCTATTCTGCTATTTTATGCCTGTTTGTGCCTCTTTTGATGATAGTGTAACTAAGAGGGGCTAAAGCACAATTCCGATTATTCTAGTCTCATTTGTGCCTAATAGGGAGTAACAGACGGGAGTAACAGGGAGTAACAGTTTTCCGACAAAGAGTAACAGGGAGTAACAGTAATAAAAACGAATAGCTACCTTCCGCAAACGAAATAGCTTCATTCGGGAGTAACAGGGAGTAACAAAGAGGGACTAAGAAAACAAAAACACCCTGCCTTTTTCGTGCCTGTCGGGAGTAACAGCGGGAGTAACACGAGGCTAATGTTACTCCCTTGTTTTATTTTCCGACAAAAATGTTACTCCCAAAATTCCGACAAAAAGCCGTTATTTTTCCATTAATTCGCCAATTTCGATGAGCTTTTTCTGGATGGATAAGGGCAATTTTGCGAACCTTTCCTCGGCCTTCGTTTTCTGCTTTTGAATATCCTGGATTTCCCCCAGGACTTCATAAAGCCCCAATGGTATAGCTTCTTCAAGTGGTATATTCAGCGCATCACAAATCCTTTTAAGTGTCCGAGCGCCCGGGTTTTGTCTCCCGATTTCAAGTATACCAATGTAACTTGTGCTGATTCCAATCTTGTTAGCCAATTCTTCTTGTGTCAAATGCTGTCCCCGTCTCTTTTCTCTAATTAAGTCTCTCAATTTTGACATTGCCGTCCCTCCTGCAAAATATATTGATTCCCTTATTTTAATGGAAAATGTAATAAAAAACTATTGACAAAATATCACAATTGTTATATTCTATAAGAAACGACAAAAACCCATTGACTTGGTTGCGAACAAGTGTTCTAAAATTAACAAAGAGGGACGAAATGCCGCAGAAAGACCCTAAAGCATATCGAGAATATAAGAAAGAGCAGATGCGCAAGCGGCGGGCGGCGCAGAAAGGTCAATCAGGAAACGCTGAAATGCCCACTCCCGTCTCTCCAAAACCTCCGATACCCCCAAAAACTACCGGTATTGTCAGCTCCCCCAAATCTCCAAAACCTCAAATAGCCCAGGATAGCGAACTTCCACCGGGTGAAATGCCTAAGACGCCCGAAAAAATCGCCGAGGAAGTCGCCATGCAGACCAGGGAATTACTGGACACGAAGGGCTATGTTGCCTGGAAGTGCAGCCAGTTAGACGACCCAATCATCATCATT
>MGMR01000013.1 GCA_001796495.1 Chloroflexi bacterium RBG_13_51_18
CGCCTGGAGCGCAGGTCTCGATGAGTTTGCGACAGTATTCTTTCATATCATTAACCGTACCGGTGTAGGCGATGGAAACCGGCACGTTGCCGGCGATGCAGGACACCTTGCCCACCGTTTTCTTGGCGTTGGCCATGTCCGTCTGGTCGAACATCCAGACGACGGCGGTCTTAGGCATGTCCGAGATATATTCAAGGCGGCGATTATATGCCCCCTCTGCCACCGGGAAAGGCACCAGGCCTTCATCTACCATCGCCAGCAGGAGGCGACGGAAGGTAGGCCAGTAAAAGGTCTCGAACTGCTTATCGGACATGAAGGTATCATCGCCCTTGTGCAGTGGCATCATTATCATGGGGCAATCGGCTCCATCGGCCATAGCGATAGCGCCGGAGAGCAGCCGCGGCAGGACGAACTCCATCGCTTCGTGGATTTTATCAGGCTGGCGGAACATGTCCATAACGATACCCTGCGTGCCGCGGAGGTTATCGGCAAAAACATCGTAGGGGGCGACGGCCAGGCCGCCGCGAAAAACAGGAAACCCTTTGGCGGCAGCCGCTTGCGTGGTTTCGGCGGTGGCTTTGCCCAAGGCCGGCAGGTACTGGCTGGCTTTCCAGATAGCCTTGAATAACTTCTGGAAGCGCGGGTCGAGGCACATCGCCATCAGGCGGTTGGGCAACCCCTGGTACGAAGAAAAGGAAGGTACATCGGCAAAAGGCTCGAAGACACCCATGGTGCGAGGCAGCAGTTTCCGTAGCTGGAAATCAAAAGGGTCTTTCATAAAGAGGTCGTACTCGTCTGCCTGCATATAAACGCCCTCGACGTACTGGTAGGAGTGGGCGTCATCCGGCAGGCCGTGTCCGGGCCATTTCATCGTTTTAGCTTCAAGAATATCGTTGACCGTCGCCTGGAAGAACAGCGTTCCGTCGAAGGTATCGGAGTCATATTCATCCACAAACTTGAGCCAGACCTTTTTCATCAGCTCCGGGTCATACATGACCTGCTTGAGGGTAACGCCGGCGTTTTTTACCGGGAACCAGCCGGTGGGTATCATACAGGGCACGCGGTCGGGGAGTTCCATTTTCACGGCTTTAGCCAGGCGGGTAGCGCGCGCCTTGTAGTCTTTCTCCGTCTGCTTGCTGTCAAATTTAATGCCCGGGCCGCTTATCCACTGGCTAAGGCGCAGCTCGCGCTTCTGCTGCCAGGTAAGTTCCGCCCAGTTATCCGGTCTTTGAAACACTCTTGGCCTCCGAAGTCTTATTTCTTGTAAACGCCGTATTCCTTGGCGGCGTCCATCATGGCTTTGAGGTTTTCAATATTGCCTCTATCGATGCTGGCGCCGCCGGTGAGAATGTATCCGCCGCCCGGAGCGCAGTCCTCGATAAGCTTGCGGCAGGCTTCTTTGACCTGCTGCGGCGTTCCCTTTATCACCAGCGAGGTGGGAACATTGCCCATGATACAGGAGATACCGCCGAGAATCCTCTTGGCCTCCTTCATATCCGTCTGGTCGAAATACCAGACGACGCCGCTCGGAGGGGTGTCCGTAATCTGCTTGAGTCGGTTATTATAGCGGCCTTCGGCGAAGGGGAAAGGGACCAGCCCTTCATCAATCATCGCCAGGAAAAGGCGGCGCAGGTAAGGCCAGTAAAACTCCGCAAACTGCTTATCCGACATGAAGGTGTCATCGCCCTTGTGCAGGGGCATCATGCAGATAGGGCTGGATGTCATGGGGAAATTCTTAATCGTTGTGTTGATGCTAAGGTTCAGGTACCATTCCATAGCTTCATGAAGCTTTTTAGGCTGGCGGAACATATCCATGGCAATACCCTGTGTGCCGCGGAGGACATCGGCAAAATGGTCGAAGGGTGCGGCAGCCATAATACCGCCGCCCCACAGGGACGGATAGCCGTGTGCTCTGATATAACTGTTTATCTCCATGCTGGCTGTCGTCCACTTGATTTGCTCATCGGTCAGGGATAGGAGGGTCTCAAATATTTTGCGTACTTCCGGGTCGGTCATGACAGTCAACCAGTAATTGCCCATCATGTTGCGCATCGGCGGCATCCGTTTGAAAGGCTCAAAGAGGGGAGTGGTGCGGGGCAGCATGACCCGGAGATTGTAATCGGTGGGGTCTGCCATATAAAGGTCATACTCGTCGGCCATCATGTATTCGCCTTCTACGAACTGGTTCATCGTGGCGGTTTCCGGCAGGCCGAGTCCGGGGAGCTTTTGAATCCTGGAAGGGATAGCCTCTGCTATCCTGCCCGAAGGGATAAAGCTTGGACCGTTAAAGATGTCCATGTCCCCGAAGGCTTCCATGAATTTTTTCCAGATTTCATGACCCTTTTTATAATCATACATTAAAGTGCGGAAGCTCGACCCTCCCCAGTAAGCCGGAAAGTTGCCGGTAGGTAAAATAACGGGCACGCGGTCGGGCTCTTCCAGCTTGATGGCTTTGATAAACCGCGTCACCCTCTGCTTATAAAGCTTTTCCGTCTCTTTGCTGACGAATTTCACGTCCGGCGGATTTAGCCAGTGCTTGAAGCGCTCCTCGCGTTTTTCCTGCCAGGTCATGTCTTCCCATTTTTTGGTTTGTGGCATCTTTAAAACCCCCTTCTTATTTACAGATAGGAACCGAATACAAAGTTCAACTTAAACAAGAAAGAACTCCTTAAAAGGAGGGTGACTGGCAATCTATTAAATTAAGAAATAGCTCGCTTATTTATAAACGCCGTATTCTTTACCGGCTTCAACAACGGCCTGTAAATTGGCGGGGTTGCACTTATCAATACCGGAGCCCAGGGCAAGAATGTAGCCGCCGCCCGGGGCACAGGTGTCAATCAGGTAACGGACATATTTTTTTATGGCCTCGGGGGTCTGCGTGTAAAGCTGCGCCGCCGTGACGTTGCCGGCTATGCAGGCGGAATTGCCCAGGATTTTCTTGGCCAGAGCCATATCCGTTTTTTCCATCGTCCACACGACCGATGACCTGGGCAGCTCGCTGATGATTTTCAGGCGGGCTTCATTATAACTGCCGTCGATAACCATCATCGGCACACATCCCTCGTTGATAACACCCATCAGGAGCTTGCGGAAGGTGGGCCAGTAAAATTTCTCGAACTGCTTGACGGACATGAAAGCGTCAGCACCCTTGTGCATGGGAACAAAGACGACCGGACTGCGCGACATATTGGCCATACCCACGGCGGACTCCTGGCTGCGTTCGGCAATAATCTCCAGAGTATCAAGTAGTTTGTCCGGCTGCCGGTACATGTCCATTACTGAACCATGAGTACCGCGGAGCATATCGGCGACGGTATCGAAAGGCGCCAGCATTATGCCGCCCATCAACGGAGGAAAGCCTCTATCCAGAGATTCTTTAGCGCATTCGCCCATTACTGTCTGGTGCTTTACGTTTTCCTGGCTGGCTTTCCAGATAGCCTTGAACAGTTTCTGGAAGCGGGGGTCCTGGCACATCATCATCAGACGTTCGGGGAGTCCCTGGTAGGAGGAAAAGGAGGGGATATCAGCCAAAGGCTCGAAGGCGCCCCAGGTCCGCGGTGTAAAGTACCGCAGACCGAAATCGAACGGGTCTTTCACGAAAACATCATACTCGTCAGCATTCATGTATTCTTTTTCGATGAAATTGTGGAGGGTTGCCGAGTCCGGCAGGCCGTGCCCGGGCCATTTATTCACCTTATAGTCGAGAATTTCATAGACCCTGGCGGCGAAAAATCCCGGGGCATCAGCCGAATCCTGGTCAAACTCCTCGAGGAATTTTATCCAGGAAGGTTTTATCTTGGAATAATCATAAAGAAGATCTTTGAGGGTGTAGCCGGCATTGTAAGCCACAAAGGAATTAGCGGCGAGGTGAATGGGAACACGGTCCGGAATTTCCATCTTGAAGGCTTTTATCATCCGGGTGGCGCGCTCTTTATATTTTTTTTCTATTGCCACGCCGGGGAATTTCACACCGGGTGGAGCGAGCCACTTTTTAAACCTTTCTTCCCGCCGTTCCTGCCAGGTCATCTCTGGCCATTGTTTGCCCATGCTAGACCTCCAAAGACAAATAACTTAATTAACAGGCATTCCCCTCACCAGAAGTAGACGGTGTGGAAATGCCTGCCAATCGTAAAATAGCTGTTATTTTAAGGGTTATTTATAAACGCCGTATTCTCTAACAGCCGCCATCATAGCGCGCATGTTTTCCGGATTGCCCTCATCTACACTGGCGCCGCCGGAGAGGACATAACCGCCGCCTTTGCCGCAGACCTCGATGAGCTTCCGGCAGTGTTCTTTCACCTGCTGTGGTGTGCCCGTCATGACCAGCGAGGTAGGTACGTTGCCCATAATACAGCATTTATCACCGATTTTTTCTTTAGCTTTAAATATATCCGTCTGGTCGAAGTACCAGGCTACGGTCCCTTTAGGAAAGTCGCCGATAATATCGAGCCGATTATTATAACTTCCTTCAGCGAAGAGTACCGGGGTAATGCCCTCGTTGACAAACGCCATGACGACCTTTTTAAAGGTAGGCCAGTAGAATGTCTCGTATTGCTTGATGGACATGAAAGAATCGGCGCCCTTGTGCAGCGGCATCATGACGATGGGCGCCGCGGCATTGTTGACCGAGGCTATTGCCGTATTTATGGCAATGGGAGCTATCCTTTCCATGGCAGCATGTACTTTCTCCGGTCGCTGGAACATATCCATCATTATCCCCTGAGTACCGCGCAGCGTATCGCCGAGGGTATCGAAGGGGGCTTTAGCCAGTGCGCTCATAACGCCGGGGAATCCCATCGCCATGGCTTCGCCGGCGACCTCACCGACGGCCGCAATCCATTTCAGGCTTTCCGTGCCGGCTTTCATAATAGCGTTAAAACCGGCCTGTACTTCCGGGTTGCCGAAAGGTATGAAAGTCGCCCCTGGGATTTCTTCAAAGGTCGTCCAGGGCTGCAGCTGGGTGAAAGCCTTAAACGCCCCGAAGACCCTCGGCAAATAGGTGCGGAGCCAGAAATCGGATGGGTCTCTTATAAGAGCATCGTACTCATCGGGTTTCATCCACTCGGATTCCACCGCCTGGTACGAAAGGGTATTTTTAGAGAGGCCGTGCCCGGGCCACTTGTAGAGTTTATAATCTATTGCTTCAAGTGAAGGGCCGGGCGGGACGAGGACGGGGGGTACATAGGTGTCCGCGTCAAACTCATGAAGCACTTTGCGCCAGGCGCGTTTCATCTCATCGAAGTCATACATGACCGTGGCGAGATTGGTGCCGGCATAGGAAGCCGCGTACAGTCCCATCGACGGCAGGATGCAGGGCACCCTGTCCGGTTTCTGTAAAGTAAAGGCTTTGATAAACCTGGTGACTCTCTCTTTATAGAGCTTCTCAGCCTGGGGGCTGGTGAAGGTGACACCCGGCGGAGAAAGCCACCGCTTGAAGCGTTCTTCCCGTTTTTGACTGGGAGATAACTCCGCCCATGTCTTTTCCATTTTACTTTACACCAAACCACTTATTAGCCAGAGAAACCGCAGCCATGGCATCCTTACCGAAGGCATCAGCCTTGGCATACTTGCGGACTTCATCATCCATCTGGCCGCCGCCAATCATGATTTTGATATCTTTCCGTAAGCCGGCTTTTTCCAGCGCCTCTACCGTTTCTTTCATGGCATCGAAGGCGGGGGTAAGGAAGCCGCTCAAGCCGAGAACGGGCGACTTGGTATCTTTCATCGCCTGAACGAACTTTTCCACCGGTACGTCTACGCCGAGGCTGGTAACATCATAGCCGTTGACATCGAGCATGAATTCGACGATATTCAGACCGATATCATGAATATCACCGGCGACGGTACCAATGACGACTTTGCCTATTTTCTTAGCTTTGGCAGACGATTGTTTAAGGTGGGGTGTTACCAAGGCCATAACCTGCTTGAGAAGCTCACCGGAAAAAACCAGTTCCGGCAGGAAGTACTCGCCGCCGGCAAAACGCTTGCCGACGATTGCCATGGCCTTCGTGTTATCATCCAGGATTTTCTGCGGGTCTTCTTTCGCTTCTAGTCTCTTCTTAGTCAGGGCAAGGAGTTCCTCCTCCTTCAGGTCAGCCATTAAATTCACGAAATCTCCGGACATGCCTTGTTCCTCCTTAGTATTTTTTTGGTATTCCAAATATTGAAGCGGCCTGCCTGTAGTTCAAGCGCAGACTGCTCATGGCGAGTATATCAATGCCCAAATGAAAAGTCAAATGTTAAACTTTGTAGATAATTTTAAAAGTAAACATACGGTTTTCACTCTTAATGTTAACAATAATTAATCTTTACAACATCGTACTTTTAAGCTAAAATAAAAGCGTTTTTAAGCGGGAGTAATTCAGTGGTAGAATGTCTGCTTCCCAAGCAGAAAGTCGCGAGTTCGAATCTCGTCTCCCGCTCCAGCCTTTTTATTTGCCGAATATAAGGGTATTCCTTACCGTAAAAACAGGCGGGCAATAGCCTGCCAAGCCACGGCCCGCCCTTGACGCCATCCAACGTGTAGATTATTCGTCTATCAGTCCAGCTATCTGGCTTTCCGTAGCCGCTATCAGGATTACTATTATTTCGGAGTCAGCCACGGCAAAGTACCTGCTGAAAGTACCCAGGGACGGTTCGTTCACGTTTACAGAGCCCAGATGACTGGAAACAGCCGTTCCCTTAACGGCGAAAACCAGTGTATCCAGACCCTCATTTTGCCAGAACGCGTCTTCATAATCAGCGTTCATCGGAATGTTGTTGAAACGGACCTCATAGAATTCACCGGTATCAGCTACCATAGAAATTATGCCGCTGGTAACCGCGGTCAGGTCCTTGTTGAAGGTAAAGCTATAATACATTTCACCATCGCCCCAGCCGGTTGGGATGGTCCCCGAAGCGATTATCTCGTTATTGTTCAAACCGCTGACGCGGATATACGAGCCGCCTAACACCAGTTGCATTTCAAAGTAGCTTTCTTCGTCCTCGCCCTCGGCGTTAATGGTCAGCAGTGCCCCTACCAGGGTGATGTCCGAGAGACCTAGTTTCAAGGTTTCCGTCACCGTATAAGTATCTGAGGCTGTCAAGCCTAAATCCGGTGCTTGCACCATAATTTCATATACCCCGGGCGTGGTGTTCTGGGGGACCGTCATCTTGATATTGACGCCTCCATTTCCGTCTGTCATCCACTGCTTGCTTAAACCCCGTATAGTTATGCGCACTACCTGTGCAGGGTCGATAAGCACATTGACCGAAATCGTACCGCCTGGCGCCACCGTTTCCGGCGTGATATTCACTTTTAACGTGGCTGGTATCCAGACCACATAGTTTACCTTCTTTGAGATATTATATTCTGGAGCGCTTAAGGTCAGGGTATAGGGACCAAGCTGGGTGTCCTG
>MGMR01000014.1 GCA_001796495.1 Chloroflexi bacterium RBG_13_51_18
CGATGGTAGATACAGCGGTATTCGTACGTCCCCGGTGTGTTGAACGTCATCGGCATCCGCGTGCCCTTGGGAATCGCCTGGGTGCTGAACGAGTTATCCAGCGCTTTCATCCAGTGCCGGGCGTTCTCGGTGCGGTCGATGTTGTACCAGATGATCTGGGTCCCCGCCGGTATGGTCAGTACCTTCGGCTCGACGCCCGTTTCACTGATCAGGATTTCGTTCGGTTGCCGGGTAAACTGGATACCCTGCACCAGGTTGTTCGTAACAGGGGTGCTCGCGGTGGGGCTACTCGCGGGCGTGGTGCTGGCGGTATCTGAACCGCAAGCGGTGAGGGCTATCACGCTGGATAGCATCAAGATAGTCAGGACTATAACGAGGAGAAGTTTTTTCATCATGCCTCCCTGTTGACACTCGCCCGGTGGTGCTTTTCTCTTTCCTGTCGTTATCTCAACCGGCCTCGCGCTGCCGGCCGGGAATTCAGGTTGGTGAAAATGATATATCGAGTATATCCTGCGGCTCATCATCCTTCATCGCCAACCTCACCATTTATTTATTACAGGTCTCAAGTTCATCAGTTAGCCTTTCGGCTCGGCGCTTTTCCACCCCTCTGCCCCTTCGATAAGTTCCCGGGCGGCTTTAAGCGCATTTTCCGTGTAGCGTGGCCCGCCTATCATTACGGCCAGCTCTTTAAAACGCGCCTCCCCCTCCAGCGACTCTATGGTGCTGACGGTTCGGTCGCGGTCGGTCTTTTTACTGACGCGGTACTGCGTGTCGGCGAAGGCGGCAATCTGGGGTAAATGTGTCACGCAGATTACCTGGTGGTGCTGCGCCAGTTTCCACAGCTTCCTGCCGATGACCTCGCCGCTGCGCCCCCCGATGCCGATATCTATCTCGTCGAAAATAAGCACCGGTATCGTGTCCGCTTCCGCCAGCGCGCTCTTTAAAGCCAGCATGAAGCGCGATATTTCGCCGGTCGAGGCTATTCTATCCAGCGCTTTGGCCGGCTCGCCTGGATTGGTCGAGGCCAGGAAAGCGACATTGTCCACGCCTTTGTTATCAAACTTATAATATTTTCCATCGGGGAAAGGTATTCCTTCCGGTGATATTTCCTGCGTTATGGAGACGATGAATTCCACCCGTCCCATGCTCAACTCGCCAAGCTCCTTTTTCACTACCACGGCCAGCTGCTTTCCCGCCCGCTGCCTCTCTTGCGATAGCTTCGAGGCTAAAGCCCCCATTTCTTTTTTAAGCTGCTCACGCCGGACTTCCAGTTCCTGCCGCCGTTCTCCGGAGAAAGCCAGCCCCGCCAGCTCCTTTTCTGCTTTAGCCAGGTAGTCCAGCACCTCTTTTATCGAGCCGCCGTATTTCCTCTTCAGGTTCTTCAGCAGTTCGAGTCGGTTCTGGACCTCTTCCAGTCGCTGCGGGTCGAAGTTAAGATTGTCGCCGTAGGAGCGGATTTCCCGCGCCAGCTCTTCGAGTCCGTTGATGATTCCTACCAGGCTGCCCATTTTCGACTGCATAGAAGAGTCGGTATCGACTATCTGCTTCATCAGCGGCAGGGCCTCGTTGACTCTATCTAAAGCCGACGCGGCCGCCATGGCGCTTTCGTCGCCGTAGATGATTCGGTAAATTTCAAAAGCCGCCGTTTTCAGCTTTTCGGCGGAAGTTAGAATCGTCAGTTCTTTTTGCAGCGCTTCCTCTTCGCCTTCTTCAATCTCCGCCCGCTTGATTTCATCGATTTGGAAATTCAGTAATTCGGTTTGTCTCGCCAGCTCCCGCTCGTCCTTTGTTAGCGACTGTATTTCCCGGTCCATCTGGTGCAGCTCAACGACTTTCGCGGCGAAGGCGTGTCTTTTCTCCAGCGTATGCGCGTAGGCATCCAGGTATTCAAGATGGTGGCTCTTGTTGAGCAGCGAAAGGTGCTCGCTCTGGCCGTGAATATCGACCATCGCCCCGCCGATATCTTTCAACAGTGCCCGCGATACTGCCTGCCGGTTCACCCGCGGGGTAGTGCGCCCCTGCCTTCGGAACTCGCAGGCAAGGAGAATCGTGCCGTCATCGGCATCCAGTCCCTTCTCCGCCAGCAATTCCCCCAGCGCTTTACTCCCCTCCCTTTCATCCCGGTGAAAAATCCCCTCCACCCTGGCTTCCGCTGAGCCGTGGCGGATATCTTCTTCCCGCGCCTGGCCGGACAGCAAAGCTTCGACGGCGTCCACCACCAGCGACTTGCCGGCGCCGGTCTCGCCGGTGATGACATTTAAGCCGGGAGACGGCTTCCAGCTGATTTCTTCGATGATGCCGAAGTTTTTTACGGATAGTTCGTCAAGCATGCCCTATTTCTCTCCCGGTTCCTTTTCAGTATTGCGTGTATCCTGCATTATTTCAAGGTTCATCGGCAATTGCTCGAACGGCATCTTAAGCGCTTTTTTCATATCGTTGGCGTTGCGCGGCGCATAAGCCTGCCAGTGGTTGTTAAAGAAGGCAAACAGTAGCCCTACTTTTTCCCCCATACTGTTGACCCTTTCCGCCAGCCCGTCGACTTCCTCTTTAGAGTAGAGGTATCTGTAGCGCGTTTCGGCGTCGCCGGTCCACCAGTCTTTAGCGTTCCTGCCATGAAAACGGAAGTAGGCGAAGTCCGCCGTCACGGGCACCTCCATCGCCACCGAGGAGCCGAACTTTGGCTCGTCTATTTGCACCCAGGCCAGGTTGTTTTCCCGCATCAGTTCGGCGGTGCTTTCGTCGTCGCTCCAGCTGCGGTGCCTGAGTTCGACTGCCAGCCTGTATTCCCCGAAGGCCTTAGCCACCGCCCCGATTATCTGCCGCCCGTAACCGTCGTTTTTAAAGCTGGGCGGGAATTGTGCCAGCAGCGCGCCGAGCTTTCTTGTTTTGACCAGAGGCTCCAGGCACTTTTTAAAAAGGTCGATATCGCTCTCGGCGATAACCGCCGCCTCGCCGGTAGCTTCGCGGTACATCTTGGGATGGGTGAATTTCTGCCACAGCTTGACCGTGAAAAGGAACCCCGGTGGCACGCGGCGCGCCCAGTTATAGACGAAGCCGGGGTCGGGCGGTCTATAGAATGAACTATTAAGCTCCACGGTATTGAAAAACTGGCTGAAATATTCCAGCTCGTTTATCTTGCCCGGGGGATAGAAAAAGCCCTTCCAGGTGCCTTCTCCCCTGGGATAAGACCAGCCGGATGTGCCGATATAGAAATTTGCCGTAGCGGCCATCGCTCCTCCCCCCGGGACTTTGGCATTATTATACTCTAATCTGCGGATTGAATACCAAAAAAAGAGGGGTCCGCCGGGCGTTTGTTCCGCCGCGATGGTCCCCCCAATTTTTAAGAGGTTTATTTAATTTATTCTGCCGGTAAAAGCGGCGTATATACGCCCGCTTTCAGGACGGCGAATCTTAAAGCCAGACCGCCGATAATTTCACTGACAACGGCGGTAAGCAGCAGTCCGGATGAGGCGTCATGGACCCAGTAGGTTGCAGCGGATATCGCCACCGGAATAGCGATGCCGAACAGGAAAACCCCTATCCAGAAAAGCGGTGCTAGAGAGCCCCCGATAAGCCTTATCACGGAATCTTTAGCGGAAGTGCTGCTGTAAGTGGCGTTCCAGAGATACACAGCCACAATGACGGCAAAGCCGATCAGCACGATGCGGATAATATTCTCCAGCGCCACAATCTGGGTGCCGTTCTGACCCAGCATAACCGCCAGCAGAATCGCCAGTCCGCCGCTGACGCCGCAGGTTACGAACAGTACCGGCACGATGGCCGAGTTCCACATCTTGATGGCGCTGACATAGCTGACCGCAAAGCCGGTGTATATCGACTGTGCAAAAGCGAATATGCCGGCGAGTACCTTGAACGTGGTGATGGCGGCAGTAGCATTAGGCGCCCATTGCATCAGTATCATCGTTATTACGGTAAAAAGGCCGAACAACATGATGAATGTAAAGCCGCGGGCAATCCAGGACGTACCGGGTTTGCTCATCATCCGCCAGAATCGCATCGGATGGGTAAGGTGCAGCATATAAGAGGCGCCCATTAGGCCGGTCAGCAGGAATGCGATGAATATCCCCAGAAGATTATCGAAGTAGGCCGCTGCCAGGTACAGGCCGCCGGCGATGCCCCCCAGGAAGAAGGCGAACGCGATAAAGTTACCTCTTCCATCTATCCAGTCTTTCTGTTGCTGGTATTTAACCATGAAATCATACGGTTTTATATCACTCATTTCTTTATCCCTCCCTTCTTCTTGGTTAGTCTATGTAGCTGATCGACGGCTGTGTGTCAAACTCGGGGTGGAACGCGTGCGCGTGTTTTTCCTTGATTACGCGGTTAATCTCGCTGTTCGGGTCGTCAAGGTCGCCGAAGTGTATCGCTTTCGTCGGGCAGACGATAACACAGGCGGGGGTGGCATCCCGATCGACGCCGGGCGTTAATCCCTGCGCTATACCGGAATCTATCCTCTCCTTGCAGAATACGCATTTCTGTACCACGCCGGGTGTATGCGGGTATAACAGCTTGCCTATCTTTTCATGCTCGGTCAATTCCTGCCCGGGGAAGTATTGCGCATCCTCTTCTTCATACATCTGGCGCATCTGATAGGGGCAGGCCACCATGCAGTAGCGGCAGCCAACGCATTTTTCATCGTCTACCCAGACGATGCCGTCTTCGCGCTGCTGGGTGGCACCGGTGGGGCAGACCTTTACACACTTCGGTTCGGCGCAGTGATTACACCTCACTGAATATATCAGTTTGGTTACCTGGGGATATTTCCCCTTCTCTCCGATGAGGACCCTATTCCAGAACATCTGGGGTGGGACGAAGTGCTCTGCTTTACAGGCCAGGACACAGGCATTACAACCGATGCATCTTTTCAGTTCAATTGCCATTCCCCATCTCATAGTTTCTTCCCTCCTACTCCGTCGTATTCGATTCTGTGGTCGATCTTATAGACTTTGACCATGGTGGCCGTTTCCTGGCTCCAGCACACCGGGCAGGCGTGTTTGGCATCTGACTCCAACAGGATATTGAAGTTGGTGCCTTTACCGTAAGCAATCGGCGCGCCTTTTGCCCAGCCACCGGAACAGGCGGATATCGCTATTGTCTTGGGGTGCTGTCCCTGCATGGTCTTTAACGTGCCGGTTGTTTTTCGCCCGTAAGACGATTCCAGACAAATAAGGTCGCCGTCTTTCAAGCCCTTTTTCTTCGCGGTTTCCGCGTTCATGGTGATATTGTAGGTATAAGGATTAAGCTGAGATACCTCATCCAACCAGGGTATTTCCATGGTATAAGTGCCGTTGTGGAGGATATCACGGTAAGAGAAACTATACAGGTCGAACTCTTTAGTCTCTTCCCTGGCTACCTGCGCCGGGAAGTAGCTGATAAGCGGGGTGAACTGCTCCCACTCCAGCTCCATGCCGGGCTTCTTTGCGTTTTCAATGATTCCATCTCTTAGCTCGGCGATGTGCTCCATGTAGATAGGGATGCGCACATCGACATACCACCGCCAGTAGGCTTCTTTGGCTTTCTTCGGCCAGTGAATGGTGCCGGCTTTGGAGATATAATCCAGGCCTTTGTCTTCACCAAAGTAGAACTTGAACGCGCGGTCCATCATCTCTTGATAGGTGATTTTTTCTTCGGGTTTTATCAGGACAGTTATCTTGCTCGGGTCAATCTGCTTCACGTCTCTGACGGAGGCGATATCGCCGCTGATGAGCGCCTCGCCGCCGAAGCTGGAGAAGTAAACGTTGTAGTAGTTATTCATCTCTTCTCTCATGCCGATTCTATCGGCCAAGTCCCAGAGAGCCTCAACCTTGTTCCGGCGCTCGTAAGCGGGCTTCACTACCGGCTGGCGTATGGGGAAGTCCCAGCCTTCCATGCCGATGGGGTAGTTAAAGAACGGGCCGTGGGAAGAGAACAGGCAGTAGGTTTCCAGCGGATGGCAATCCGGCAGCATGATATCGGCAAAGCCTTCGCAGAACTCATTGGGTAGGATGTTGAAGGACACGATAAACGGTATCCGTTTGAAGAAGTCTTCCGCGATTTCCCGGTTCTGGGTGCTGCGCACCATGTTGGCGCCGAAAATCATCGCCATTTCTATCTCGTAAGGCCTGCCCAGGTTGTCCCAGTATTTCTGGAAGTCCGAGGTCACGGGGTGGGGAGAGAATGAGGCGGTAGGCACCAGTTCTTTCATCAGCACGGTGTCGGGTACTTTTGATTCTTCCACCGGCCACGGCTTATGCTCCATGAAAGTGCCGGCGGTCAACATTCCGTCCCGGCAGGGATAAGGTATGACCTTATATCTGCCGGTGTCCGGGTGGCCTTCTACGTAGGCCGGCCAGCCGAGGGTGCCTCCGGGCACATCCATAGCGCCCACGATGGCATTGAGCAGGCACATGGCGCAATAGCTCATGGCAGAGTTGGTATGTCCCTGACCGCCGCGGAACATGACGGATGCCACCGGCCGCAGGGGCAGTTTTTCGCCTTCGATTTCGATGGTGGCGCCGATCATGGCCGCATCCGCCCACTCTTTAGCGATGCGGCGGACTGTGGCCGCGGGAACGGTGCTTTCTTTTTCCGCGTATTCAGGTGAATATTTCTTTACATGGTCCTTGACGAGCTGGAAAGACGGAACGGCTTTAACGCCGTTGACCGTATATTCTCCCAGTATCGCGAAGTCCTTGATCGTGGGGTCGTTAAACGTCTTGGCTTTATTATCGACCGGGTCCCAGATGAGAGGTTTATTGGTCTCTTTATCGCGTATATACCTCTCGTTGGGGCCGATGAGATAAGGCCCGTTGGTCTTCATCTTAATGAACTCGGCGTCATAGACATTAAGTTCATTGAGAATGATATTGGTCATCGCCAGGGCTATTATGGCATCGGTGCCGGGCAGGATAGGCACCCACTCGGTAGCTTTGCCCCCGCCGAAGTTACAAATGGGGTCGAAGACTACATTCTTCATGCCGCGGGAACGGGCATCGGCCGAGAGCCTCATGTTGAAGCCCATAGAATGGCCGGAGCCGGTGCCCTTGTTGGAGCCCATCTGTATAACGTAGTTGCAATACTTGAAGTCCGGCACGATAGACCAGGACGCATGATAGAGGCCGGCGCCCATGTGGGAGCCGCTGCCGCAGTGCAGGCCGGCGCCGCCGACATACCAGTTCTTGGTGCCGAACACCGCCCCGAAGACGCCGAAGCCCAGGGGCAGGTCAGGCCCGCTTCCCGCTGACGGTGTGCCGCCGTGGAGAAGTTTGTTGGGGTTCTCGGCGCGGATTCTCTTCAGATGCCCTGCAATCTCGTCCAGGGCTTCATCCCAGGAAATCCGCTTCCACTGCGGGTCTTCAAAGAGTCCTTTCTTAGGATTAGTCCGCCTCATCGGGTAGTTGAAGCGGTTAGGGTCGTAAAGAGCCTGTATCATGGCTTCGCCCTTGGCGCAGAGACCGCCGCGGGAACCGAAGTCATTATCCGGCTCGCCCTCGATTTTAATAATGACACCGTTCACCCGGTGGGCCCGGATGGTGCAGGTGCCGTAACACCCGCCGCATGTCGATTTTACCCAGGTGTCGTCCCAGATTTCCGGGTTACCTTTAACCGACATGCCTCTTACCGGTTTATCTTTTGCCGGTTTGTCTTTTGCTTTAGTAACCATTAAATTCTATCCACCTCCTTGTTGACATTTATCGCTATTCGTTTATTGATGTATTCATTTTTGTGCCCCGGCATTAACCAGGGTTTTCAGCAGGGCATACCGCTCATCGACCTGTTTTTGCAGTTCCGCCAGACCGTCCTCCTTCAAATGTGAAAATTTGCGCATTAGTTTTGTAAACTCGGTAACCGGCTTGGGATTGGCTACCTCAAGGGTAAATCTGGGTTGTCCGTCCTCCGCCTCCCAGAGCGGGAAGTAGTTTGTCCTCACGGCAGTGCGGCAGACTTCGATAGTCATATTAGAATCGATACGCCAGCCGACGGGACACGGCGAAAACACATGGAGATACACAAATCCCTCTTTAGATTTTTCCTTGGCTTTCTGGAGCTTCTTGGCAAAGTCCTCAAGGTGGCTCAAGGTAGCCGTAGCCATATACTTAGGTTTGTGCATCAGCATTACCATCTGCATGTTCTTGGAAGCGGTAGGCTTGCCCCGCCCTACTTTACCCACCGGGGTGGTAGTTGTAGCGGCGCCTTTTTGCGTGGCGCTGCTTCTCTGGTTGCCGGTGTTCATGTAGCCTTCATTGTCATAAGCCAGGTAAATAATGTGCTCGTTCCTTTCGGCAGCGCCGCTAAGGGTCTGGAATCCTATATCCGTAGCGCAGCCGTCGCCAGTAAAGCAGACCACCGTGGCATCCTGCCCCGTCCGGCGGAAATACCTCGATAGCCCGGTGGCGCTCGAGGCTACGCCCGTCATGACACAGGAGAGATAAGATAATTTGTGCCAGGCCCCGATGTTCTGTCCATGCAATACCGGTGCGGCACAGCCGGGCGTGCCTACAAACACCATGTTCTTTCCTAATACCTTCGGCACGAACCTGGCCGTAAGCTCCAGAGGGCAGCCGGCGCACCAGGCTACGCCGCCGGAAAATTGCTCATCGGTGCAAAAATAATCAAAAACTTTATTTCTCTTTTTTGTTGCTTCTACCATTTTTTTATCCTCACTATTCCATCGGAATCCAGGTAACATCCTGGTAAGCTTTGCCCTTGGCAGCAGCATTTACTTCATCGACCACCCTGCTGATATGCGGTATGGTAATATCAAGGTTAGCCAGGCCATCGATGTAGCTTAAAATGGGCATTGAGCCTATGTCCGGGGCGATAGCTTTAAGCTCCATGCACATGGGGCCGTACTTCCACCCGAAACAAAGGCTTCGGTCGATAACGCCAACCGCCTTTTTCCCCTTCAATGCCTGAATTAGGCGCTCTTCGGGATATGGTCGGAACAGCCTTTGCTTGACAAGCCCGACTTTTATTCCTTCCGCACGCTTGGCGTCGATTACGGTTTTTACCGAACCGGCGGCGCTGCCGGATGCCAGGATGACAATTTCGGCGTCCGCCGTCTTATATTCCTCTATCTGGCCGCCATAGCTCCGCCCGAAATATTCTCCAAATTCCTTATCGATATCATCTACCTTCTGCTTGGCCCTCTCCAGGGCCGACCAGTGCTTGTAGCGGGCTTCCACATAGCCCATTTCCATCCCGTGCGTGCCGCAGCCGGTAGAGGCGCCGGGTATGAGCCGCGGTCGCTGCGGCTGTTTCTTCAAAGGGGCCAGGAAGGCATCCACATCAGACTGCTCTGGTATTTCTACGGCCTCGGATAGGTAGGAAAGGTAATAGCCGTCATAGTTCACCATTATCGGCAGCTGGATATCGTAATCCTCCGCCAGGCGGTACGACATTATAATCTGGTCGATAATTTCCTGATTGTTTTCCACGATAATCTGTATCCAGCCGGAGTCGCGTGTGGATATCATGTCCTGCTGACCGGAGGAAACGGCGTGGATGCCCGGTGTCTCCCGGTTAACGTTCGCCATCACCACCGGCGCCCTGAATCCGGCAGTCTCCAGCAAGGTATCGTACATGTATACCAGCCCGTACGAAGACGTGGCCGTGAAAACACGCGCCCCGGCCAGGCTGGCGGCGCGGCAGACGTTCATCGCCGAGTTTTCGCCTTCCACCTCGACGATTTCCGCATCCAGCGAGCCATCGGCCACGAAAGAAGACAGCTGCTCTGCCACTTCACTCTGGGGTGTTATGGGGTAAGCAGCTATAACCTCCGGTCGGCACAACCTCGCTGCGTAAGCTGTGGTATAATTGCCCGTTAAAACGCTTACTTTTCCTTTTTTAGCTTTCATTTGTAAAATCTCCTTCCGGGCTCATGGTGTATGCCTGTTTCGGGCATTCATGGGCGCAGATCCCGCAGCCTTTACAGAATGCCAGGTCGGCTTCATAATGGTCGCCCATGTCTTTCATGCACTGCGGCGGGCAATATAAGGCGCAAAGCCCGCAGTAATTGCACTTTGCCTTGTCCAGCACCGGCCTCTCCGTACGCCAGCTGCCGGTATCAAGGCAGAGCATTAACTGATTGGCGTCCGACCACGGACTTTCTGTTTTGAATATATTTTTGTGTTTGATTACCATTTGATTACCTCCACTTCATGGTATCCCCTCTCGGCGCTTTTCAGGTTTCTCTGGAGTATGTCCCCGCTTAAATAGTCCGACAGGACTGCTAGCACCGATTCCAGTTTCAGCCAGCCGGTGGCGGCGGCAAAAGCTCCGAGCAGGCAGGTGTTCGGGATATCGCGGCCGATTTCCTCCACGGCGATTCCAGTAGCGTTCACTACACCGCCTATCTTCAGGTTTTCATTAGGCTTCTTAGGCAGCTTTTTAGGGCTGTTAAGAATGAAGGCTGCCCCGGGTCGCAAGCCCGTGAAAAGCGTCGGCAAGCTTAAAAGCCCGGGGTCGATTACTATCAGCCCGTCAGGGTTATAAATTTGGGTTTTTTCCCGTATTGGTTTATCATCGATGCGGGTAAAAGCCACCACCGGCGCGCCGCGCCTTTCGAAACCGTACATCGGGAAGCTGGCCACATATTTCCCTTCCGCTACGAAAGCGCTTGCCAGCATTCTCGCCGCCAGAACAGCTCCCTGCCCGCCCCTTCCGTGAATCCTGATTTCTTTCACCGTTGCATAATCCCCTCTTCACTTATATTCAGCGTAAAGTTTCCAAGGTCCCGCTGTGAAACCTCTGCTCGTGAAATATTTTTATGATTGGCGTTTTCCGTTCCCTGTAGTCTTGGCGATTCTGGGCAACAGGTTCTCCCGGATATTTCTCATTGTTTCCACCAAGTCTTCCACCTTTTCCTTTTCCAGGCAGGATAATACCTCGCGGCTTAATTCCTGGGCTATAGGACTTAAACGGTTGGCTTCCTTCCAACCTTTATCCGTGATAACCACCTTTACTGACCGGCGGTCATTGGTAGAAGGCTCGCGGTGCACTACACCCTGCCTTTCCATCGTATTCAATACCGCTGTAATAGAATTTTTTTCACGGAAAACGGTCTCTGAAATCTCTGAAGGCGTCATCTCCCCGCCGTTCTTGAACAATGTGCTCATTATGTTGAATCGGATGAGGCTGGCTTCGTATCGCTTAAGCTCTAATTCCAGGTAGCGCGCCAGCACCTCGAACGACATGAGGATGGATAGCAGCGTACCCAGCGGGGTTTTATCGGTTCTTTTACTTACTTCGCTGACAGTCATATTCCAACTTATATAAGTCACAGGAAAGTCAAGAGATGTTCCACCTAGAACTATATTATACTGATATTTTTGCCTTTGTCAACATCATTCTATATGAATTTACCCTCGATGGCGTTATTATCGAGCGTATATAACGCTACATTTTTGTTCCATATAGAATGAAACTTGGCCTGACCTTTTAATGCTACCTCTTTTTAGTATAATTTGCCAATGCCGCCTGATTTTGAGTATATTTATATGCAGTGTATTTTAAGTGTTTCCCCATCAAATCTGGAAGAGGTGACTTTAATGAAAGATAGCGAATACTGGAATCCCATCCTGGAAACTTTGCCCCGGGAAAAACTCCGGCTGCTGCAGCTAAAGAAGTTTAAGGAAATCTTTACCTGGGCGTATGAGCGTTCTAAGTTCTATGGCAAGCTTTACAAGGACGCCGGCATTGAACCCGGCGATATTAAGAAATTCGAAGATATTAAAAAGGTACCCAAGATGGAAAAGTCCATGATGCGCAGCGTCCAGGGCCCGGGTAAAGACAACTTCCCCTATGGCGATATTTTATGCGTGCCCCTGGAGCAGGTGACGGATTACCGCCAGACCAGCGGCACCACCGGACAGCCGGTCTACCAGGCGGATACCTGGCAGGACTGGGAGTTAAGCACTGAGGCTTATTGCTATGCCATGTGGGCGCAGGGCTACCGTCCCAGTGACCGGATTTTCCTGCCCTTCGGCTATAACATCTTCATCGCGTTCTGGGCATATCACTACGCCGGCGAGAAAATCGGCTGCGAGGTCATCCCCGGCGGCGTTCTCAATACCGAGGCGCGTATCTTAAAAATACAGGAGCTTAAAGCCACGGCCATGGGCGCCACTCCTACTTATATCCTCGGCATGGCGGAGACCGCCCGTAAAATGGGCATCGACCCGCCTAAAGACCTTCTTATCCGCCGGATTACCGTCGCCGGAGAGCCGGGCGGCAGTATCCCCGCCACCCGTAAAAGAATGGAAGACGCCTGGGGGGCTAAAGTCTACGACCAGGTAGGCAGCACGGAAATAGGCCACTGGGGCTGGCAGTGCACACGCCAGGCAGGCCTGCATGTCAACGAGGGAATGTACCTGGTGGAAATCGAGGACGTAAATACCGGCGAAATCATCGAGGAACCGGGGCGTAGGGGCAAGATGGTGGTCACTACCTTCGGCCGTATGGCGCAGCCCTGCATCCGCTTCGATGTCAAGGATGTGATCCAGTGGAACGCCAGGCAATGCGACTGCGGCCGCACCTACCGCCTGCTCGATGGCGGCGTTTTAGGCCGCGCTGACGACATTACCAAGGTAAAGGGCGTGCTGCTTTCGCCGATGGCCATCGAGGAAGTGGTCAGGTCCATCCCCCAGCTCGGCAACGAATACCAGGTGGTCGTCACTAAGAAGGGCGATATCGACGATATCACGCTGAAGGTGGAAATCCTCCCCGATTTTAAAAAAGACGAGGCTGCTATTAAAGCCAAACTCACCGACCAGCTCCGTCTGACGACCAACCTCGGCTATAATATTGAATTTCACGAGTATGAGAGTCTGCCGCGGTCACAGGCTAAAACCCGGCGCTTCCTGGACCAGCGACCTCATCATTAGGAGTTAAAAAAATGGCGCAGCAATACGATATAAAAGCAATGGTAACCAAAATAAAAGCGTTGCGT
Source organism: Chloroflexi bacterium RBG_13_51_18 (assembly GCA_001796495.1). GTDB lineage: Bacteria > Chloroflexota > Dehalococcoidia > Dehalococcoidales > RBG-16-60-22 > RBG-13-51-18. The sequence continues at coordinate 12,950 of MGMR01000014.1, forward strand.
ACCGATGCGGAGTCGCTTAAAGAAATCTCCGGCGGCATTCCGGCGGTGATAAAAAACGCCGACCGTATTCTGGCTAATGTCAGGATGCTGGAAATAAATATCAGCGACGTAGCGGAAGTTCAGGGGAAGTAAAAGGGCAGCTGCCGTTTTCCCCTTACTCCAGCGGCAGCCAAGAGGAGGTAGCAATGGTTTTCGGGTTTATTCTGGTAGCTGTCGGCGTTATCGCCATACTGGTCAAAGCGGATGTGCTCTCCGGCTCTATCTGGGACTATGTATGGCCTGCGGCGCTGGTGATAATAGGGCTTTCCTTCGTATTGGGCAGATTCCGCCGCCGCCGCTGGTGGTGGATGGGCTGGTCACCCTGGGATGATAGGGATAAAGATAAAAATGAGTAGAACCGATGTATTTTTTACCTACTCCCTAATGTGAACCGGCGCTGGAAACAGTTATCATCTCCGCAATTGGTCCGGGCTATTTACTTTCCCGGCGTTAGCATGTGTTCTCATATGTCTGCGCCCCCACTACCAGCTTAAAGGATCTTTGCTCCTCGCTTATTAACGTATTAATCTGCCGTTGAACCGGCATATATTTATTGGAGTTTTATGCAAAAACATACTGAAAGATTAGGCTCCGCGCCGCTGGGCAGACTGCTGATTGCCTTGAGTCTGCCCGGTATCGCCGCCAGCATTACGACGAGTCTCTATAATGTAGTCGACACTATCTGGGTCGCCCGGCTGGGTTATGAGGCTATCGCCGGTCTGACGATAGTGTTCCCCTACCAGATTCTCTTTTACGCTATCGGCGGGGGTACCGGCATCGGCGTTGGCGCGCTGGTTTCCCGCCGCTTCGGTGAAAAGAATACTGAAAACGCTAATCACGTTGCCGGTCAGATATTCTTTATCAGCGCTTTCTGGGGCCTGCTCTTTTTGCTGGTGGCAGTCCTCTTTTCGGACAGCATTCTGCCGGCCATCGGGGCAACTCCGGACATCATGGAATACGCTAAGCAATATTTTATAATCACCTCTTACGGCGCGCCCCTCATGATTCTGGCAGTTGTTATGAGCAGCCTTATCCGTGGTTCCGGCGATGCTGTGAAACCGATGGCTATGATGATTTCCGCCAGTGTTATCAATATTATCCTCGACCCTTTTATGATTATGGGTATCGGGCCGTTTCCTGAAATGGGCGTCAGCGGCGCCGCCTGGGCTACGGTTATCGCGCAGACCTGCGGGGCTTTGCTGGGGCTATATTTCTTCTTTGCCCGCAAAACCACCTTCCATATAAAAGCCGCCGACCTTCGCCCGGATATGTCTATTCTGAAGGATATTTACCATGTCGGCGCCCCGTCGTCGGTGCTTCAAATCACGGAAAGTCTGGCCTTTCTATTGTTCAATAAAGTGGTCTCTTCCTATAATTCAATCGCCATCGCCGCCGTCGGTATCGCGATGCGTATATCCGACTTTGCTTTCATGCCGATACTGGGCGTGTCCCACGGCCTGCTGCCTATCGTCGGCTTTAACTTCGGCGCGCGCAACTTTAAACGACTCTGGCAGGCGGTCAAGCTGTCTTCGGTAGGCATCACGGTTTTCCTGGCCGCCGCCACCGCATTCCTCCTGGTATTCGCCCCGCAGATTATCGATGTTTTCAGCGACGACCGCGCCCTGATGGATGTCGCGGTACCGGCCATGCGCATTATGTTGTCCGCGCTGCCGTTAATCGGCCCGTCTATGATGTGTGTTACCGCTTTTCAGGGGCTTTCACGCGGCAAAACGGCCCTGGTGCTTTCGCTGATACGCCAGTTTATCGTCTTTGTTCCGCTGCTTTATCTGTTCAGCTATTTATGGGGACTCAATGGAGTTTGGATTTCTGCGCCGGCCTCGGACACTCTCGGCTTTATAATATCGCTGGCGTTTATCTTTGCCGAATACCGCAGGCATACTGCAAAATACGCTGAATTAAAAAGCTAGCTCTCCCGCTTCTTCCACCACTCCCAGAACTCATCAATGCCTTGAACACCCTTTTCCAGCACCGCCTCGTAAATATGCGTGGACAAAAGGGTTTGCCGGTATTCCGGCAGCATGCACACGGCTTCCTTAATCACCAGGATATCGTAGCGTGTGTCTTCGTTTAACTTTCTTTCCCATAGCGAGCGGTTCGGGGCAGCGTCACGGAATTCCCCAGGTCTGGCTGTCCACAGGTCCAGTTTCCAAAACTCCTTTTCCCCGGGACGGACCGCGCGCAGTCCCCAGTAATACCCTGTATCATTAAGATGCCGCGGGTCGGCATATGCGTTGACGGCGTGCAAACTCCAGACCCACTTGTTTTTAGAGAGCCTTAAGCCCAGCTCCCAGTGCTCCCGCCAGTCGGGAGAGTCGTTACATCGCTCGAAGTCGAGGTCGCGCCAGGTCATCGTCTTCATCACGTAAGACCCCACGGGCTTAAACCCCTCCTCTTTAATAATCCTCCCCAGCCCCGACTCCTCAAGCATTCTGTCCGCCTCCGCCCGCAGGCCTGCATCCAGCGCAAATAATCTCTTTCTGTTTTCCTCCAACGGTTCATTCATTTTTAATCCTAAATAATCCCCTCGCATTCTCCGTCGTCGCTTTAGCCACCTCCGCCTCGCTTAAGCCCTTCAAAGCCGCCGCCCCTTTAAGTGACCTCGCTACGTCCGCCGGACTCGACATGAATTCGTTTTCCCTGCCCCGCGCGTAAACCACAGGACTGTCCGTCTCTAAAAGCAGTTTCTCCAGCGGCGCTTCTTTGACCGCCCGTCTGTGCTCCTCGTGGTATTCAACGGCGGGCGTAACTGATATATAATACCCGTTATCAATAATGTCCCTCAGCACGCTGGATGTCCCCGTGTACCAGTGAAAGACCGCTTTCTCCAGCCCCGCCTCTTTTACCATGTCGTAAGCGTCCCGCCAGGCGTAGCGGGAATGTATGAGGGCAGGTTTATCGTGCTCTTTGGCGATTTTCAGCAGTTCCCGCAGCGCTTTCTTTTGCAGTTCTTTATCGGCAACGGCTCTCACCCGTTTATGGTAGTCCAGCCCCACCTCTCCTATTCCCACCGCTTTGTCTATATTGGCTCTGATAAATTCCAGGGTGGCTTCTATCTCCGACTCCTTTAAATACCAGGGGTGCCACCCCAGCGCCGCGTAAACAAACCCCGGGTGCTTTTCGGCAATCTCCAGCGTTTTAGCATTCGACGTAATATCGGAGCCCACGGCGATTATCGCCGCCAGCCCGGCCTCTTTGGCTTGCGCCAGTGCCTGCTCCAGGTTTTCTATTTCTTCCAGGTGCGCGTGGGTGTCGATTAACCGGTACATTATCTACTTTCTAGGCAAAAGCCGCCGACGGTTTTTCCTGGAAGGGGTGCGTCCGCAATACCAGCGAGAAAAGGAAGGGATAATTCGCCTTCAAATGCTGCGCATAGTCCAGCCACTCGCTGGCCAGGTGGTCGTACATCCGCTGGATATCGACAGCCAGGTGCTCCAAATCGGCCTTTGACAGGTCTTTCAATGATGCCCTCGCCTCCAGCTCCTCATCGAGATGGGTGGTCGCCCATAGCAAATCGGTAAACCGATCGTGTTCCAGCAGGTTGGGATTTTCCAGCAGTGTCAGCAGGTACATGCGCTTGCCGGAGAGGTATTTTTTCAGCCCCTCGAGGTCGATGTCTCGTATGTCCAGGTCGATTTTAAGGCTGTAGGCGAAATTGGTCGCCCGCTTGAATTCCTTTGCCGTCCAGTCGGCGCTGACATTCAGGTTTCGTGCAATATCCCCGCGATTTTTAAAGTCCTTCACCAGGTCTCCCAGCAGGTAGTTGCCGATTTCGCTGAAAAAAGCCCCGATAACCATATTCATCTTGTATAGCACTGCCTGTTTCTCGCGCCGGGCCAGCACTCGCTCGATGATGACAACCACGAGGAACACCTCGAGCGGGAGGAAGGCGAAGTCGCCGAGCATATATATGTAGATATGGTGTGTGTCCTGAAAAATCTGGTAATGCAAAGTGTACAACAACGCCGAAGCCGCCAGACAAATGGCGCCTACTATTAAAATGAATTTATATCCTTTCATTGCTTACCCCCGATTACGTATATTCTCCCTGTATAGTATCATATCCACTTTTTTGATATAATGACTTGTTTGACGGGTTATTATCTGAAAAGGAGATGGCGATGGAAAAATCAATCATTATCATCGGGGGCGGACTCACTGGGCTTTCCGCAGGTTGCTACGGGCGGATGAACGGCTATAAGACATCTATCTTTGAGATGCACGATATCGCCGGCGGCGTTTGTACTGCCTGGAAGCGTAAGGGTTATACCATCGACGGGGCTATGAATTGGCTGGTTGGGACCAGTCCCAAAAACAGCTTTTACAAATTCTGGGAAGAACTCGGCGCTGCACAGCATTGGAAAATTTACAACCACGACCTTTATTCAAGCTTTGAAGATAAAGATGGCAAAGTCTTCAATATTATTTGTGATGCCGACCGCTTTGAAAAGTACCTGCTGGAGTTAGCCCCGGAGGATGAAGATATTATCAGGGAATTCACTAAAGGAATACGCGACTTCTCTCGCATGGATATGCCATCTAATAAACCCTCCGAACTTAACGGTTGGCTCGATAAAATCAAGGTAGTAAAAATGCTGCCTATGTTAATGATCATGAAAAAATGGATGAAAATATCCGCTGGCGATTTCTGCAAACGATTCAAGAACCCCTATCTGCGCCAGTCGCTAACGTCCGCTTTCGGTGGCGATCTCTTGCCTATGATGTTGATTTTCTGGATGCTCGGCTATCAGCACAGCAAATCAGCCGGCTATGTCATCGGCGGCGCCCTTGAACATGTCCGCTTCCTTGAAGAACGCTACCGCGCCCTGGGCGGAGAAATCCACCTAAAGGCAAGGGTCGAAAAAATATTGGTTGAGAATAATAAAGCGGTTGGCATAAAACTGGCTGACGGAACCGAACATCGCGCCGATTGGGTTGTCTCCGCCGCAGACGGCCGCACTACCATTTTTGAAATGCTCGAGGGGAAGTATGTCGATGAAACCATAAAACAACGATATGATAATCCCAAGCTCTTCTCGCCTCTGGTATATGTAGGTCTGGGCGTGTCAGGCCGCTTTGAAGAAATTCCGCCCTCCGTATCCGGTCTGTCTTTCCCGCTTGATACCCCTATTACCGTTGCAGGCAAGGAACACAGCAGGCTGGGGTTGCTTACTTACGGCTACGACCCCACTCTGGCGCCGGAAGGAAAAACCGTGTTAAAGGTCCAGTTCGAGACCGACTATGACTACTGGGAGAAATTATATAAAGAGCCGGAAAAATATAAAGCTGAAAAAGAGCGGATTGCCGACGATGTAATTGCCGCGCTTGATAATCGTTTTCCCGGGCTCGCCTCTAAGGTGGAAATGCGGGATGTTGCCACCCCGGTGACCTGGGTACGCTATACCGGTAACTGGAAAGGCAGCTACGAGGGATGGATGTTCAGTGCTGAGACTTTTACTTCATCCATGCGCAAGACCCTCCCTGGACTGGATAATTTTTACATGGCGGGGCAGTGGGTCAATCCCGGCGGCGGTATGCCCACGGCCGCTATGTCCGGCAACCATACAATACAGCTCATCTGCAACAAAGATAAAAAGAAATTCGTCACCACCAAACCATAGTGTTGGCAAAATCGGTTGCGTGCACGAGTACGTTTGTAGTTCAATAGTAGCGTGACCAATATCACCATGTTCACCGGCAAGGGAGGGGTAGGCAAGACCACCTGCTCCGCCGCTACGGCACTGCATCACGCCAACGCCGGAAAAACCTTAGTCATCTCCACGGACGCCACCCCGTCGCTTTCACATATCTTTGAGATTAAAGACGGGCAACCGTCCTCTGAATTCCCCCCTGACCTCTCTGTCAGTGAAATAGGTGAAAGGG
>MGMR01000015.1:0-934 GCA_001796495.1 Chloroflexi bacterium RBG_13_51_18
TATCAGGGTGCGGGAGGGGCATAAAGTGCCGGAGGATGATTTTCCACCGGATTACAACTTTACAGTGCCGCTTAATACAGGCATGCACGGTCGCAAGATGATAATGCCCGGGCCCGGCGCTAAACCCGTGGACATGTCCGGCAATAAGCTCGACCGAGAGAAATTCAAAGCCATGCTAAAAGAATACTACTTACTACGTGGCTGGGACGAGAAAACAGGACTTCCGACAAAAAAGACTCTGGCAGCGCTGGGGATGGAAGACCTATAAAGAAAAAAATAACAAAATAAATATCACTACGTTATATCAAGTAGAAGAAATTGTAAAGAATATAACCATGAAAATGATAATACAAGCCCTCTTCATTTTGATAACTATTTTCTTGATAACATTTTCCGGGTGTAATTTTTTAATTACTGTTACTCCGACCGAGCAGATTAATCTGGATTCAGGGGTCCCTGTTGCTATTAGCGAAGATCGTGCTCAAGCCCTTCTTTATTCACATGGATACGGGTATAAATATGGTGATATCGTACTTTTAGATACGAAATCCCCACCCAAAGTAGGTGATGTAATACTCTATGATACAGATTTGAATAATAGCGGTGCTTATTCTTTTGGGCCACGTCATATACTCACAAAAGTAATTGCTCTACCGGGCGATGATGTAATTTTTGAAAGGCTATCATATCAGTCAAATGGTTATTATGTTCTTCTTGAGGATAATGGGTGGCCTGAAACTAAGAATGTAGTTTGGGGCACATTATTTTATGATGATGTAAACGGTCTTTCACTTCAAGTTCCCGATGATGAATATTTGGGTGATAGATGGATAGGACAACAGATTTATCGGGAGGACACAGGAAATGATGATCGTATTGGCAATCGTTTTACAGTCAAGAAAGCAGCAATTTATGGTATTGTTATAAAAAAGGA
>MGMR01000015.1:968-5683 GCA_001796495.1 Chloroflexi bacterium RBG_13_51_18
TGGTCATGACTTTCACTTATAAACGTATTAATTAAACCTACGTCGCTGTATACAGGTTACACCTTCATCCCCAGCAACATCTTCGTCCGGATCTTAAGCATGTTCCACCAGCCGACCTTTCGCGCCAGATTTTTCAGGTTATAGGTTGTCTTGTCTTTCACCGGGATTTTTTCCGGCTCTTTTTTCACCATTTTATTGGCGTTTGCCGGGCAAAGGACGACGCAGTTTCCACACCCTATACACCGGTCGAGATTGACTTCGGCAATGCCATCGGTCATGACGCGGGCATTGAGCTGACACTTGGACACACATTCCTCGCATCCCGTGCACAAAGAACGGTCAACCTCGGCATAGAAGTTGGTGATATACAGCTCTACCGGGCGTGGGTGCCTGGTCAGCATTTTGAGCATTACGCAGCAGTCCCCGCAGCAGCAGCAGATGGCCTCCGGGCGCTGGGAATTTTCCGGCTGGAGGACCAGTCCCGCCTGCTGCGCCCGGGATAAAATCCCAAAGGCTTCTTCTTTGGTAATATAGCGACCTATCCCCATCTCTACATGGCGCTTGGCGTGGTCCGGCCCGATGAGCAGACACGCCTCCAGGAGGTCGGTCTTGGCGCATTTGCCCCCCAGTATCTCCGTGGTCTGACGGCAGATGCAGTTGGCCACCGCTATCCGGCCGCGGGCGTTTTCAACAAGTTTTCTCACGTCATCATAATCCCCGACGCGGTACTTTTCCGGCAAGGGAATACTCTCCGCAACAGGAACCGTGCGCAATGGGAAACCTCCCCCTGCGCCCGGTCTGGCTTTGGAACGCCTCTCCTCCTGGTATTGACGGTAATCATCCAGTAACTCCTTTGACAGCCGGTCCACCTGGAAATTATAAATACCTCCCGCGGTGAATTCCGCGTTGCAGTAATGCATTTCAGGATAGCCTTCCTCAATCGTCAGGATCGTGCCCTTACGCATCATGAGGTCGAGTATCTGTCGAAGCTCGTCTGTAGAGATGGCGCGGTTTTTCATACGACCGTGAATACGCTGCAGCGGTTCCGGCTTCATGGAAAGCTGCACGGCTATACCGGCTTCTTCAGGAGTGAAGAACCTCTTTAAAAGTTTGATATCGAGGCCGGACTCTACCTCGGGGAAACCGCTGGGCAATCTGTCCAGATGCCTTTGCAGGTCGCGGTAGACTTGTTCAGATTTATCCATTTTATCCTCCCGTATGGCAATACTTTACCGGAAAAAGAGCCTGCCAAGCAACGTTTCTTTAATGAATATAGCGCCTTCAGGACATAATTCCTGGCAGCAGAAACAGCGTATACAGCGGTTATAGTTATGTTCGGGAGGTCGGGTTTCGTCACCGTTGACCCAGTCGACGGCTTTGGGGTCGACCGGACAATGGATTACGCAGGTGCCGCATTTAGTACATAACGCTTTATCAATAACGGGGCGGGGATTAATGCGGTTTTTAAAATAATTCCGTATCATCCCGCTGGATACGTGTTCCACCGGCTTTCGGATAACATCAAAATCCTTGCAGATAAAGTCGTCTACATTTGCCCCCACCACCTCTATATTTTCCTCATGATAAGTGCCGAGCCCGGCTTTTTCACCAGGTTCGGCGGTAGGCACCAAAGAAGGATTCAAATCGATTATCCTGCACGCAACTGCATCCAGGGCAATAGGGTCGCTGGAAATAAGCAATGCACCCATTTTCCTCGGTCTGCCGCTGCGCGGCCCGTTGCCCTCCATGGCCATGACAGCATCCATGATGTAAATCCGGGGCTTAATGACCATGTTCAGGTCTACCAGCATGGTCGCGAAAGCAAATGGGTCAGGCATACGGGCATGCTGCTGGCCTTTCAGGAACCCGGGCACGCAGCCGAACTGGTTTTTCACCGCCCCCGTCATCCTTGTGAGTCCATGGGTTTTCAGCTTCGGCAGGCTTACTAGGCCGTCCGCCGCCAGGACGCAATCGGCGATAACGAAACGCTTGACCAGCAGCCCTTCTTTATGAGAAACAGCCGTGCCCTTTGAGAAGTCGGCTACAGGTATACCAAGCTCATCTGCCGCCTGCTTGAGGCCGGCCAATCTCATATTCAAAACGGTGCTGCCGAAACCCGGGGAATCGCCGGCGGATACTTGGGCCCCGGCTTCCAGGAGTATCTTCCCCACTGCTTTAAAAACAGCGGGGTGGGTGCAAACGCATTTTTCCGGAGCGGAGCCGATAAGCAAATTAGGCTTGAGAATTATTTTTTCTCCGGCCTTAACAAATTGAGAAAGCCCGCCAATAAGGTCGATACCCTGCTTGACAGCATCATAGACCTTGATATCGTCATAAGTATCGCAGGGTACCAGAGCCACTTTAGATTTAACTGCAGGTGCATCCATCTTTTTCTCCTGAAACAGGCATAAAGAAAAGCATATCACAAAACCATCATGGAATCGCCGAAGCTGTAGAAACGGTATTTTTGTTCAATAGCTTCACGATAGGCTTTATCGATAAGCGGCTTGCCGCCGAAAGCCGTGACCAGCATCAGGAGGGTCGACCGGGGCAGATGGAAGTTGGTCACCATGGCATCGACCATCCGGAAGCGGTGCCCCGGCAGGATAAAAAGACTGGCCCAGTCCTGAAAAGACTGGATTTCACCATCGGGGCTATTTAGGGCCGCCTGCTCTATAAGCCTGACCGAGGTGGTGCCGACGCAGATAATGCGTCGCCCTTCGCGGCGGGCACGGGTCAACTCCTCGGCGACATCACTACTAATGATACCGTATTCCCGGTAAATGACGTGCTTTTGTGGGTCGTCTTCAGTGACGGGGCGGAAGGTATCCAGCCCCACGTGCAGCGTGGTGAAAAGACAGCCTACGCCTTTTTGCTCTATCCTATCGAGCAGGTCGGGAGTAAAGTGCAGTCCGGCGGTTGGCGCAGCGGCGCTGCCCAAAACCCGCGAGTAAACGGTCTGGTATCTTTCCGGGTTTTCCAGAGGGGTATGGATATAGGGAGGCAAGGGCATTTCGCCTGCAGCGAGCAGGCGGGCTTCATCGGTGAAGCGGACGGTCCTGATGCCTTCACTACCGACGGCGGTGATATGGGCGATAACGGGCGGGGCGGAGTTATCTTTGGAATAAATCTCGACTTCGGAGTCGACGGCAAGGCGGCGGGCGGGCTTGGCCAGCGCTTCCCAGAGATTGGCCTCAAGACGGCGTAGCAGGAGGATTTCCACCGCTCCCCCACTCCCCACCCTTTTTCCCTTGAGACGTGCAGGAATGACGCGGCTGTCGTTAAAGACCATGACATCGCCGGGGAGAAGATATTCAATAATATCATGGAAGTTACGGTGAACGATGGAGCCGTCCTTGCGGCTGAGGACAAGCAGCCGCGAATGGTCTCTCGGCTCGATGGGTGTCTGGGCAATCAGCCCTTCCGGCAGTGTATAATCGAAGTCACTGGTCTTCATAGGATACTCTATATCCACTATAGCGTGCGGGGAGGATAAAAGGCAACGGAATAGAGTAAAAAGGCGAATTTTTAACTATAAAAGGATATATGCTAAAATCGGGTAGCCGTAAAGGAGGAGACATGCCGAAATCAGCGATGAAATACGACAACCTGGTAAAGACTATACCGATAAAAGATTACAATGAGGGCGGATTCCGCCAGGGCGTGGAACTCGATAAGAAATGGCTCGGGTTCGATGTGTATATAAAGTACGGCTGTTACTGGACGGCGGGCAAAATGGGCAAACCGCCCTACACTCCGCATGTGCATGACTTCGACCAGGTGCTGCTCTTCGCGGGGTCGAACATGGATGACATCGGCGACCTGGGGGCGGAGGTGGAGTTCTGCCTCGGCGACGACCTGGAAACGCACATGATTACCACCACCACCGCCGTGGCAATTCCCAGGGGAGTGCCGCACTTCCCGGCGACGGTAAATATCATGAACCGGCGGTTCTTCTACTATGAAATATCGATGGCGTCGAAATATAGTGAAAAACCGGTGCATACGGATAAAAAACCAGGGCCGATAGTAGGATTCCGGGCGGCGACAAGAAAATATATACTGCCGCTGGCTTTCCTGCGCAAGGGTGCCTGGCATTACGGGCCGACCAACCGGGACGACGGCGGGGGGCAAATCGCTTTCATCAGGACCAAAGAGGCTGCCGGGTTCGACTTCGTAATGCTGTACGAGAGCATGCAGCGGGCCCCTTACAGAATCGGGCCGGAGCCGGACAAGCCGCATACCCACCCCACCACCCAGATAATGTGCCTGCTGGGAACGGACACTAACGACCTAACCGCTCTGGGGGCGGACTTCGAGATTTGCATGGGCAAGGAACAGGAAAGACACACGTTTAATAAGAGCACGGCGGTGCTGACGCCTCCCCATATTCCGCACTGGCCGGGCGGGATTATAAAGCTAGATAAGCCGATGATATTCGCGGATATCCACCCGTTCGGGAATGAGCGTTAAAAGATAGGCAAGAGGCTGATGGAAAACCTGAACGACAAAAAATGCACAGCATGCTCCTTCTGGCCGCCGGACTGGCGCTATAAGTGCCAAAAGTGCCGGGCAGTATTTACGATGCCGGCTCCCAGGGGGCCTGCCGACGAAAAGAACCGGAAATGCCCTGAGTGCGGCGGTGCTGAAATCCAGAGGACAGACCTGGTTAAGTCGGAAGCATGCCCGCCGGGAGGCTGATAGTTTTTTAAATG
>MGMR01000016.1 GCA_001796495.1 Chloroflexi bacterium RBG_13_51_18
GTTTGACATTCTATAATTACTCATTGTAAGCTTCATACTGGGCCTGCAAGCTAAATAAGAAATATATATTATTCAGGAGGAATACTTATGGCACGTGGCTTTATGGGGAAGATACTCTGGGTAGACCTTTCCAAGAAGCAAATCAAAGAAGAAGCGCTTGACGAGAAGATGGGGCGTGATTTCCTGGGCGGTTATGGCTTGGGCGCCCGTATCCTTTTCAGTCGGCAGAAAGCCGGCGTCGACCCGCTGGGTCCGGACGCTATCCTCGGTCTCGTGACCGGCGTGCTGACCGGCACCGACGCCATGGGCGGTTCGCGTTATGTCATGGTGGGGAAATCGCCACTCACCGGCGGCTGGGGTGATGCCAATTCCGGCGGCAACGTAGGGCCTTATCTTAAGTTCGCCGGATACGATGCGGTGTTCTTTACCGGTAAATCGGATAAGCCCGTTTACCTGCTAATCGACAACGGCAAGGCCGAATTAAAGGATGCCGGCAAGCTCTGGGGCAAAGACAGCTTTGATACCCAGGATATCTTGCGAGCGGAACACGGCAAAGAACTGGAAGTCGCCTGTATCGGGCCTTCCGGGGAAAAATTAGCGCTCATCGCCGCCGTGATGAACAACAAGGGCAGGGCGGCGGGACGCTCGGGACTGGGCGCTGTCATGGGCTCCAAGAAGCTCAAGGCAATCGCGGTCAAAGGCAACATGAAAATACCGGTGGCCAATGAAGCCGCTTCCAAGGAAATGAGAAAGAAACAGGTAGCGAACAAGAACCCACGCTCGGAGTTCATCGGAGGTTTCGGCACGGCGGCGCTTTTTAATATGAGTCTAGAGAGTGATGACGCCCCGTGTAAAAACTGGGACGGCGTAGGGATAATCGACTTCCCGAAATACAAGGACATCAGCGCGGAGCCTGTTAAAGCCGAGCAGGAGAAGAAATACGGGTGCTGGCACTGTCCCGTCGGCTGCGGCGGCATCATGAAGGGAAGCACCGGTGAGTTTAAATATGAAGCGGGAGCGCATAAACCGGAATACGAGACGCTGGCGATGTACGGCTCCAATCTTTTGAATAGTAACCTGGCATCGATTATCAAGGCCAACGATATCTGCAACCGCTACGGACTGGACACCATATCAGCCGGGGCGTGCATTGCATTAGCCCTGGAGTGCTACGATAAAGGCATCATCACCAAGAAAGATACCGGCATGGAAATGAAATGGGGCGACCCCAAAGCCATTATCGCCATGACGGAAAAAATGGCCAAGCGAGAGGGCTTCGGCGATATTCTTGCCGACGGCGTAAAGAAAGCCGCGGAGAAAATCGGCAAAGGCGCTGAAAAATACGCCATACACATAGGCGGACAGGAATATCCCGCTCATGACTCACGGGGCGGCCTCATGTTCGGTATCGGCTACGGGGCAAACCCGACGCCGGGGCGACACACCCAGGGCGGCGAAGGGCCGCTGCCTGCCGGCGCTTTACCGGAATATAACTTCCAATCCTTGAAAGGGCGAGGCAAGCCTCATAAACGAGGCGTGGGCATTACACAAGCATACAATGCGGCCGGCATCTGCATGATTGTCATCGGTGACGCCTACGTGCACATCAACGACCTGGTTGAAGCTTTCAGGACTATCACCGGCTGGGATATTACCCTGGATGAACTGGTCAAAACAGGCGCGCGCATCGAGACGATGAAGCAGGCTTTCAACGTGCGGGAAGGCATCAAGACGCCGTGGAAGCACCACGACAGGATGCTGGGCAAACCGCCGAAGAAGGTCGGGCCGCGCGCCGGCGCTACCCTGGACGAAGCGGAACTGGCTAAAGAGTACTATGAGGAGATGGGCTGGGATCCCAAGACAGGCAGGCCTAGCAAAAAGGCTTTAATGGACCTCGGGCTGGACGATGTTGCTAAAGTGCTCTGGCCATAAATAACACTAAATAGAAAAATGCCGTGCGAAGCCTCCTGAAAAACGGGGGCTTCGCTTTTTGTGGTAATTATTTCCTAACAGTCTTGTATCCCTCGTATCTCTAGGTATATAATGGTCGCAGTATTTCCCCTTTTTCACTCGTGAATAGCGGAGGCAAGGTTATGGCTGAAGAATTCATGGTCGTAAAAGACCTTTATAAAAGCTTTAAAGACCTCAAGGCGGTTAACGGCGTTTCGTTCTCCATCTATAAAGGTGAAATTTTCGGTTTACTGGGTCCCAACGGCGCTGGCAAAACGACGACGATACGCATGCTTTCGACGGTCCTGGAAGCTGATAAGGGCGAAATTATCATCGGTGGTCATTCCGTAAAAAAAGACGCGGAAGCCGTACGCAGCATCATCGGGGTGTGCCCGCAGGACCTGGCGCTTTATGAAGACCTTTCCGCCCTCGATAATATGGTATTTTTCGGGCGGATGGCGGGAATGGAAGGGAAAGAAGCCAAAGCTCAAGCGATGGAAAACCTGAAACTAATGGGACTGGAAGGAAGGGCAAAGGGAAAAGTCGGCAAGTTCTCCGGCGGCATGAAGCGGCGCATCAACCTAGCGATTGCGCTCATGGGCAGTCCGCAGTTGCTTTTTCTGGACGAGCCGACGGTAGGCATCGACCCGCAGTCGAGGAATCATATTTTTGAAAATATCCAGGGCTTGCAGAAAAAAGGCTTGACCATTCTCTATACCACCCACTACATGGAGGAAGCCGACCGACTCTGCAACCGCATCGCTATCATGGACGGCGGGCAAATTATTGCGCTCGATACATCTTATAATTTGAAAAAGCAAATAGGGTCGCCGGAAAAAGTGACGCTGGAAGACGTTTTCTTAAAGCTTACGGGGCGCAGCCTGCGCGATTAGCTGATATATGAAAAGAGCTTTATTCATTACTCTTAATGAGGTCCGCCTCTACCTGCAGGATAAAGGCGACCTGGCTTTCGGCCTGCTTCTTCCGGTACTTACCTTTGCCCTGATGTACGGCGCTTTCGGCGGAGAGACGATGTTCAAAGCCACCGCCAATATCGTGAATGAGGACAGCGGGGTCTATTCGCAGCAGCTGATAGAAAAACTGGATAGCATCGACGGCATAAGTATCGACGTGATGACCGCGGCCGACGCGGATATAAAACTCGAAAGGTCGGATATACTATTAGCCCTTTTCATTCCCGCTGATTTCTCGGAGACGCTGTCGTCCGGCGGTAAAGCCGAGTTGGTCTTTAAACAGAGGGGCAACGGCGGACTGGAAGGGCAGATACTGGCTGGCATTATCCGCAGCATAGCGGGGGAAATCGACCAGGAATTCCAGGCGCTGCACCGGGTGGAGGGCAACCTGGAAGGGAATGATATACCTCAAAGCGATATCGAGTTAACCGTCCGGAGCTTACTGGAAGAGGAACGCCAGCAACCTTCCTTAGGCGTCGCTGAAGAAGTAGTCGGCGGCAGCACCGAATTCATCAATCAATACCTGCCCGGCATCATTACCATGTATGTCCTTTTCGCGCTGTCTTTAAGCGCCCAGGCTATCGTGGAAGAGCGGCGGCGGGGCACGCTGGAAAGATTGCTAACCACCAGACTTAGCGCCGGTGAACTCTTTTTCGGTAAGTTTATATCTATTACCGCCCGCGGTTTTATCCAGACTTTGATTCTATTGATATTATCCTACGCCGTATTCCGGCTGTTTACCCCTGTATCCTTTTTAGCCTGCCTGGTGATATCTTTCGTTTTCGCGGCGGCGGCGGCGGCCCTGGGAATGATTATCGCGGCTATTTCCCGTACCGAAGAAGCGGCCAACTGGATTGCCGTCGTTGTCACGATGTTCATGGTGATGATGGGCAATACCTTCTTCCAGGTGGGGGAAGACTCGGTGCTGGCTACCATCGGCAAGTTCTCTCTCAACACCTATGCCAACAAAGCTTATACGACGATAATTGCCCAGGAAGGCGCGCTGGGCGACGTGTGGCTGCAGCTGGTAATACTGGCCGGCGTAGCCGTTGCAGGACTGTTCATCAGCCGCATGATTTTCCGGGCGGTACCGGGGAGTAAATAAGAAGATATGAAACACCTGACACATATATGGTTCATCGCCCTGAAAGACCTGAAGATATTCGCCAAGGACCGCGCCAGCGTGTTTTTCTTCATCGTGTTCCCCTTCATGTTTATTGTCCTGTTCACTTTTCTCCTTCAGGGGACGGGGGGCGAGGACAACAGAGTTGAATTGCACATGGCCACGCGTGAGGCGTCCGGCGGCTTGAGCCAGCAGATAATCGGCGCGATTGTTACCCCCGACGAGTCTTTGCTAAAACCCGGCGACCCGGTAATCATCTGGGACAAGGACTATGAAGCCTCCCGCCAGGCTGTAATAGACGGGGAACTGGAAGGGTTACTCGCCTTTCCGGCGGATTTCACTCAATCGGTAATGACGGGTGAAAAAACCAAACTGGAAATATTTTCCGATGCCGGTGCGACGTATGCCAGAGCGGCCCTAAACAGCATCGCCGGGGCGATATCATCGCAAATAAGCACAGACAAGGTCGTCATAGATGCCAGCATCAGCCTGCTGGTCGGGAGCGGCGCGATACCCGCCGATAGTGAAAGCATCGACCGGGCCACGCAACAGCTGTTGAATGCAGCCATGTCCGGCGCTGCGCCCGGAGGAAGCGATTCTTTCCTGACTTATAAAATTGTAAACGTGGGCGATGTTGAGGCGGGCAACGCATCCGACTTCGTGATACCCGGCTACCTTGTAATGTTTGTCTTTTTTGCCGCGGCGGTATCCGCGCAGAGAATCGTCTGGGAGCGGCAGAACCATACCCTGGAAAGACTGCTGGCCAGTTCCGTTAAAAGAGAGTCGATACTGGGAGGCATCTACACCGGCACGTTTATAAGGGGACTGATTCAAATCATTATTTTCTGGGTGGTGGGCATCCTGGTCTTTAATGTTGACCTCGGCCTGTCCCCGCCGGCGGTTATTATCCTTTCCGTGTTAATGGTTATCATGTCCGCCGCTTTTGCTTTAATGCTGGCAACACTGGCGAGGACGATGCGCAGCGCCGCCTCTCTGGCGGTACTCACCTCCCTGCTGCTGGCGCCTCTGGGTGGCTGCTGGTGGCCTTCCTTTTTATACCCGGAATGGCTGCAGAACATCGCTAAAATTACACCCCATGCCTGGGCGACCAGCGGTTTCAACAAGCTTATGCTGTTCGGGGCCGATTTCGGTGACGCTTTGCCGTCGATGCTGGCGCTGCTGGTATTTGCCCTAATCTTCGGAATAATAGCCGCCTGGCGATTCCGCACCAGCGCAACGTAAGAAACAACATCTACACTGTGGAAAAAGACCCGCTCGAATCACTCCGGAATGACTAGTTGCCGATTATGTAGTGTTCGGTACCGCGGGTAACGGTCTCGCTGCGGACGGACAGGATAAAATATATCAGGTTCCAGGCATCCTGCCCGGAGTACAGGTCCAGATGCACCCTGGTATCATTCGGCGTCAGGATATTGTCTATCCAGAGTATTTCAAATGAATCGATGTCGACGCCCGCCTCACTCGTTCCGGGGTATGATATCGAGTTCCAGACATTGTAATAAGGGCTCAAGTCATTGGAAAGGTATTTACTATTGGCGGACTGCTGCCCGGTAATTCTTAAACAATCGGTATTCGGCACCGAGCCGTATAACCAGGCATCGCCCTCCCCTACAAACACCGTCAGCTTGGCGGCTACCGACTCCACAATATCGCCGTACTTGTTTCTAATGGGTTCCGGGAAAAGGAAGCCGGTAATATCCCCACCCGGCTGTCCGTCATAATCGAAGTCCAGGTTGGTATATTGCGGGTTAAAGGAAAACACGTCATAGAGGTAAAGATAATGCCCCGCCGTCGCCGGGCTGCCGTAGATAATGATTAGAGACCAGCCGGCATAGGAAACGTGCTCACCAGTGTTAGCCTGAACGTCACCGACGGTGTATTTAGCATTGCCGGTATGGTGCGTCTCTCCGGGCACGATGGGGTATGTCTTCACCAGCCTGGAGACATCGCGGGTGCAGGCGTAGGAATACCCTCCCCAGGACTCATTAACGATGATGGAGCCGCTGAAAGCGGTCAGCGGCTGGGCCCCGGCCTGCGCGTCGCCTTCAGCATCCAGGTAGACCTGAACATCGTTAATGCTGAAGGTGATTGAAGTGTCCGGCGTCCTGACGATTATTTTGATGTTATCGATATTGGCGTATTGCTGGCTGCTGCCCATGCCCACCAGGTAAAACCTTAATTTAAAGCTGCTGGAAGCGATATATTGAGCGGGAAGCGAATAGGTAAAGGTTGAAAAAGACGAGCCAATATTGCCGCGGAAAGCCTGTATATTGCTGCTCCAGTCCGTGCCGCCGTTGGCAGAAAGAGAAAAGTCGAGTCCGTCTGCCGCGCCATAAGACGGGGTGATTTTTATATTGTCGATATCGCAGTATTTCCCGGCGCCGAAACCGGCGATATAGAAACGGATTTTAAAGCTGCCCGTCAAATACTGACCGGGGATAACGTAGCTGTAGTTGTTAAAAGAGCTGGTAAGATTAGCGCTGCTGCCGGAGG
>MGMR01000017.1:0-1176 GCA_001796495.1 Chloroflexi bacterium RBG_13_51_18
CCTGGGCCACACACACGCTACAATGGGTGGTACAGCAGGTTGCAATGGAGCGATCCGGAGCCAATCCTCAAAACCACCCCCAGTTCGGATTGCAGGCTGCAATTCGCCTGCATGAAGTTGGAGTTGCTAGTAACCGCGTATCAGCTTGGCGCGGTGAATACGTTCTCGGGCATTGTACACACCGCCCGTCACGTCATGAAAGTCGGCAACACCTGAAGCCGATGTGCTAACCCTTCGGGGAGGCAGTTGTCTAGGGTGGGGTCGGTGATTGGGACGAAGTCGTAACAAGGTAGCCGTAGCGGAAGCTGCGGCTGGATCACCTCCTTTCTAGGGAGATGAAAAATGGTGTGAAACCAATTCTCCTAGGTCGGTCGCTGACCTAAACAATCAGCGCACTCTTTCCTGCCGCTATCGAGTTGTTAAGCAAAACCCCGGTGTTAAAAGCCGGGGTTTTTTATTTGTAGTAACTTTTGGTTATTTATGCGTATCCTGTTACAATAAATCATGCTTTCCTATAATCAAAAGCAACAGCTTCAAGCCCTTAAGGATATATTTGATATATCCGGGTTATGTTCCACCCAAACATTTATTTGGGGCGGAATGGTAATAGACATCATGGAGGGATGTTTTTTACGGGAGCATCGTGATATAGATTGCTTTACCCTGAACCTGCTAGATGTAAAAGAAAAAATGGACCGACTTTTTATCCAAAAAGGCTATTCAACGGATTTTGTAACAGAGATTGATATGTACAAGGTTCAAAAAGAGAATTGCCGTGTTGCATTTAACCGTCTGGAAATACAAAATGAAACGGCAATGTGGCGGCATATCGGGAATCAAGGGACTCTATATTTTCCGAGAACCTGGCTGAAAGATGCCCCTATGATTTTTTATAACTCCTATGTGTTCGTGTCCGGTATAGAATTCGAGTATGCGATTAAGGCTAAAGTTAACCTGCTTAATCCTGAATGGCAATTGCGTGAATCTGATAAATTCGCGCTGGAATATTTCACTGATACTCTTGAGAAACATCATATTAGTCCTGTAAGCGTACTTGGTAGTACGTGGAGTGATAATCCGTACTGGAGAAACAAGGGGTACAAAGAATATTGAGTGGATTCCAGCCTTAGTTTACCCCGGTTGTATCGGGGCTGGAATGTTAAAGCAAAATCCCTC
>MGMR01000017.1:1357-1685 GCA_001796495.1 Chloroflexi bacterium RBG_13_51_18
GTTCGATTCATCAATCGGCAAGACCCCGCTTACCTTCACCATCGGCAGCGGCCAGGTTATTCCCGGATTTGATAATGCCGTCCGCGGCATGAAAGTAGGCGATATCAAGACGGTCACTCTCCCGCCGGAAGAAGCCTACGGGCCGCACCGTGATGACCTCATCGCCGTACTTGGCCGCGACCAGTTCCCGGAAGGCTTGACATTTACAGTCGGACAGCGGATACCGCTGCAAGATGACCTCGGCAGGCAATTAACAGCCACCATTATAGAAATCGGGCCTTCATCCATTACTGTAGATGCCAACCACGAGCTGGCGGGCAAGGCTTTA
>MGMR01000017.1:1744-8178 GCA_001796495.1 Chloroflexi bacterium RBG_13_51_18
CTTTTCTGTTATCTTTTTGTGATGTTCCCGCCTTTTTTTGTAACAGCCTTGTGACTTACGCAATCCATACTTGTATTAAATATGTTCTATCCGGCAATAGCGGAACATTCGGAAAAAAGTTAAACGTGCTCTTTTTACATATATGAGTAAAGACTCTAAAACCCAGACAAAACCCCCGAAGAAAAAGGGCTTTCCTTTCGGTAAAATAATCCTCTTGATATTAGTCCTATTTGTATTAGCTGCGGTCCTGCAATATTTCAGGATACCGCAGAAAATCGGCCTGATAAAATCACCGGCGGACAATCTTTTTACCATGACGCCCGATAGTGAAAAGGCGGCCGTTATTATGGACAACCTGCAGGCCGCCGGCCTTAACACCAGCGGCGTTGAAGTCTACGTGCTGCCTGTTGCCGGCACAGACCATAATCTGGCAATGATTGTCCTGGATGCTTCTAAAGGTTTCACCTTTGGTAGTTACTCCGGCGGCGACCCCGTTAAAGATTTCCTGGCAGTGATATCACAGGCACAGGGTGACGGCATCAACCGAGCGGCAATCACTTATTACGATGAAGAAGGCAGGCAGTTGGTGGCAGCTACTGTTCCCATGGATGCCATCAACGCCTATTCCCAAGGTAACCTTACCGATAACCAGCTCATGGAACAGGTTGATGTGGGCACCGATGACCTGTGGGCGTTTATCGGGATGATAAAAGACCAGCTTAAATAAGAGAGGGCAAAATACAGAACATGCGGCGGATTTTACTTATATTATGCATTTTGATAATCGGACTGATGCCGTTTTTAAGCGCCTGCGATTCCGGCGAGGCCCAGGATTTGATTTACTGGGCTAAACTGTGGGCGATCGTCCACGATATTACAGATACTGACGGCAATCCAAACTACGGCGCTGTCACAAGATTTGCCGTTGGTGAAGCATTTGGCCTCGGTTCCACCGGCGATGAAGAAGGCGATGCCGCCATCGATGCCGCCCGCGTGCTGAATAATATGCGGCAGGCAGAGGAATCCGCCGACCAGGGATGGGAAGCACTCAATAAGGGTAAAAATATCAAACAAAGTGTCTTGCCGCATTTCAATAAAGCTATCGACTTAAGACCAGATGATTGGTCTTATCGCAACGGGCGGGGCATAGCAAATCTGGAAGACCTAGAGAATCCGGACAACGCTAAAGCCGCCAGGGACGATTTTAATCAGGCAAATGAAATTGCCAAGCGGAGCGGCAAGCCTGCGGAATATTTGAGAATGCTCCGTAACCGCGAACAGGCTTTAGCGAGGTTGGTAGCGATTAAGAACGATGAACATGCCTTCCCCACAAAAGAGGTATATCTCGAACAATCAAGAACTTATGATGAACTCTACAAATTAACCGGCGAGAAAAGCTATCTGCTGCTGAAACAACAAGCAGATACTAATATCCAGGAAGGTCATTACTGGGTAAGAGACTAAGCCGGTGATAAAGTAAAGCCCCCGAAGATAATCCCCGGGGGCTTGATTGTTTTTTAATTCTAATGTGAGGTTACCGGGCCGTTTTTCCCGCCCAGCCAGGTGGTATCATGCTCGTGGGCAAGGCAAATGGCGGTGAAGCCGTAGGGTTTTTCCACTTTCCGGGTGATTAGCGGGCAATGGACCACTCCTTTGGGGGCGACGACGACGGTGGGCGTATCAAAGACATGCACCTCCTGCTCCTCGCCGAAGCGTATCTCCATTTCCGCTCCCAGGTAGTCCGGATTTTCCGGGTCCAGACCCACGAAGACCAGCGCTTCATCGTTGGGGTGCACGTGCGGGTCATGCTCATGCCAGAGGCCGGTACCCCGGTGGAAAGCCCAGGTAAAATTAAGCTGGAAACCGGGAGTGCCCTTTCCGGTCCAATACCCCATGAAGTCGGCATTGCCGCCTTTTTTACGCTTCATGTCCCGCAGCTCCATCCGCTTAATCAGGTCTCCGTATTTATTAACAAGAGGCGACACGTGACCGCGTTTATCCAAATCGCTGGTCTTGTCTTCTGCGCTGCAGGAAATAGCCAGGAAACCATAAGGCCTGGCAACCTTTTTAGCGACTATGGGGCAATGCGCCGTACTCGCAGGAAGCACGACGATAGAGGGAGAGGTGATAATATGAGTTTCATCATCGTCCCCCAGCGATAACTCAATTTCCGCCCCAAGAGTATTCGGATTATCGTAATCGAGCCCGGTAAAGACAAACACCTCACCGTAAGGATGGACATGCCCGTATTCCCCACCAATACCCCATGGGCCCTTCTTGTGGTGATATCCCCAGACGAAATTCAGGTTCAGTCCTTCGAGGTCGGTGCCTTTTGGCCAGGTAATATACTCGGACTTGCCATCGCCGGGTAATTTATTATAGGCCAGCTTTTTAATAAAATGCCCGAACTTCGTCTTTGCCATTTCCTAAATTTCTCCTTTTTCTTTCTTACTGGTGATTACTATTTTATCTTTTATCCATGCCCACGGCCTTCGAATTTCCAGCCTTCCGGCTTGTCCATATTCGGATAGCCGGCACTCATGCTATCATCATGCCAGAAATTCCAGTCAAGCTGAGCCCGGTGCTCTTTAGTCAGCAGCTGAGGATAGAACTTCTCCGTATGACTTAGCCCCTGGTTGATTTCTATGAAAATCCAGGGGCGGGTGGTCTTCAGGGGATTCCAGGGAGCGTGGATAAAATTCGGCGGGATGAATACTACAGTTGTCTGGGTGATAACATGCCGTTCGAGTTCCGGCCCCATGTACAATTCCACCTCCGCCCCGAGATCATCGGGGTCGTCCGGGTTGGTACCAATGTGTATCAACAATTCGGCTTCACTGTGTATGTGCGAAGGGTGACCTATCTTCATCCTAGGCTGATCATGAGGCAGGACCCAGTGGATGAAATAGAAATTGCTGCCTGCGATAGTCTTGGAGTCCATACGCTGGATAATCGGTCCCATGATAAATTCAAACTTTTTCCACGGACTATCCGTTAAAAAGTATTTATCGTATTTATTTGCTGCCATGTTTCATCATCCTCCTGAATGTGATCCGGTACGAATTGTAAGGCTTTTGGGGACAACGCTTTTTCTTTGCGTTGCCAATATACTATAACTCGCCAGCAGGCAGTGTCAAACCACTTCACCTTAAAAACACGCTACGTTTCCGACGTTATATACATTTTTAACATAATCAAGCTGTCAATCGATAATAATAAATGGTATAATTTAGTAAGCTATGATTCTGGCACCTACTGTCATGCCAGATACTTTGCATAAACCTTGAGGAGGAATAATGGCCAGCATTCTTGAAGGTATTAGAGTACTGGATTTTACACAGGTATATTCCGGCCCGTACTGCACGCTGCTCTTGAGAGACCTGGGGGCTGAAATAATCAAGGTTGAAAGACCTGAAGCGGGTGACCTTATAAGATATGATATCCCGCATACCAAGGGAAATGAAGGAGGGCCTTTTATTATCCTCAACCGCGGCAAGAAAAGCGTTACGGTAGATCTGAAAACGGAAAAAGGCCGCGATATCTGCAAGGAACTGGTCAAGCAGGTGGATGTGCTGGTGGAGAATTTCAGCCCGGGGACAATGGAAAAGCTGGGGCTTGACAGTCAGGTAATCTGCAAAATCAATCCAAAACTGATATACGCTTCTATTTCCGCCTATGGCCAAACCGGCCCGCGCCGCGATTATCCCGGCTTCGACCCTGTAGCCCAAGCGATGGGGGGTATGACTGCGGTAACAGGCTTCCCGGATAATCCTGCCAGGTGCGGCGTTTCCATTGCCGATTTTTCTTCAGGGTTTTTTGCTGCGATGTCTATAATCGGCGCCCTGTACCACCGGCAAAAGACGGGAGAGGGCCAGACTATCGATATTTCCATGCAGGACTGCATCTGGCAACTGACCTCCATCGAATTTGCACCCTATTACTTCCTTAACGGAGTAAACCCGCCGCGGTTAGGGAACGGCCACGCCGCGATGATTCCCTGCAACCTCTACACTACTAAAGACGGCGGCAGGGTGTATATCAATGCCGGCGTGCTTGCCCAGGTCCACCGGCTCTACACCGCCATGGGCCGGCAAGACCTTATCAACACCCCTCTCGGCGCGAATCAGAACGAACGCTTCCAGCACCGACAGGAAATCGACGACGTAATTTCTGCCTGGACAGTAACAAAGACTACGCATGAAATAGAGGATATCCTTCAAAAAGCCGATGTGCCCTGCACCAGCCTGCCATCCTTCGACGAGGTCTGCAAGGACCCGCAGCTGTTGAGTCGGAACATGATTATCGAGGTAGACCAGCCCATCTCCGGCAAGGTAAAAACGCCCGGTTCTTTATTCAAACTCTCTAGGACACCCGGGAAAATAGACTATCACGCCCCATTCCTCGGGGAGAATAACCAGGAAGTATTTTCTGAAATGCTGGGTCTTTCCGAGCAAGAAATAGCCAAGCTCAATGACGATGGCGTGATTTAACGACCTGCCATGGCTTTGGCGATGTCAAAAACCGAAAATTCCTATTTATTTGTAATTCCAGAATACAGGCATTACATCTTTTTTTCTTGACTATCCACTGTATCCCCGCATAAATGGGTGCTAGCACTATCTCCAATTCCGTGTTAAATCCCAATTCATTTTATATCTGCCGGAGTATGCTATTACTAACCGACACGTGAAGGTTAAAAAACCATGAGTTATTTAAAGCACCGTGCCTGGCCTGGTGTACTGGCGTTAGTGTGTCTTTTAACCGTTTTTCTAACTGTTACTCCGGTACCGCTCCTGAACGGACGAGCTTCCGCCAGCGCCGGCCCTGACCTTGTAATAGATTCTGTTTCATGGTCGCCGGTAACGCCATCAATCCGGGACACGGTTACGTTTACTGCAACTATCAGAAACCAGGGAGACAGCCAGGCCGCCGTATCCCGCATCGCATATTACATCGATGACAGCTTTATCGGCAATGCCTATATCAATTCCATAGCCGCCGGCGATACCGCCGTAAATACCATAACCTGGCAGGCAACCGCCGGAGATCATTTTATCAAGGCGATTATCGATAGCGATAACGTTATTGCCGAGGCAAACGAAGATAATAATATAAAAATATACGCATTTCCCGTCCTCGCCCCAGACCTTATTATTGAATCAATTACCTGGTCGCCGCAAAACGTCTCAGCCGGCGAATCGGTAACATTTACGGTGACAGCGAAAAACCGCGGCAATAAATCCTCTGCCCCCTGCTGGGTCGAGTTCTTTATCGACGGGTCTTCCAGAGGCCAGCAGGAAGGTGTACGCCTCAATCCGGGTGAATACAAGACATTCATCTATGCATGGACAACGCAACCCGGGCAACATACTCTTAAAGCAACCGTTGATGTCTTGAATTATTCTATAGAGAGCGACGAAACGAATAACGATCTTTCGGCAACCTACGCAACAACTCCACCCGACCTGATTATATATTCGATAATACAGTCGCCCCCGAACCGCACCGATATCGATCCGATTACCATGCATGTCACCGTAAAAAACAAGGGCACGGGCACCGCATATAATTCCTGGCTGAATATGTATGTAGATGGAGTACTGGAATCATCTATTTCCATCAATTCCATGAATGCCAACACTACAGACACAAGAACATATTCGTGGTTGCCGGACACGGGAGAGCATACATTCACCGCGATTATCGATCCTGACAACCAGGTCTACGAAAGCAATGAATCAAATAATACGTATACTATAACCCTTCCAGCGGTGGCTCTGGCCGACCTCCTTATTGAAAGCATTACATGGACGCCGACACAACCGACTATAAACAGCCGGATGACTTATACTGTAACTGTCAAGAACGCTGGAAAAAGAGCCGTAAACGAATGCTATCTCGATTTTTACGCAGAATATAGCTATAAGATAAATAAAAAACTCGGCCCGATTCCCGCTGGAGAAACAGCCAGCGTAAACATCGATTATCTTACTTCTACCGAGCCACTGAAGGTAAGGGCCATTATCGATCCGAATAACTATATTGCCGAAAGTGATGAAACAAATAATGAAAAGGTAGCTTCACTAACCCTTGCCGAACCACCTGCCGTTGATTTCTTGATAACGAGCCTTACCTGTACGCCGCAAAATCCCTCCGTCGGTGACGTGGTTACCATCACCACCAAGATAAAAAACAACAGCACACTTAAAGCCGGAACATCGCACCTAGCCTATTATGTAGATGGTGTAATGATAGAAATCGTTCCCATTAAGAGCCTTGGCATTAAAGCTACCGTTACCAACACAATCACCTGGACAGCCACGCCCGGTACACATACTATCAGGGTGTTTGCCGATTACAATGATTACAACTATGAAAGTGATGAAGACAACAACGCCAAGGAAATAGTTATATCAGTGCTGTCACCGGACCTG
>MGMR01000017.1:8198-8390 GCA_001796495.1 Chloroflexi bacterium RBG_13_51_18
GTCGCCGGAAATCCCTTCACAAGGCGATGCTTTGACCATCACTTTTACCATTATCAACCAGGGAACTGCCAAGTCGGACGGATGCTACTTAGAATACTATATAGACGGTTCCTACATTGGCAAACACTATATTGATGAAATCATTCCCGGAGGCACAGTTACGCGTACACTCCCCTGGAATCTGGCGAATGA
>MGMR01000017.1:8503-36575 GCA_001796495.1 Chloroflexi bacterium RBG_13_51_18
CTGGCGGGACAGAATGTCTTTAAAGTAATTGCAGATGCAGAAGATAATATCGTTGAAATTGATGAGTCCAATAATGAAAACAGCGTTACTCTCCAGACAACTGTAATAGAACCGCCGGATGAATCTGCCGTGGAAACTACAGACAACGCTACCTCGAACGAGACGGCTTCAATCCCCCCGGGGACTATAGATGCCGATGATTTGCCCCCCGCTCTAGATTTCGGAATCCCCTCCAATCTGCCTATTAATGCCCTCGATGAAATCTCCGAATACTCCGGCAGTGGTTTGCCGATGTGGCAGGACATCATGGGAAACCGCTGGATAGTAATCGGGGTGGGCGTGCTGGGCGGGGCTGGTATTCTCGTTTTACTGCTGCTGCGGAAACGTTCACAAACTGTGTAGCTTTATGTAAAGCTATTCCCGCTTTAACAACTAATTCAAATATCTATTTCTTGCCCAGATACTTCTCCGGGTCTTTGTCAAACGCTTTCTTGCAGCCCACCGCGCAGAAGTAGTATTTGACGCCTTTATAGTCGGATATAGCCGCCGCTTTTTTCTCGTCAACCGTCATCTTACATACCAGATCGATGGCCATTTTTACACCTCCATGAAATCTATTTTATTTGTTTAGGCCTGAAACCCCTCAAGCGCAGCGAGTTAGAGACCACGGTAATCGAGCTTAACGCCATGGCCACCGCTGCCATTATGGGATTCAGGAACCCGTAATCGCCAAGGATGAAATTCAGTCCCGAAGGTACGCCGCTGCTGTGAAAAACCGGATAAAGCACACCGGCCGCCACCGGTATCAGCAGCACGTTATAAGCAAAGGCCCAGAAGAGGTTCTGTTTAATAGTCCTCATGGTGCTCCGACTTAAAGCAACCGCCGCCGCGATACCGCTTAAGTCGCCGCGGATAAGGGTAATGTCCCCCGTTTCCATGGCGACATCAGTGCCGGTGCCTATAGCGATGCCGACATCCGCCCGGGCTAAAGCCGGGGCATCGTTAATACCATCGCCGACCATCGCCACCACCCTGCCCTCTTCCTGGAGTTTCTCGACTTCTTCGGATTTATGTTCCGGCAGGACTTCCGCCAGGACACGCTCGATGCCCGCCTGCCTGGCAATAGCCTCGGCGGCGCGACGGTTATCACCTGTCACCATCGCTACATCGATGCCCTGCCGCTTTATTTCCGCCACCACCGCCGCGGCGCCCGGCTTGAGCGTATCCGCCAGCCCGATAATGCCGGCCGCTTTAGCATCCACTCCTAAAAATATCACCGTTTTGCCTTCATTCCAAAGTTCGCCGGCTTTTTCTTCCAGCTCTCCGACTATTATATTATTGTCCTTCATTAATTTCAGACTCCCGAGCAGGTATTTTTTACCTTCCAGGCGCGCCTCGGCGCCGTGCCCGGGTATAGCTTTGAAATTTTTGATTGCCGTCAAAGAAAGCCCTTTTTCTTCAGCGGCTTTTACCACCGCCTCGGCCAGAGGGTGTTCAGAATCGTGTTCCACGGAAGCCGCCAGCCGTAACACTTCTTTTTCTGTAAACGAATCATTGACGATAATATCGGTAACGCGGGGCTTGCCCTCGGTCAGGGTACCTGTTTTATCCAGCAGCACCGTATTTATCTTGTAGAGTCGCTCCAGCGCCGCTGCGCTCCGGATAAGAATACCATGTTCCGCCCCCTTGCCGGTGCCCACCATAATCGCTGTGGGTGTTGCCAGGCCAAGGGCGCAGGGGCAGGCAATAACCAATACAGCGATAAAATTCAAGAAAGCGAAGGTAAGCGAGGGCGACGGACCGAAAAAGTACCAGATAATAAAAGTCACAATTGCGATGCCGATAACCACCGGCACGAAGTAGCTGGCAATAATATCGGCAAGGCGCTGTATAGGTGCTTTACTGCCCTGGGCTTCTTCCACCAGGCGGACGATACGTGCCAGAGTGGTATCTTTACCCACGCGCGTTGCCTCGAACTGGAAGCTGCCGGTCTTGTTGATGGTTGCCCCGATAACCTCGTCGCCTTCTTTTTTTTCTATCGGCAGGCTTTCACCGGTGACCATAGACTCGTCGAGAGACGGATTACCCTGCCGGATAATTCCATCCACGGGAATGCGTTCTCCCGGACGCACCAGGACAAGGTCACCAACCTGCACTTCCTCCACCGGTATTTCCAGTTCTTTGCCGTCGCGGACAACCAGGGCGTTTTTCGGCTGCATTCCAATAAGGTTTTTAATCGCCGCCGATGTTTGCCCCTTGGCTCTCGCCTCCAGATAGCGCCCCAATAAAATAAAAGCGATAATCATCGCCGATGTATCAAAATATAAACTGGGAGCCGTGCCCCCGATTGTAAGCACCGATGGGAACAGTACCGCCACCACGCTGTAAAAATAGGCCGCCGATGTTCCTACGGCAATCAGGGTATTCATATCGGCGGTGCGGTGCTTTAAAGCGCCCCACGCCCCTTTATAAAAACGCAGCCCCGCCCAGAACTGCACCGGCGTTGCCAGCGCCCATACCACATATTCCATGCCGGTAAAGTGAGGCGAAAACATTATCGCCATGATGATGATTCCCAGACCGACCGCAAGAATGAAGTTGTTCCTCACTTTTTTTATTTCGCGTTCGGCGGCGGCGGTCACATCTTCCGCTGTTTCAGCCTCTCTGCCCAGCTCATAGCCGGCGTCTTTCACCGCCCGGCGGAACCCCCCTACATCCGTCCCTTCCAGGTACTCTACCGCAGCTTTCTCCGAGGCCAGGTTGACACTCACGGATATCACGCCGGGGACGCTTTTCAGAGCTTCTTCGACGCGGGCAACGCAGGAGGCACAGGTCATCCCCTGTACCGAGAAAATAGATTTTTGTGTAGCCACCCCATATCCCATTTCCACGATAGTATTTGCAAGCTTAGAAACGTTTACCTTTTCAGGGTCATATTCTACAGAAGCTATTTCCGAGGCAATGTTGACCCCGGCGCTTTTTACACCTTCGGTTTCTTTCAAGGCCTGCTCCACGGCAGCCGCGCAATTGGCTCAAGTCATGCCGGTAACATGGATCCGGGTTTTTTGCAGTTCTTTAGTCTTAACTGTCATGTTCAGCTATTCCAAACCTCTAGATTCCTATACTTTATATAGCATATCATACTCCGCAATACGCCCTTTGTATGTGACCATTATCACTCGTTCATATGTAAATCGGTTATTTCCTCTCCTAATCTTAATCATATTTAAATAATTCACTGTTATCTTAATGTTAGAAAGCCAGGAAAGGGGGTGACAATTTATGTGGCGAAATAAGAAATTAATTATCTTAGAAGTGCTGGTGGTAGTAATGCTCGTGGCGACGCTGGGAGCGGTGGCCGTGGCAAGAGCAGACGATGAAACCACGACTCTGGTTGAGAACAACACGACCGGCCTGATGGAAAAAGTAGCGGAAATTTACCAGGCCAAAACGGGCACCGCTATCGACCCGCAGGAGCTCCAAAACGCCTTTGTGCAGGCACGTAATCAGAACAGGGTTGAAGTCCGTTCTCAATGCCTTGATAAACTCGTGGAACAGGGCAAGATAACCCAGGAACAGGCGGATGAATTCAAGGCGTGGCTGGACGCTCGGCCGGATGCTTTAAGCGAGGAGTTCCAGCAATGGCTGGATTCACGTCCGGATATTATGGGCATGTTCGGGCAAAATAACGGAGGCGGCGGTATGATGTTTGGCAGCGGCAGGCACCAGGGAAAAGCCGGAATGGGGGGCGGTTTCGGTCTTCAGTCTCACGACTGCTGGTCTGAATAATATAAAAGTTTGCCTGATAGTTAAAGTCGGATGACAGGAGTGGGGAACATTCCCCGCTCCTGTTTTATTAACATTTTCTTAACATTTATGTTATAACATAAATTGAAAATAATAAACGCAGGAATTCTGACATGTCAGGGAAAAAAGTGCTGGTCGTCGATGATGACGTTAAAACCGTAGAACTGGTCAAGCTTTATCTGAACCGTGACGGCTACCGCGTGCTTACCGCTTACGACGGTAATAATGCTCTGCAGATGGCCCGTGAGAGCCGTCCCGATCTTATTGTACTGGACCTCATGCTGCCGGGCATGAACGGACTAGATGTATGCCGCACTCTCCGCAAAGAATCGGATGTTCCCATCATCATGCTTACCGCTATGACCACCGACGATGACAGGCTGACCGGCCTCAATATCGGCGCGGATGATTACGTCACCAAGCCCTTCAGCCCGAGGGAGCTGGCCGCCAGGGTGCGTGCGGTCCTGCGCCGCCTCCCGGGAGAACGGGGCCCTGATAAAATAGAACACGGCGCACTCACTGTTAATTTTTTAAAACATGAAGCCTACCTGGATGGCCGACCCCTGAACCTGACCCCTATCGAATTTAAAGTGCTGGGCGTGCTCATTAAAGAGCCGGGCCGCGTGTTCAGTCGGGCGCAGATTATCGAAAAAGCGCTGGGGCATGATTTTGACAGCTTCGACCGCACCATCGATGTCCATATTCTCAAGCTGCGCCGTAAACTTGAACCCGACCCACGCCAACCAAGGTATATCAAAACCATTTATGGAGCCGGCTATAAACTCCTGGAGACCGACAGTGACACACAACCTTAACTTCCGGCTCCTGATAGCTTTCACTCTCATCATCATCGTCACCATCGGCTCGGCGTTTTTCCTTACCTACCGGACCACACGCAATGAGATTACCCAGATGGGAGAACGCATGGAACTGTCTCAGGACGCCAGAATGCAGTCGGAGCTTTCCAGTTATTACCAGATCGTCAATACATGGGAGGGTATCCAGGTTTTTATAGAGCAGTGGGGCGAATTGTATCAGCGCAGGATAATCCTTGCCGATAAAAACGGTGTCATAGTGGCGGATTCCGACGGTCTGCTTTTAGGCAACACCTATAACGATGATTTAATCGGTGAGGAGATGGCGCAAATCCCCATATCCGCGACCGGCCAGGTACTAGAAATTATTATGCCCCAGAGGAAGGGAAAACCATGGGTATCAACTATAACTCCCGATACCGCCGGCACGCTCTATGTCGTTCACGGTGAATTTCCGAACATCAATCAGGCTGCGCTCCAGATAACATTTGAAAGTATCGGCCGTTTCTTTATCTTTGGAGGACTGGTGGCTATCGCTATTGCGATATTACTTACCTTCCTGCTCTCCCGGCGTATCTTATCGCCGGTTAAAGCGCTTATCGGCGCTACCAGGCGATTCGGCCGTGGTGATTTTTCTCACCGGGTGGACTATAAAGACAAGGGCGAACTCGGCGAGCTGGCCAGCTCCTTTAATTCTATGGCTGACGACCTGGAACGTATCGAGCGCTTGAGACGCAATATGGTGGCCGATGTCGCTCACGAGTTGAGAACGCCGCTATCCAATCTCAAGGGTTATCTCGAAGCTATCAGCGACGGCGTTATCAAGCCCGATGAATCCACTATCCGATCTCTCAATGAAGAGGCATCATCGCTTTCACGCCTCGTCGCTGACCTGCAGGAACTAAGCCTTGCTGACGCCGGTGAGTTGAAAATGACCATCCAGCCGGAAAATATCAATGACTTAATATATGAAACGGTAAACGCATTACAGCCCAAGGCAGCCGCGAAGGATTTAAAGCTGATTACCGACCTGTCTACGGAACTCCCCGAGTTGAATATCGATGCCCAGCGCATCAAGCAGGTGCTTTATAATCTGCTGGATAACGCCATCGCCCACACCGGCAAAGGCGGCACGATAACAGCGGCTGCCAAACATCAAAACAATATGGTTTCTATTAGCGTATCGGACACGGGCGAAGGCATCCCGACGGAAGAACTGCCAATGATTTTCGAGCGCTTTTACCGGGTAGATAAGTCCCGCGCCAGGACTACCGGTGGCAGCGGCCTAGGGCTTACCATAGCTAAAAGACTGGTGGAAGCTCATGGGGGGAAAATCAGCGTTGACAGCCAGCCCGGTAAAGGCAGCACTTTCACCTTTATCTTGCCGGTTCGATAATCTTGGAGTTGGGCTTTATATACCAGTGATTTCTAAACGCAGCCGGTTGCCTTGGGCACACCCGACCATTTACAGGCTGAATTTGCCGGCCCCTCCGGGAAAAGGTCGTAAAGCTTCTTCAGGCTGAACCCGGTTTCCTTGATAAGTCTTCTAATCATCGGGCAGATGCCGTTGGCGAGGTAATAATTCCTTAAATAGTTGATAGCTGTCCAGTGCTCTTCCGTAAGTTCGTTGATTCCCTCTTTCGCCCCGTAAGCTCTGGCAATATCCTCATTCCATTTATTGGTTTCCTGCATGAAGCCGTGCTCATCTACCTCCAGCATCACACCCGCTAGTTCCATTTTTGCCATTTCAATTATTCCTTTCCAGAACAAAATAGCTTTATTTATTCCCCGCCCACCGCAGGTAATGATAGCGGATTAAATATAAAACAATCAAATACGCTTGAAATTATTCTTCGTCCCAGGTGATAAATGGCTTTTTAACATCTACCATAGCATTTACTATCAGTTCCGCCAGGCCGCCGCAAATTATCCCGGATTTCTCCCGCGCCCCATAATATTTAAACATATCTTTAAATTGCAGTTTACAGTTCAGGCAAGGCGCACAGAGGTACTTTCCAACCTCCGGCCCGGGCTGGTCGGCGAAGGCTTCAAGTATCTGTATGAATTTCATCCTCCCGGAGACATTTACTTTCCAGTCGGTGAAATTAACATCGGACATTACGCTCAAGCCGCCACCCCCGCCGCAGCAATAGTTATCCACGCCGTGCGGGGTCATCTCGCGGAATTGCGGGCAGAGATAGCGTAGAATCCTCCTCTGCGGCTCGACAATGCCCAGGTTTCTAACGACGTTACAGGGGTCATGAAGCGTTACCGGGAAATTATTTTTCGATGGGTCGAATTTTATCTTGCCGCTGAAGACGATGTCTTCTAAGAAAGACATGGCATCCTGACGCGGAATATTCAGGTCGCCGATAAGCAGCCGGTCGGCCACGGTTATCAGGGCTTTATGCTCGTGGCCGCATTCCCCCATCACTATCTTTTTTACCTTCAGTTTCCGAGCGATTTGCGCATGTTTCGTGACAATCCTTGCCAGTTGAATATCATCATAGAACAGGCCGTAATTGACGCCGTCATATCCCGGCGCCTCGGAAGAAAGCGTCCAGCTGATGCCGGCAGCATTGCATAAAACGGTAAAGGCTATAACGCTCGCCGGGAAAGAGAGTATATCGCCGGCGCTGTGGAGCAGCAATACATCGGCTCCCTCTTTATCCCAGGGCGTTGCCACTTTAATACCGGTACTCTCGGTAAAGTCCTCATCAAGGAACTCTATATTATCTATGGCAACAGCGGGACGCATACCTGTCGGCGACCCCACCTCCAGTTGCAGCACCGTGCCCTTTTCATGAAGCTCCTTAGGCGCCCAGCCCAGCTCCTGACTGAATAGTTTACGCAGCTCCCGGGTGATAAGGGCATTATCCACCCCCAGCGGGCAGATCTGGGCGCACCGCCGGCACAGCGTGCAGCGGTAGCTTAATTCGTACAACCGGGAAATTGTCCCCCAGTTGATTTCTATATTTCCCGCGCCGAGTGCGGCGCGCAACTTTCCGCCGGACTTAGCATATTTATTAATTAGACGCCTGAATATCTCCGTGCGGTAGGTCGGCCTGTAAATGTCCTTCTTACCGCTGGCAGTATAAACTGTGCAGGCATCGCTGCAGGTCTGGCATCGCGCGCAATAGTCCAGCGAAAGGAGCAGCGGCTGGAGAAAGGTCCAGTTATTTTCCTTGCTTAACAGCTTCTTGAGCCCCGCCACAAATTGTCCGATGTACTTATTCTCTTCCGCTTTGTCTTTTGGCTTCGGCAAGGCAAGAGCGCTGAATCCGTCGAGGTTGTTTACCAGTCTTACTTTCTGGTCATCGGTAAGTTGCTTTAATCCTTCGTTCTTATCATAAGGCGGCGGCAGAGGTATCAACTCATCGATATTAACTTCGTCGAGTTGTACATCCCCCTCTTTGGAGATATCGGTTAGTTTAAGGTGTTTTTTCGTCATGTTTCTTCTCAGTAACTATTTCAGCCCAGGTTCGCCCTGACTTTATGTGGGGGGCAGACCAGCTAACAGGTTTATCCAGTAATCCCTTGATATCGCTTTCCACTTTGCTTCCCCTGAAATTCGGCCGGTCATCCCACCGTACCCAGAGGAAGGCAAAAAACTTGGTGATGTAATGCATGGAGCGTGTGAAAGGCAGATATATCAGGAACATGTCAAAAAGTATAATATGGGCAGCCGTGGCAGGTTCAACGGATACAGGGTTCAGAGTAACAACCCCTCTCCAGAATTCCCGGTATTGATAAAAGGTGGGGTCGGCAAAAATCCAGGCATATATCCCGCTTAAAAAAACCACTAGTGTGAATACGTAATTCAAATAGTTCTGGGGAGTGGCAAATGCCCTTAAATCCCTATCGGCCAGTCTTTTAATTATTAAGCCCGCGCTGCCGAAAGCGCCGGTAATAAAGCTTATCACTCCACATACCAGGATACCGTAATAAAATATCTTACCAAGAATGTATACAGAATCTGCAGCGACAGGATTTCCGGCTATCATTACCAACGCGCCGAAGAAACACAAAATGTGAAAGACAATTATTAGGATAAATCCTATATGCCAGGGAAATAATACCAGCCAGTACCACCGGTTGCTTTTAAAGTACTCGCTGAACTTCAGGTTTTCTTTCAGTAAATATATGATGCCTTTTCGTACTGTTTTTCCATGGTTTTTCCGCCACTCCCGTTCATCCTCAATATAAGCGCTGCCGTATCTGCCTTTAGGTTCGGAAATAACCGGGTACAATTCCCAGCGTAAATGCACCGGCAGCCTGGCTATTTTAATAACTTTTACAGCGTACATTAGGATGATGAAGATATACGCAAAATAAGTGAGTGCTACCAGAAAAATATTCATTGTAACCTCAAGAAATGGTACCAGCGTAAAAATACGGGTTATTATTTCATACTATCGATGATGAATCCGGCGGCCAGTCTGACCCCTAACCCCGGAGGCAGTCCGCATTTCTCAAAACCCTTGTCCGCTGAGAAAGCCATCATCGCCTCTTCACTTTCACCAGGATTCAGCCGCTTGCCCAATATTACCGTCTCGATAATATCCGAGCAGTATAAATGACCCACAGCATCTTCAAAATAAGCCATGAATTTTTGCGAAGTCATGATAGTCCTGTTCATGGTTTCGTAGTCCAGCCGGTCGTCGCTGCCGAAATACAACCCGAAGGTAATCAGGCTGCCGGTAATGCCGCCGCATATTTCACCAGTCCCGCCGATGCCGGGGAAAGGCGTCAGCGCTTTGATAATTTCCATGTTGCCCAGCCCGAATTCCTCCAACAGCGCCATGGCCGTGCCCTGGGCACAGTTCTTAAAAATAAAGTTATACTCTTCCGCCCGCCTTTGTACGCGATCTAGTATTTTCTCTTTATCGGCTTTCATTTCTTTCGGGTCCAGTTTCTTCCGGAGAATACCTTTCTTCGTCAACTCTCTGACACGGGCTGTAATAGCTTCCGTATCCCAGACCCTTGCCGCCAGTTCATCTACCTTTCTTTTCAATGCAGGATAATCTGTCATTATCTATACCTCCTCGTTCGACTCTGTGGAAAATCTGGTTAGAAGCCAATCGCTTTTCAGTCTTTTCTTATTATAAACGATTTAACTGTCATTGAAAAAAATCTATCGATAAATAGAAATGATTACAGCGGCTTTTGGCACTTGGCATTCATTATGATATCTCAAGGCCGGGACTTATATCCACCCCACCCCAACCACACGCTATTCTTCTTTCTTGGCTGTATAGTCCGTGCCGACATCATGGTGCTGGCGGAGGGGGATTTCCTTGATGAAAAGATTGACGACAAACGCTACGATAATAGCGACAAGAGCGTATAAAAACACTTGAGAAATAGATATTGAAAGCGAGTCACGCAATCCCTGTGTTACATCCTGTAAAATCGCGCTACTCTGGTCTCCCATGCCCCCTATAATCTCCTGCAGTTGGGCCTGCGCCTGCGGGTCCATCAATATCTGGGGATTATTCATGATGGCATCAATCTGCTGCTGGGGCACTTTAGCAACAAAATCTGCGGGGAGTCTTGTTAGCAATTCTGCGGCGAATTTGTTGTTCATCACCGAACCGAATATTGCCAGGCCTACCGACCCTCCGATGGAGCGGAAAAAGGCAGTGGAAGACGTGGCCGCGCCGAGCAATTTATATGGCACCGTATTCTGTACCGCAAGCATATAAAGCGGCATCGTTATACCCAGGCCGAAGCCGGTAGTTACCATATATGCTATTGCTGTCGCATTTGTGGTATCCACGTTCATCCGGGAAAGCAGCCACATCCCTATCGCCATCAATGCCAGCCCCACCACTCCCTGCAGGCGATAATGTCCTCCCGTCCTTGATAGGACCTGACCGGATATCGCGCTGCCGAAGACCACCCCCAGCATCATCGGCGTTATAAAGCTGCCGCTGGACGTAGCCGATTCCCCGAGGACACCTTGAAAGAAAAGTGGAATGAAGATAATAGTACCAAACATACCGGCTGATGTCAGGAATATCAATACCGACGAAATAGCTACAATGCGGTCTTTGAAAATCGCCAGCGGGATAATCGGCTCTTTGCTGCGGCTTTCCACCCATATTAAAAGCGCCAAGGCAACCACAGAAAAAACGAACATACCTATTATCTGCCCCGAACCCCAGGCATATTCCACACCGCCCCAGGATAAAGCCAACATGAGCGGCACCACACCAAGGATTAGAAGAACCACCCCCGGGTAATCGACGCTGTGCTTCAGATTGTCCGGCCGGAAATTAGGGAAGAAGAAGATAAACAGTAAAATTACAATTAAGCCCAGCGGTACGTTAACGAAGAACACCCAGTGCCAGGAAAGTGTATCGGTTATATAACCACCAAGTGTAGGACCGACGATAGATGAAACCCCAAATACCGCGGCAATGAATCCCTGGTATTTCCCCCTCTCCGCCGGAGGAAAAAGGTCGCCGATAACGATGAAGGCATTAGCCATGATAACACCCGCCCCTATCCCCTGGAGAGCGCGGAAAATAATAATCTGGTTCATGGTACTGCTTAGACCGCACAGTATAGAAGCCAGCATGAAAATAATCAGTCCGCCGATATAAAATATTTTCCTGCCGTAAATATCGGTCAGCTTGCCGGTAATCGGCACAACAACCGCTGAAGAGATAATATATACCGAGGTAACCCAGGTATACTGGCTGAAGCCTCCCAGGTCGCTGATGATGCGGGGCATGGCTGTCCCCACCACCGTCTGGTCGAGGGCGCCCAGGAACATCGCCAGCATTACGCCGCCGAAGGTAATCAATACCTGCTTCCTGGGTAATGAGCGCAGTCCTATGGGTTGTGTGCTATTATCTTGCGTCATGAAATTTCTTGAAAAACTGAATTGACATGTTAATTAGATGTTGGACTAAATACATTATATCTGATATCGTTAATATATCAAAACTATCTTAAGTACTTAATGCCCGTTATATATAGATAGAAAAATATGATACGGAGGAAATATATATGAAAAAGCTAGTTATCTTTAGCATGGTCTCCATACTGCTGTTGCCCCTGCTGGCGGCCGGGTGCGGAGGAGGAGCTAGCACGATTGAGCTCTCCCTGGAGAATTTTTCCGCGCAAAACAATATCGTCAAGAATGTCGAACTTGGCAAGTCCGACTCTCTGACCGTAAGACTGGGGTCCAATCCTACCACCGGTTATGAGTGGGGAGACGCTGAAATAAGCAACGCGGCGGTTATTGCGCAGAAATCCCACGATTATATTGCCCCGGATACGGAACTGATGGGCGCTCCCGGAACTGATGTCTGGGTGTTTGAGTCTCAAGGTACCGGTTCGGCAACTATTAAATTCAGCTACGGTCAACCCTGGGAAAACGGAGAAAAGGACGCCTTCACCCTGACGATTAACGTAACTGTGAAATAACCACGCCCGGGTAAACACCTGAAAGCAAGGGGGAGTTCCAAACTCCCCCTTTTTATTCATATTAGCAAAACACGTTTCTCATGCTATAATAGACCAGCGTTTTATTGACGGATAATTTTATGGATAATAAAAGCCTGGAAATGCTTGAGTTTCCCCATATCAGGGAAATTCTGGCTGACTATACCTCTTTTTCCGCCAGCCGCGAACTGGCGTTAAATCTGCAGCCGCTGCAGGATTATGACCGTATTTCCCAATTGCTTCAACAGACGGCGGAAGCACGCCAGCTGCTTACGCTGGATAAAGGCTTCTCCATTGGGAGCGCCCATGATATCCGCGCTAAGGTCAGGCTGGCAGCGCTGGAAGGCATCCTCGACCCCATAAGCCTGGTAGAAGTCCAGCAGACTCTCGCCGCCCTGCATGATTTACGCCGCTATCTCAAGAGCATTTCCGAGGACTTTCCCCTGCTCTGGAATATCGCCCAGGACGTCGTCGAACTGCACCAGATTGAAAAAGATATCGGCGCCTGCCTCGACCCCGCCGGAGAAGTACTGGACACCGCCTCGCCGGCGCTGGCAAATATCCGGGCACAGCTGCGCTCCACCCGCAGCGAGATACTGGAAAAACTGGAATCTATCGTCCGTTCGCCCCGCGGCGACCGCTTCCTCCAGGAGGATGTCATCACCGAGCGGGAGGGGCGCTATGTCCTCCTCGTTAAGGTAGAAAACCGCCATGACATTAAGGGCATCGTCCACGATATTTCCAACACCGGCGCTACGGTTTTCATGGAGCCTACCGCCACCGTGGGACTGGGCAATGCCATCCGCGAGCTGGTGGCGGAAGAACGGCACGAGGTTGAAAAAGTCCTGCGGCTTTTAAGCGCCGAGGTAGGCGCGCATGCTCAAGACATCACCCACAGCATCGCACTTACCGCCGAGCTCGACCTGATATTAGCCAAAGCGAGATACGCCCGCCGCCTCAATGCCGTCGAACCTCTTATCTCCACCCCGGCCGGCGATGGCGACGGTAAAATAAAGACAGGCTCAATCAAACTTGTCAATGCCCGCCATCCGCTCCTCGGCGATAAAGCCGTGTCGTTTTCCGTAGAACTGGGAGACGGCTTTTCGGTGCTGGTGGTTACCGGCCCCAACACCGGCGGTAAAACAGTGACGCTTAAAACCATCGGCCTTCTTAGCGTCATGGCGCAGGCAGGCATGCCAATTCCAGCCGATAGCTCCAGCCGACTGCCGATTTTCGATGGTGTTTTCACCGATATCGGCGATGAGCAGAGCATCGAGCAGACGCTTTCAACCTTCAGCTGGCACATGGGCAATATCGTCCGTATTATCGGGCAGGCCGGCAGTAAAAGCCTGGTGCTCCTCGATGAACTGGGCACCAGCACCGACCCTGCCGAAGGCTCCGCCCTCGCCAGAGCGATACTGCGTCACTTCCTCGCCCGCGGCACACTCACGGTGGCCACCACGCATTTCAGCGACCTCAAGGCTTTCGCTCACACCACCCCCGGCCTGAATAATGCCTCGCTGGAGTTCGACCCCAAAACGCTGGCTCCTACCTATCATCTGACTATCGGCACGCCGGGGGGCAGCAACGCTTTAGCCACCGCCGCCCGACTCGGCCTGCCGGCTGAAATCATCAACGATGCCCGCAGCTTGCTGTCCGGGCACAGTCAGGAACTGGAAGGCTTGCTGTCAAACTTGATGGAGGAAAAACAGAAAATCACCTCCCTCGAACTGGATTTATTAACGGAACGTGATAAGGTAACTAAGCGTAGTGCCGACCTGGAAAAAGAGCTGCAGCGGCTCAAGACCGAGGAGCGTAAGGCTATACAGATGGAGAGGGATGAAATTGTGCGCGAGGCCGCGGAACTGCATAAAGAGATACGTCAAGCCGCCGCCGAACTGCGCAAGGAAAAGACCGCCGCCAGAGTGGAGCAGGCCAGGCACTCCCTGGCAAAAGTCCGCGAGCAGCTTGATAGCGCAGCCTGGCAGCCACCCGCCGGAGAAACGACGGAAGAAGATACCGGCGTTATAAAAATCGGGGACACGGTAATTGTAAAAGAGGCCGGTCTTACTGCTACGGTGACGTCTATATCTGAAGAAGCACAGGAGGTAGAAGTGCAGGCCGGCAATACCAGGATGAGACTCGGCCTGGGCAGCGTGGTAAAAACAACTCCACCGTCACCGGGAATAATCTCCCCGCCTGTTAAATTACCCCCCTCCCGCCATGTTTCCCTGGAACTCGACCTGCGCGGCAAGCGCGCCGATGAAGTGGAGCCGCTACTCGATTCCTATCTTAACGACGCCGCTCAAGCTAATATTTCCCAGGCCCGCATCATCCACGGCATCGCCACCGGAACGGTCAGGAGTATTGTCCGCGAATTTCTTAAGACCCACCCGCTGGCTAAGTCCTTCCGCCCGGGCAACCGTGATGAAGGCGGCGACGGCGTTACTATGGTCGGATTATAAAATGGCGATTAAATCAAAAAAGCTAGTCCTTACCCGCGCCAAAACTCTCGACTTCCTGGAAAGGCTTGCCGCCGCGCCTGACGATATCGACCTGACGCTTTATATTCCGCCCCGCCTCCCCGCCACTGAACTTGAATCTCTGCTTGGAGAAGCAAGCTCTTCTGCTGATATAGCCGGCGAGTTAGAAGATATAGTTGTCCGCTCTCCTCATGGGGTCGTTGTTTTCCGGGGTGCCGCGCAGAATTTTCTCATCGTTCCCCCGTTTCCGGTTGCTGAAAAAAGCCTGGTCCGCTCGCTTGATATAGCTCCGCTCCGGTCGCTGCTCGAACGTAAATATCACGTCGGCGTTGTATTGATACGTTTGGGCTCGTATGCCGTCGGCATTTGCCTTGGCGATAAGCTGATAAGCAGTAAAGTGGGCACAGGACTCGTCCACGGACGGCACCGCCAGGGAGGGTCATCGGCGCACCGTTTCGAACGCCACCGCGATAAACAGATAGAGTCCTTCC
This sequence comes from Chloroflexi bacterium RBG_13_51_18, assembly GCA_001796495.1. GTDB lineage: Bacteria > Chloroflexota > Dehalococcoidia > Dehalococcoidales > RBG-16-60-22 > RBG-13-51-18. The sequence continues at coordinate 23,555 of MGMR01000017.1, forward strand.
TTATACGCGTCTGCGGGCATGTCCGCGAACAATTAGAACCTTACGTAAAGTCGATAGACTATATCGTCTATGGCGGCGCTCGCACCACGATATTAATGCTCCAGAAATACTGCCCTCTGCTGATGAAACTGGATAAACCCATCCTCCCGCCCCTTTTAGACATTCCCGAACCACGCCGTACCGTGCTGGAATCAGCCGTCAGCCGTGTCTGGTCGAGTACTGTTTACAACTGGACAGGAGATTAGCCGGCGGGCTTGAGCAGTTCTTTTAGTCGTGCCACCGCCGGCGGCAGCACTTCGCCGATTTTCTCTGTAAACCTCAGGTGGGTATTTTTATCGAAGGGAGTTTCTCCCTGGTTGATGATAACCAGCTTCGCCCCCGCCTCCATAGCCACTGCGGGCATATCCGCCGCCGGGTAGACCACCAGACTCGACCCTACGACGATAAAAAGGTCGCACTTCTGCGAGTGTTTATATGAATCCTGCAAGTCTTTAGCCGGCAGTGAGTCGCCGAAATTGACGACCGTGGATACCAGCCTGCCACCGCACAGAGGACATTTTTCCTCCCCCTCCTCCCGGTCCATCTTAAACTCGCAGGACACACAGCGTACTTTAGTTAAATTACCGTGCAATTCCGCCAGCATTTCCGGCCTGATGCCCGACTTCAAATGCAGGTTGTCAACGTTCTGAGAAATCAGGAAGTCCAGCCTGCCCAGCTTTTGCAGTTCAAAAATGGCATAGTGTCCGTTATTCGGTTCAGCGTCGGTGAAGTCCTGCCTTGGCGTGGACAGTCCTTTATCGCGCCGCGTCCACAGTCCGTCCGGCCCGCGGAAATCGCGCAGGCCCGACTCCGTGCTGATGCCGGCGCCGGTGAATACCACCGTGTATTTAGACTCCACCAGCCATTGTGCCAGCGTGCCGATTCTTTCATTCAAATCCGTCATAACTTCATTCCTCGTAATGTCTCCATCGTTTCCATATTATCGCCATGATGTGTATATGTCAAAGCTATATTTTCATATATTGACAACTCTTCCGATCCATGTTATTATTTAGGTGTACCTAAACATTAGGCTTGCCTAAAAGGAGTCTTTAATGAGCAACAGCACTGAAGAATACCTGGAAGCTTTATACAGTCTACGCAGGGAAACCGAACCGGTCAGCACCTCCGCTCTTTCCAAACGGCTTAATATCGCGCCGGCCAGCGTCACCGAGATGATGCACAAGCTGGCAGAAAAAGGTTATGTCAAATATTCCCCCTACCACGGCGTAACCCTTACTTCTAAAGGCTATCGTTCCGCCGAGAAAATGACCCGCAAGCACCGTCTTCTGGAAAGGTTCCTGCACGATGTCTTGAAGATAGGCAATGATAAAGTTCATAAAGAAGCCTGTGAAATGGAACATGCCCTCTCCGATGAGACCGCCCGCGCCATGTGCCAGGCTTTAGAGTCGCCGGACAGCTGTCCCGATGACGGACAGCTTATCCCCGCCTGCGACCTCGGTTTCTCCAGCTGTGAAGAGTGCCGCAAATGGGGACAGGATAACCCGGAAAAAATTAGCAAGCGCAAGTCCAGCGTCGTCTCGATGTCCGACCTGAAAGAAAACCAGGAGGGCCTCATCAGCTTTATCCGCGGGGATAATAATGTGCTCCGCCGCCTGCTGGATTTGGGGCTTACTCCTGATACAAAAATCAAAGTCTGTCGCGTCTCACCGCTCAAAGGCCCGGTGGAAATAGCCTGCCGCGGTTCGAGGCTGGCCCTCGGGGATGAAATCGCCCGCAACGTCTTCGTGGAAAAAGTAGCTAATTAGTCCGTGAGGTCAGCTTGGTTAGTATGCTTTCACATCACGCCGCCGCTCCTGAAAAAAAGCCGGTAAGCCGAAACGGCAAGCATTTAACAATCGCCCTGGCCGGCAATGCCAACGTGGGCAAGAGCGTTATCTTCAATCAACTGACCGGCTCACACCAGACTATCGGCAACTGGCCGGGCAAAACCGTTGAGAGCGCCAAGGGTTTCCTTGACTTCGAGGGCTATAATATCACCATCGTCGACCTGCCCGGGATTTATTCTCTCTCCACCTTCTCTATTGAGGAAATCGTCACGCGGGACTTCATCGCCCGTGAAAAACCGGATGTCATTATCAACGTCATCGGTGCTCCGGTACTGGAACGCAATCTCTTTTTTACCCTGCAACTAATGGAAATGGACATGCCGATGGTCGTCTGCCTTAATCAAATCGACCTCGCCGAGTCGAAGGGCATAAAAATCGACGCTGCCGGGCTGGAAAACCGACTGGGAATACCTGTCGTGCCCACCGTTGCCTCTAGAGGCCAGGGAATCCGTGAACTCGTTGCCAGGGCCATCGAGACCGCCAAATCCCCGGAAAACACTATAGCAACAAGACCCGTCGCCGGTGAAGTTATCAAAGACCGTCCGGTTCCCGAAGCGGGCCGTCGCGGACGACACGGACGCCGGCGCCGCCATCGCCGTGGAGCGCGGTTCCGGGGCGGCATCGATACCGGCCTTACAGCTTTAGCTGGTCTTATCGACTCCGAAAATCTCGACCTGGACTACCCATCTCACTGGGTAGCCCTCAAACTCCTCGAAGGCGATGCCACCATCACCGACCTAGTACGGGCGAAATCGGAGAAAGTCATCGCTGCCTCCGAGGTACTTGCCAGGCAAACGGAAGAAGTTTATAAGCAGCCGCGCTTCGCCGCCGTCGCCTCGGAAAGGTATGCCCTCGCCAATGAGATAGCCGGTGATGTTCAAATCCAGGCAGTATCCAAACCTACTTTCGTTGAGCGACTTGAACGCCTGACCACCCAGCGAGTGTTCGGCTATGTTACGTCCGTTATCGTAATTGCCGGACTGCTGCTCTGGACATTCACCGTGGGCAATGCTCTTTCCACACTGCTTTCGGATGCCTTGAGCTTTTTCCAGCCCGTCGACCCTCAAATCAGCGGGTCGTTCTGGAGTATCCTCTGGAACGGAATTTTCGGCGGGTTCGTCGCCGGTGTAACATTAGTCCTGCCTTTCGTTATCCCCTTCTATTTGCTGTTGGCAATCATGGAGGACTCCGGCATTCTGACCAGGGTCGCTTTCATGCTTGATAGCGCCATGCACCAGATGGGACTTCACGGTAAAGCCATCATACCCTTAATCCTCGGCTTCGGCTGCAGTGTTCCCGCTATCGCCGCTACCAGAATCATGGGAACGCGCCGCGAACGCCTGCTGGCATCGTTCGCCGTCACCTTCGCCCCCTGCACCGCCCGCACTATAGTGGTCCTCGGACTGGTGGCTGTCTATGTAAATATCTGGTGGGCGCTGGCGCTTTATGTTATCGATCTTATTGTCATGTTCATCGCTGTCAAGGTCGCCGTGAAAGTCATCCCCGGAGATACGCCCGGACTGATTATGGAAATGCACTCCTTCAAGCTCCCGTCCCTTTCCGTGGTATTGAAACAGACCTGGGCGCGCACCCGTTCGCTGATATTCCTGGTCTTCCCCCTTTACATGATTGGCTCGGCAGCCGTCCAGACACTATATGTCTACGGGATACTTCAACCCGTCAGCGACTTCATATCCCCGCTTACGGTCAGCTGGCTGGGCTTGCCCGGCATCGCCGGCATTCTGCTGATTTTCGGCTTTGTCCGTAAAGAAATGATACTCCTTACCATGACGGTGCTTTTCGGGGCCAATCTGGCTGCCGTTCTTACGCCCGTTCAGCTTATCGTCCTGGCGCTTGTCGGTATGCTGTATATCCCATGCCTCTCTACCGTAGGCATCCTGGTGAAAGAGTTCGGCTGGAAGTCGGCACTGGCGATATCGGCCGCTAATCTTGCTACGGCCATATTGATCGGCGGCATTGCCGCCAAGATTCTGCCCTATATCGTTTAGTACATGCTCTGGGCACCCGGTATAAACAACAAAGCCCGGCGGTAACACCGGGCTTCATTACCTTAGATGAACAAAGCGTTATTTATCCGGGGCAGCATGCTTTTTATCAATGTTTTTCTGTTTCCTGGCCGGAACGGTTTCGGCAACTTCCATTGCGGTTTTCTTCCTGGTCTGGTAAACAACTCCCAGGTCTTTCATATAGGCACACTGCAGACACTGCTCGTACCAGCCGATGTAATCACTATCAAGATACAGGTTGCCGCCGCATTTGGGACAGCGTCCACCCGTTATTAATCTTCCCATTTTCTTCCTCTCTAAAAACACCTTTCTTGGTTCAATTAGCAGTCCAATACTTGAACTGCAAATAATATTTTAATGATACTGGCACGCTCTGTCAATAGTTTTTCTTCCATAATTTGAAATAATAATTAATCGTCATTCCAGCGAAAGCTTGAATCAAGGGGGGCGAAGGGGGAAACTTCATTTGAATTCGGCGGCCTACCAGATTTTGGGCAAGAGCGCTTTACGTTCCGGCGGATAATCGGCGAAGGTCCGGCGGTACCAGTCATGGTTGGCGCGCGCACGCGGCAGCAGGTTGGCTACCGTCCAGAACGCGAAAGCCAGCCCCGGCAGCGACCATGTCGCTAAAGCCCATCCCACCCAGATGGTTATCTCACCAAGATAGTTGGGGCTGGATACCCAGCGGTATAACCGGCTATTGGATATTTTATAGCCCGATTCGCCGGGCTGCCTTAGACTGCGTAGGGCCAAGTCCGCCTGCCGGTTAATGGTATAACCCGTGATGAAAAATATTACCCCTACGATAAAGCGCGGGTCGGCCACCCAGCTGTTGTCGTAGCCTCCAGAGAAACTAAATATGTAACGTCCGTTCAGATAGCCGTTCATTATATTGAAAAAGAATCCCATGGCAATAACGCTCAGCGGCATACGCTTGACCGCGCCCCGCAGACTGAAGGGATAAATGAAAGCCCGGTGCAGATAATGCATCTCCCATAGTGCCAGGAAGACCAGCGTGACCGGGCTGTTCTTAATATCACCGAACAGGAAACAGACGGCAAAAACAATCGGGGCCGGCGCTTCCATCAGCACCCAGCCCAGCTTGTTCCCTACCGAGTACCCCCAACCCTTCCGCGCGTGCCGACCGTACGGCGCGGCGATGAATAACAGGGCGATGAATACTATTCCCCCGATGATAAACCAGGCTAACAGCAGACTGTTATATATCATCGACTCGTTCATTTTGAGTCTCCGGTTCCTATCTTGTCAGTCAATTGAAGCTGCCCGTTTTCTTTAAACCACAGCAGTGTATCCGCTAGTGTCTCTCGAAAAGGACGGGGCTGATAGCCGAGTTCCCGTGTCGCCCGTTCGTGGCTGATATGATGGTTGCTTTTCAATGCTCTTAAAGAAACGCTGGTATAAAGCGGCCGCTTACCATTGAGTCGGCTTATTGCCCCGATAAACGGCGCGCCGATATGTGCCAGCCACAGCGGGCAGACCGGCCTCCCGGTGGATAGGCCGGTTATCTCTTCTATCATCGCTGCGATATCGCACATTGATACCCAGTGCCCGGAAAGCAGGTAGCGCGCGCCGGTCGGCGCTATTTCCGCCGCCATCATCGCCCCGGCTACCACGTCGCGCACGTCCACCCAGTCGTACCCGCCGGTAACCAGCGCCGGCAGTTTCCGACGCGCTACCGCCATCAAAGCCTCCCCGAAGAACGATGGCTGGTAATCATGCGGGCCGAAGACCGCCGTGGGATAGACAATAACAGCATCCAGTCCCTTTTCGATTCCCCGCCGCACTTCCCATTCGCCGGCGGCCTTGGAGCGGTCGTAAGGCGGACATTTCCTTGCATCGACCAGCGGGCGTTCTTCATCGACGGGAGTGTTCAAAGGCTCCTGCGCCAGCGCGTGAATCGAACTGAAATGAACTAAACGCCGTACGCCGCTGCGCCGGCAGGCTTCCACCACGTTCCTCGTCCCGGTTACATTTATCTCCTCCAGCCGCGACCAGCCCGCCATCGAAAGAGAAATGGATGCCGCCATGTGATAGACTACGTCAACTCCCTGGAATACCCGGCATAAAGAATCAAGGTCGCATACGTCGCCCTGGACTTTTTCAGTATCCAGTCCGTCAATAGCCTTGCAGTTAACATGTACCAGGCAGCGCGTAGGGATGCCTTTATCGATTAAGGCGCGTACCAGGTTAGCGCCGATATGCCCGGTAGCGCCGGTTACTGCAACTGTCATTTGAGCCACATTATAGCATAGACTGACTAGGCATAGCCAAAAACCGTTTTTATTGTCACCTGTACGCCAAAAATGATAGGATTAATACGATATCTGCCGTACGCCGGGCGCGGCTGTCATTTATTCCCTCGGCTATAAAGACGAACCATCGTTTTCGATAACAGTAAAAGTATAATGATAAAAAAGCAAAATCCCTATTACAAATGGTACATACTTTTCCTTTCAGGGTTGACCTACGCCATCATCGCCGGTGCGTCCAGGTTGTGTATGCCGGTGCTTTTCAAGCAGATTTCAGAAGACCTTAATCTAAGCGTTACCGCTATCGGCACCATATGGGGAATGGACCCCCTGGCCGGCGTATTTATCGGTCTACCGAGCGGTTTACTCGCCGACCGCTTTGGAATTAAACGCTCTCTGACGGTGCTCTGTATTCTCGCCGGTGTCTTCGGCGCCCTGCGCGGATTCTCTAATAGCTTCGGCTCACTGGCAGCCTTAATGTTCCTCTTCGGTCTGATGGCGGCGGCCACCCCGAGTATCGTCCCCAAGGCAACCGCGGTATGGTTCGCCGGCAAGCGTTTAGGACTGGCCAACGGCATGTTGATCGTTGCCTGGTCTATCGGCGCTATGGTTGCCACCCAGTTCAGCGCCACCGTCTTTTCGCCCGCGTTCGGCGGCTGGCAAAGCGTCATGTTCCTTTTCGGCGGTATTTCGATTGCACTGGGATTGTTGTGGCTCTTTACCGGCCGGGAACCCAGCAAGACGGAAAACCCTGAACAACTCACCACTAGAATACCTTTCCGCCAGTCGTTATCGCATGTCAGCCATATCAAAGCGGTATGGATTATCGGCCTCGTCACCCTCTTCAACTGGGGCGCCAGCATGGGTTTCATCGGCTACCTGCCGTTTTACCTGCGCACTATCGGCTGGGCTCCTGCCAGCGCCGACAGTGTTATTACCGTTGCTAGCGCCATGATGCTGCTCGGCTCCATACCCATGGTTCTACTTTCGGATAGACTCAACTCGCGATGGGGCGTGTTGATGCTTTCAGTTACATCACTGGCCGTCGGCCTGGCCCTTTTGCCTTTCATGAATACGCTCGGAGTATGGCTGGTGATTATCATTTCTAACTTCCTGCGCAGCGGCTCCAGTTCGCTTTTTAACGTGATGCTATTCGAGATGAAAGACATCGGCGGCTCTTATGGTGGCACCGCCATCGGTCTCGCCAGCACTATCTCCATGGTCGGCGCCTTCCTGGCGCCCCCCCTGGGCAACAGCCTGGCGGATATCAACCCGGGCTTACCCTTTATACTCTGGGCGGCCCTGGCAGCGATGGGCATTCCGCTGATGTTCTTTCTTAAAAAAAGGACCGTCCGATCCTAATTTTCCCCGTATAGCGTTTGCTAATCCCCATATTTTTCAAGTTTGATTTTTTTGTGACTCTGTTTACGTATTTTGTGATTGGCACGCAACATCCGCACGTTATGCTGTACATAAAATAGACGGGCGGTTGCTATGATAAACGGTGAATCCAACACGGGTAAGCAAAAACAGGAGTTTAAATTCTGTCCCCAGTGCGGGCGTAAGGGCCTGTATCACATTAAGGGTCAATATTTCCGCTGCCGCTATTGCGGCACGTATTTAATTTCGTCCCCGGCTAACGGCGACCCGGGCAAACCGGAGTAGCAGGCAAGACCTCCCTGAGAGAGAAAATGATGAAATTATTTAAAGACCTGGTAGCATTTTCTTTCAGCCTGCTTGACGTACTGGCTTATAGACTGATTTTCTGTTAAAGAATGATTTAGGCATCAGGCTTTATCCGCCATCAGCTTCACCATCACGCTCCGGTTTCTCGGGCCGTCGAACTCACAAAAGAAAATACCCTGCCATGTCCCCAACACCGATTTGCCCCCCTCGATGAACAGAGTCCGTGAATCACCCATGAGGCCGGCTTTGATATGTGCCGGCGAATTTCCCTCCATGTGCCGGTAGCTTTTGCCCTGTGGCGCCATCTCCTCAAGCTGCGCGCTGATATCCTCGACGACGCTGGGGTCGGCATGTTCGTTAACCAGTAAACCGGCGGTGGTGTGGGGCACGAAAATGTAACAGACCCCGCTTTTAATCCCGCTCGATTCGATAATGCCATTTATTTCGCTGGTAATTTCCCGGAACTCTACCCGCGCGCTTGTCTTTATATCGAGTTTGTGTATCAAATTCCACCTCACGTTAGAGATATATTCTCTATCCTACACCCTGCCCTCTTCACCGGCAACATTTTTAGCTTGACCGTTTTGCAGAAACACGCTAAACTACTAATAGGAGTATTATTATGCCGATTTACGAATACGTCTGTTCCAAATGCAACTCTGAATTCGAGCAGATGCGTCCTTTAAGTCAGTCCGGTGAGTCCGCCGACTGCCCCAAGTGCCATAAGCCCGCCCGGCGCAAGATGTCCACCTTCGCCGCCTTTACCACCAGTCTTAGCGGCGTCCCCAGGACCGTGCCCGGCGCCGGCAACAGTTCCTGTTCCAGCTGCAGCTCCGGCAGCTGCAGTACCTGCGCTTCCTAAATCGAGCCGGCCTTCCTCTTTCACCACTATCAATCTCATCCGTATGCGATAAAAGTCCTATTCTTCCCCTTTGTACGCCCAATAGAATCAAATTAGAAATAGGTTGAGGGGGGTATTATTATGAAGAAACCAACCATTATCGCTTCAATTATAGGCGCCGTCTTAATTGTTGCCTTCGCTGTAGGCCTGGCGGCCTGCGGGACCGGTCCCAATACGGCAACACAGCTTGGAAACGTTGAAATCAAGGAATATGAAGGTGAAAACCTTTCTTCCGTGAATGACTTCCGTGATAATTCCATCAAAGGCCCGCAGTATGTGGACATTACCAATTATCATCTGCAGGTTACCGGGCTCGTCGCAAACTCGACCAACTATACCTACGATGAAGTCATCAACGATTTTGACCGCTATCAGAAGGTCGTCAGTCTTGACTGCGTCGAGGGCTGGAGCGTTAATATCCTCTGGGAGGGCATGCAGGTCAGGGATATCCTGGCACAAGCTGTTCCCCTGCCGGAGGCCAAGGTAGTCATTTTCCACGCCTATGACGGCTATACCACGTCATTCCCAATCGAATATATCGTTGATAATCCCATACTCATGGCTTACACGATGAACGATATTGAAATTCCCCCGGAAAGAGGCTACCCCTTTATGCTGGTGGCAGAAAGCAAGTGGGGCTATAAATGGATTAAGTGGATAACGCAGATTGAGCTTTCCAATGATATCAACTACAAGGGCTACTGGGAGGAGCGTGGCTACTCCAATAGCGGCGACCTGGATAAGTACTATTTCGACTAGAGAAATGATTCTTTGACACCCCTGCCTGAAAGCTGTTAATCTTTACTGTAATTAGCTTTTAGGCAGGTGGTACCTATCAACCCCGCAGAAATAGAAAAACAGGACGGCTCGGAAAGCAAAATCCGCTTCCGCTGGACTTATATCGTCCTGCCGGTGACTCTTTTCCTGCTTTCCTTGATTCTGGCCGCATGTTTCTTCCCCTTTTTGGCGGATGAAATAGCCTATCATTTCCAGAACGACATCCCGGACAGGTGGCTTTCCCGCGGCGCATTAATCGGCTGGATGATTATCCCGCAGGTCTTCTTTACCATACTCTCCATCGTCGTCGTCAGGATAATAATGTTGACATCACGGTACCTGCCGCAGCGCAATTCGCCGCTGCCCAGTCTCCTGCCGATGATGGGCAATATGATTGCTTTACCCCAGATTGTCCTTATCTTTGCCATGCTGGATTTTTTCCTCTACAATACACAACAAATAAAGCTGATACCCTTGTGGATATTTACCCTTATCGTCTTGGCGGGTGGAATTTTTGTCTTGGGCGTGTTCTTTATCCAGGCTATCCGCCGGTCCCGTCGTCTTAAAGCTAAAATCAGCCAGGAGTGATGTTAATGCCAGAAAACAAAGCAGGCAAACTGAATATGGAGAAGCTCGTCTCGCTCTGTCAGCGCCGCGGCTTTATCTTCCCCGGCAGCGATATTTACGGGGGGCTCTCCGGCTGCTGGGACTACGGTCCCGTGGGCATCGAGCTGAAGCGGAACGTTAAAGAAGCCTGGTGGCGTTCGATAGTCCGTGAGCGCGACGACATGGTGGGTGTGGATACCAGCATATTGATGAACTCTAAAGTCTGGGAAGCCAGCGGCCACGTAACGAATTTTTCCGACCCCCTGGTGGAGTGCAAGGACTGCCACTTAAGGTGGAGAGCGGACGACCTTAAGGAAAACAAATGCCCCTCCTGCGGTGGCGCCCTGACCGAGGAGCGGATGTTCAATACCATGTTCAAAACATTCATCGGGCCTGTGGAAGAAGACGCGGCGGTGGTTTACTTAAGGCCAGAGACGGCCCAGGGCATGTTCGTCAACTTTCAGAACGTCGTCGGCACCAGCCGCAAACGCCTGCCCTTCGGCATCGCGCAAATGGGCAAGTCCTTCCGTAATGAAATCACCACCGGCAACTTTATTTTCCGCAGCCGCGAGTTTGAACTCATGGAATTTGAGTACTTCGTCAAGCCGGGCACGGATGCAAAGTGGTTCGACTACTGGGTGGAAGAGCGCTTAAACTGGTATTTAAAACTCGGCATCAAGAAAGAGAACCTTAAATTATATCAGCACCCCAAGGAAAAACTGGCGCATTATGCCCGCTCCTGCACCGATATTACCTATAATTTCCCCCACGGCTGGTCGGAGCTTGAAGGCATTGCCAACCGCACGGATTTCGACCTCAAACAGCACAGCGCCGCCAGCGGCAAGTCGATGGAATATTTCGACGACGAGACCAAGGAGCATTATCTCCCCTATATCGTCGAGCCTTCCGTCGGCGCCGACCGCGCGATACTGGCTTTCCTCTGCGACGCTTATGAAGAAGAGCCGGATAAAGACGAGATTCGTGTTGTCTTTCATTTCCACCCCGACCTCGCCCCTATCAAGGTTGCCGTGCTGCCCTTGAGCCGCAAGGAAAACCTGGCCGCATTCGCTAAAGACGTCTACGCCGACCTCCGCCCCTGCTTTACCACCCAGTACGACGATACACAAAGCATCGGCAGGCGCTACCGTCGCCAGGACGAGCTCGGCACACCCTACTGCGTCACTATCGACTTCCAGTCGCTGGAGGACAACATGGCGACGATTAGAGAGCGGGACAGCATGAACCAGATACGCGTCCCCGTCCCCGCTTTAAAAGACACCCTCCTCGCCAAGCTCTCCGGCGAAGATTTGTTCGTCCTGCCGGAAGGCGGTAAAATCTGGAAGCAAGAACAATAATTTTTAGGAAACGACCCGAAGGTGAATAGCTTCGGGGAGTCGTTTTTAAAGTTATGTTAAGTGAAACTGGGAGCATGATTGACTTCTCTCTAATAAAGATAATCCCCGCCGACGAATCTCATAAAGAATTCCTATTCCAGGCCAGAAAAGAGGCTTTCTGGGGCCTTATCGAAAGGGTTTGGGGAAAGTGGGATGAAGCCTTTCAAAGAAAAACCTTCGCTGAAGAAATGGATGGACTAAAACCTGAAGTTATCATCTATAAAAACAAGCCGATCGGTTGCTGCTGCTTGACAAAACAGGAAGACTACTATATCTTCGATGCTTTTTTTATCCTGCCAAAGTACCAGAACCAAGGCATAGGCACTTTTGTGCTTAAGAAAAACCTGGAAACAGCAGACAAAGAAGGACTGCCGGTAAGGCTCAGGCACTGGAATTTCAATCCCGCAGCGTCCATGTATGCCAGAATGGGTTTTAAAGAAATCGAGCGGATAGAGTTTGAAGGAAAAAAAGACTACCTTGTCTGGACGGAACGGAAGCCCCGCGCAACCATTAAAAACAAGAAGATCGACTTTTCATTAATAAAAATCATCCCCGCCGATGAATCCCACTACGAGTTTATTTACCGCGTGAAAAAAGAGGCTTATGGAGAATACATCGCGCGGGTATTTGGCTGGGATGAAGACAAGGAAAGAGCGTTCTTCGCAAGTGACTGGGAGAAACAAAAGCCAAGCGTTATCCTCTATGATAATCAGCCCGTCGGCACGTTCTGTTTCACAAAAAAGGAAGGCAATGTTTTCACCGGACGCTTTTTCATCGAGCATTTTTTCATACTGCCGGAACACCAGAACAAGGGCATCGGCTCTTTTGTGCTTAAGGATTTACTTGATGCCGCTGATAATGCCGGATTGCCGGTGAACTTAATATATTTCAGTTTTAATCCCGCCGCCTCACTCTACTCCAGAAACGGATTTAAAGTCATTGATAAAAGAGAGCCGTTTGTCATGATGGAACGAAGACCGTCTCTTAGAAATAAAGGTGAGAAGTCATGAAATATAAAGCCGTTATCTTTGACCTTGGGGGGACATTAACATACAGTGCAGCCTGGTCAGAATATGTTAACGCTGCAAAGGAAATCGCTTCAGCTATTTCGGCTCCGGTAGATGATTTTGTGCGGACATGGTTCGAACAATCTGGGGGTCTGGGTTTAGGAGAGTATCCCACCTATCAAGATTTTATAAAACACGTCTGCCGGCAATTAAATCTAACAGTACCGGATAATCTAATTAATCATGCTGCCGGAATTTCATTATCAATGGCAAAGCGTCATATTACTGTACCCCGAGATGGGGCTATAGAAGTACTTTCTTATTTAAGGACTAAAGGTTTCAAATTAGGTTTGATATCCGACTGCGGCCCGGATGTGCCTCAAATCTGGAACGAAACCCCTTTCGCCCACTATTTTAATGTTACTATCTTTTCCTGCGAGGCAGGTATGAACAAAGCCGACCCG
>MGMR01000017.1:36609-36954 GCA_001796495.1 Chloroflexi bacterium RBG_13_51_18
TCAAGCCGGAAAAATGTATCTATATCGCTGACGGCATGAGAAACGAGCTTACCAATGCCGCCGGACTGGGGATTCAAGCCATACAATTGTACATACCGGAAGAAATCGATGATAGTCCCATCCGTGAAGACTGGCAAGGCGAAAAAATATCTTCGTTACAGGAAGTCCTCAATCTGCTAAAATAGCAGTGTAATGGCAATTAACTACTCTCTAATAAAAATCATCTCCGCCGATGAATCCCACCGCGAATTTAGCTATCAGGTTAAGAAAGAGGCTGAAGGTGACTACATCACCCAAGTATTTGGATGGGATGAAAAACGTCAGCAAGATTTCCATGCCAACGAG
>MGMR01000017.1:36962-61806 GCA_001796495.1 Chloroflexi bacterium RBG_13_51_18
ATAATCCCGCTGCATCTCTTTACGCCAGAATGGGTTTTAAAGTTGTCGAGAAAAAAGACCCGTTTGTCTTTGCCGAACGCAAACCTTTAAATGATAACGCCGGTAACAAACAATGAAATATAAAGCCGTCATCTTCGACCTTTTTGGGACGCTGGTGGATATCTTTTCCCGCGAGGGCTATTATAGCGTCCTTTCGGAAATGATTTCTATCCTAAAAGCCCCTAAAGATGACTTCCTCAAGCTTTGGCAGGCTACCGCCGACCGGCGCGTTACCGGCGGTTTCCCCAACCTCGAAACAAATCTAGAGTATATTTGCCGCGAGCTTAAAGTACCCGTCACCAAAACCCAACTTAATTTAGCCAGATGGGTCAGGTTCGATTATGTTTCTCTTGCCCTGACCCCGCGGCCGGACGTCATAAAAACGCTCTCCCGATTAAAGTTGGATGGCTTAAAGATAGGGCTGGTCAGTAACTGCTCGGCGGAGCCTCCTTTAATCTGGCCGCATACGTCTTTTGCCCCGTTCTTTGATGTCACTGTTTTTTCCAGCGTGGCGGGCATACAAAAGCCCAACCCCAAGATTTATCTCATGGCAACCGAAAAGTTAGGTGTTCAGCCGCAGGACTGCCTCTATACCGGCGATGGTGACAACCATGAGCTTACGGGCGCCGCTGGTGTTGGTATGCACCCCATCCTTATCCGCGTTGCCCATGAGGATAGCGCCGATGCTATAAGGTCTAATCCGGAAATAGATAACTGGCATGGCCCGGTAATTACCTCATTGAAAGAGGTCCTCAATCTGGTAAAATAAGACTGTTATGAAAATCATCCATTTTGCTGATTTACACCTTGGCGTTGAGACCTACGGGCGTATCGACCCCGCCACTGGCCTGTCCTCCCGCCTCGGCGATTTCCTTTCCGTCTTTGATGAGCTTGTCGACTACGCTCTTGAAAACAAGGTCGACCTTGTTCTTTTCTGCGGTGATGCCTATAAGTCCCGCGAGCCTACCCAGACCCAGCAGCGCGAGTTTGCCCGGCGCATTAGCCGTCTTGCCACCGCCGGAATACCCGTTTTCCTCCTCACCGGCAACCATGACCTGCCCAACGCCATCGGCCGCGCCACCGCCACCGAGATTTTCGATACTCTGGCGGTAAAAAACGTCTATGTTGCCAGCAAGCCTGATACCGTTAAAATCCCTACCCCCGGCGGTACAATACAGGTCGTTGCCATGCCCTGGCTGCGGCGCAGCTCTTTGCTTAGCCGTGAAGACTCAAAAAACCTCTCCCTTGAACAGGTTACCCAAAAAATGCAGGAAGTTATTACACAGTCTATCAGTAATAGAGCCGCCGCCCTCGAGCCCTCCCTGCCCGCCGTCCTGGCCGCTCATGTTTCGGTCGGTTCGGCCAAAGCCGGTTCGGAAACGATGATGTCAATCGGTCAGGAGCCTATGCTTCTGCTTAGCACGGTTGCCCTGCCCGCCTTCGACTATATAGCCCTGGGGCATATCCACAAGCAACAGGTGCTCTCGGAGAGTCCGCCCGTCATCTATGCCGGCAGCCTGGAGCGTATCGACTTCGGAGAAGAAAACGATGCCAAAGGTTTTTACGTGATTGATATCCTTCCCGGCGCCGGAGATGATAAAAGGCAGGTATCTTTTGAATTCCGCCACGTCAAAGCCCGCCGCTTTCTCACCATAAAAGTTGACCTCGATGGAGAAGAAACCGACCCCACCTACGCTGTCCTCAATGCCATCAATAAAAAAACGGAAAAAGTCGGCGAATCTATCGTACGCCTTGTTATAACCCTCCCCTCCTCCCTGGAAAGCCAGCTCCGCAACAATGAAATCAAGGACGCCTTGAAAGAAGCCTATAACTTCTCAATTGCCCGTGAAATCCGGCGTGAGACGCGCCTGCGTCTGGGCAGCCGCTCCGCTGAAGAAATAACGCCCCTGGAAGGATTAAAAAATTACCTGGAAGCACAACAGATATCCCCGGAACGCCAAAAGGTGTTACTTGAATACGGGGAAAAAATGATTGAAGGAACAGAAACCTAGTTAGTCCTTAGCGTCCCAGATAAAGGCTGACGTTACCACAGCAACTGCCGTGACTGCCCAGGCAGAAAAGGTAAACATTGTGTGGTAGCCATATATATCAATAAAATTACCCATGATAGGCGCAAAGATTGCCCCCGTATACTGCATCGTAGAATAATATACCCCATATATTAACGAACGGTTCTTGGCCGGTGTCTGGCTCATAATAAATACTTCCGTCACCGGGAACCGCATTGCCTGGATAACTCCCATTACCCACAAGACAGTCCACAACCCCCAACCGAGCTGAACCTCCTTTAAGGCAAATAACATCAGCCCGCCTGCAATGCCAGTAACGATGATGACTTTGATGCTGCCTATCCGGTCGGAAATCCATCCCCCTAAAGGACCAGCCCATAATCCAGAAGAGAAAATAATAGACATCGCCATAGCCGAGACTTCGTTGGAAGCGCCTAATTCATTCTTCATGTAAACAGCCAGAAACGCATTCACCGATGCCCCGGCGCCACCCCCGATAACCATCATGGTAAGGAAAGCAATCAGCCGGCGCTTGTAGCCGGGCTGTGGAGGTTTCTCCTCCATTTGCCTGCGTTTCATTTCTTCCACATGGGTCTTGCTGTACTTCTTACGCAAATAAATAAAGAAGCCTATACCCAGAATTATGGTTGGTATCGCCAGTGTAATATATGCGCCACGCCATCCCCAGGCAGCCGCAATACCACCGGCGATAAGAGGCGCCAGGAAAAAACTAGAATTTCCGCCGATAAGATGCAGGCCTAATGCCCTGCCCCGCTGGTTTGGAGGCACGGAAAGAGAAATAAGAGGGGTCGCGGCAGGATGATAGCCCCCTGCCATAAGCCCCATGAATACAAGGAACACCAGCAGCATTACATATGTATGTGACAAGCCAACCAGCAGACCCCCAATCCCAACACCAAGAACACCTATGGTTATTAGAATCGTTGGTCCCATGCGGTCTGCCAACCATCCGGCAGGCAATTGTGCTGCCCCGCTGGAAAGTGAAAACGCAGATGTAATGCCCCCTAACTGTGAGTTGTTTAGCTTGAATTCATCCTGAAGAAAGGGCTGCATCGGCTGCGGCAACGCTGTTAGCAAATGGTGCGTAGCATGAGCAAGAATAAAAAAAGGAAGTGATGTCAGGAAAAAAGAGCGCTTTTTAGGTGCTGGTTCTGTAATCGGCGTATCCTTTCAAACCTGCCAGTAATAGCATAAATTAAGATAAAATAAAAACACCATTAATTGAAAGAAACGCTATTTCGTGACACGACGAAATATCGTTTAAAATATTATATACTCCTCCTGCTTAAAAAACAAATAGTATCATTTTATTATATTGACAACGGTATATTGATATGTTACGATATATCGTAATAAAGCCGGAGGTGATGTAATATGTTTCATCGGCCTTTCTTCCATTTTGAACGTCAGTCCCGCCTCTTTGAAAAAGGCGACCTGAAATATGTTATCCTCAACCTTCTTAAGGACAAGCCCAGCCACGGCTATGAGATTATACGCGCCCTGGAAGACATCTTCCACGGCTTTTATACGCCCAGCGCCGGCAGCGTTTACCCTACCCTCCAGATGCTTAATGACATGGGTTACGTTAACTCCTCGGAGCAGGATGGTAAAAAAACCTACACTATTACCGATGAAGGCAAAAAGTTCCTTAAAGAACAGCAGGAAGTCGTCGACAAAATAGAAGGCCAGATGAAAGAATGGTGGGGACCGCGTAATATCGGCGATTTCCATGAAACCATTAATGAGCTAAGGAAACTCGGCCGTCTCGTCAGCCACCGTACGCATAACCTGGGGGCGGATAAATGGGCCAAAATAAAAGAGGTCGTCTCCCGCGCCTGCAGTGATATTGAAGATATACTGGAAAAATAACTGGAGCCAGCGATAGGATTTGAACCTACGACCCGCGGTTTACGAAACCGCTGCTCTACCACTGAGCTACGCTGGCGTCTTAAAAAACGTCAAACCGGGTCTTTTTGGGCCACCATGCCACCCCAAAATATTACACGCTACCGTATTTAACGTTTTCCCTTCAATTATATGGCTATGAACGTGTATTGTAAAGGTTGCCGCCGCGCTCTGCCATACCCTTGCAGAATGTCATCTATTTAGGAAACCTGGCTACTTTCTGTAAAGACTGTAAAAAATGCCTGAATAACTTGACAAGCATCCGCTATAGTTGTATCATTCTGCCAAAATCTGGTTTTTTTGGACAATCATCAGCACTTGTCCTGATTGATCCTCTTGTTAGCAGTAGTTTATTTGATGATTGCCCTGAAAAATATTAAAAAGTTACAAAATTAGAGGAGGTGATGCATGCCGGGATAAAGAAAAAGGCACGTTTATTTGAATATTTTAAAGGAGAAAACAAATGAAAAAATTTATATTTTTAGCCCTCGCTGCAGTTTTGATATTCAGTATTGCTCTCTTCGGCTGCGGCGGTGAAACCACCACACCTACAGCCTCTACAACCCCACCAACCTCCACCACACCTACCTCTACAACGCCTACAGTCACCACCCCGGTTGATGGACGTCTCCCCAATCTGGGAGCCCTTGCTAAACCGGAAGGCGGCAAAACAGGCGGTCGACTCCAGTTAATGTCTATGGCCAACATCGCCAATATCGGTGACCCCACCGGCTCAGCCGGTCCAAGTGATGCCGGAATCTCCTTCCTGGCTGTAGAACCACTGCTTATTGTCGATAAAAACGGTAGTATCCAACCCTGGCTGGCGGAAAGCTTCGAAATAGCCGATGATGGTTCATCAATCACCTTATTCCTGCGCCAGGGCATCAGTTTCACTGACGGTTCACCTTTCAATGCCGAGGCCGCCAAGTATAACATCGATAACGGCATCAACAGCTTGATGTGGCCTAACATGAAAAAATTCAGCCAGTGTGTTAGCGTCGATGCTTACACTGTCAGACTTGACTTCGTAAACGGCCAGTGGGACTGGGTAGCAGTTAAGAGCCTCGGGACTTTCTGGAGCGCCATGATGTTCTCCCCCACGGCTCTGCAGAATAATACTGCCGAATGGAAAATGACCCATGTGGTAGGCACCGGCCCCT
Source organism: Chloroflexi bacterium RBG_13_51_18 (assembly GCA_001796495.1). GTDB lineage: Bacteria > Chloroflexota > Dehalococcoidia > Dehalococcoidales > RBG-16-60-22 > RBG-13-51-18. The sequence goes on from MGMR01000017.1 coordinate 42,118, forward strand.
TCATCCAGACCGGCTACGAGCCCAACCTGAAAGTGTCGTTCGACCGCAACGATAACTACTGGAGAGGCAAGCCCTACATGGATGGTATTGACATAAACGTTATTACAGACTCGAACGTTGCTCTCATGGCGTTCAAATCCGGGCAGATTCACACTGTAGGTATTAACCCGCAGGATGCCCAGGGTGTTGTTGACGAGGGCTTTGAACTCAGGGAGAGCACCGATATGGTCTTCAACTGGTGCTTATTGCCCTCCAGCGGCAATCCGGATTCCCTCCTTACTGATATCAACCTTCGCCGCGCCGTCGAGTCTGCCATCGATAAACAAGCGATAGTCGATGCGTTTACTTACGGCTACGGCGTAGCCACCAACCAAGGTTTCTGCCTCCCGCCATACAGGGATGACACTACAATCGGCTATCCTTTTGACCTCGCAGCAGCCCAGGGTTATATGGATACAGCCGGCTTCAGCGAAGGTTTCACCACTACCCTGTATATGGTCCAGGGCGGTCCTGATGACGTCCCGATGGCGATTAAGGGTATGCTTGAGCTAGCCAATATCACGCTGAACGTCGAGAAAATCGGCTACCTGCAGCTGGTGGAAATGATCGGCGGCGGTGGCACCGGCTGGGACGGATATATCTGGGTTTACGGCTTCCCCGGCATGACGGTCGACCCTGCCAGCACCCTGGCAAACGGTCCTCTGAATGCAGTTCATCCGGCGGATGACCCCACAGGATGGATGGTTACAACCTGGATAAGCTGTGAACAGCCAGCAGAACTCTGCAACTTAGCTGAGATGGGAGCCCAAGAAACCGATGCCGCCAAGAGAATCCCGTATTATCAGGAAATCTCCCGTAAAGCAACCGATGTTTACTGCCAGTGGAGCTACCTGTACTACACACCCGGTCTTAGCTCTATATCTCCAAAGGTTAAAGGCCATACCATAGGACTATATATAGAATTCTATGCGTATACTTTCGCCTGGCTGGATGAATAAGATATAAAGAAAAAGAGCCGTACAGCTTAAACGGCCGGAAAATGAAATATGGGTCGCGTTTTTCGCGACCCATATTTTTTAACGATATATTATTACCAAAAGGATTTCGGTTAAACTCTGATACAAGCTACGTAATGTCCGCTCCCCACATCACGCAGCGGAGGCCTTGCCTGGCTGCATTCCGGTATCGCCAACTGGCAGCGGGGGTGGAAATGACACCCCGGTGGAGGGTTAACGGGGCTGGGGACCTCGCCTTTTAGAACAATACGCGTGCGGGTTTTTTCCGCTACCGGGTCGGGAATAGGTATCGCTGAAAGCAAAGCCTTGGTATACGGGTGTAATGGGTTTTCATAAAGCTCCCCGGATTCTGCAATCTCCATAATTCGGCCCAGATACATCACCCCCACACGGTCACTTATATGCTGCACCACCGCCAGATCATGGGCAATAAAAAGATAGGTCAATGCTAGTTTTTCCTGCAACTCTTCCAGCAGGTTGATTATCTGGGCTTGAATTGATACATCCAGAGCAGAAATAGGTTCATCACAGATAATCAGCGAAGGACTGCAGGCCAGCGCACGCGCTATACCGATACGCTGCCGTTGTCCGCCGCTGAACTCATGCGGAACACGGTCCATCATATCCGGGTCCAAACCGACAATTCTAAACAACTCGGCTACTTTATCTTTAACATCTCTTTTAGTAGCCATTTGGTGTACCAGCAAAGGGTCTCCCACAATACCCCCGGCAGACTGCCGTGGGTTAAGCGAACCGTACGGGTCCTGGAAAATCGTCCCCATATTCCTCCGGAAATTCTTGAGTTTACGTTCCGGCATTTTGGAAATGTCATTACCTGAAAATATAATACTCCCGGAAGTTGGCTCGTACAGTCGGAGAATACATCGTCCGGTGGTTGTCTTACCACACCCGCTCTCCCCCACTAATCCCAGCGTCTCATTCTTATTTATCTCAAAACTAATATCATCAACAGCCTTTATTTCGCCAACCTTACGCCGTAGAAGCCCTCTCGTGATGGGGAAATACATCTTAAGGTTTTCAACTTTCATTACTTTATCATTCGATGATGTATCCATTACTTCCCCTTTATATCAACATAACATGAAATATAATGATCTTTATCCACAGCTCTTAACTCCGGCCAGGGTTCTTTTTCACATTTCCCTATCTTCTCCGTACATCTGGGGAGAAAAGCGCAGGTAGTCGGCATATTAATCAGGTTTGGAGGTAAACCATATATCGGGATTAGTTTCCGGGTCCCATGTCTCTCACCCAGCTTGGGTACACTATTCAAAAGCCCCACGGTATAAGGATGGCGTGGATGATTAAAAATATTTTCAGAAAGACCAGACTCTATAATACGCCCGGCGTACATAACATAAATTCTTTGTGCATAGCGAGCTACCACCCCCAGATTATGCGTCACGATGACCAGAGAAGTATCTAGCCGCGTCACCAGGTCTTTCATAAGCTCCAGTAACTGGGCTTGTGTAGTCACATCTACAGCAGTAGTCGGTTCGTCGGCAAATATAATCGTCGGATTGCAGGATAATGCTATCGCTATCATCACCCTCTGCCGCATCCCACCACTGAATTGATGAGGATAGTCATCTACCCGTCTAGCGGCATCTGGCACACCTACCATTCTTAAAAGCTCTATCGCTCGTTCCCTGGCAGAATGTTTATCCATATCCAGATGTAATTCCAGTGTCTCCGTCAGTTGCCGGGAAATCGTTAATACCGGGTTCAGAGAAGTCATCGGCTCCTGGAATATCATCGTAAGCTTGCTGCCCCGGATAGCTCTCATTTGAGGCCCGTTGGCCTCAAATTTAAGAAGGTCTTTTCCTTCAAAAATAACCTTACCGCCTACAGTCTCTCCCGGGGGTGAAGGTATCAGACGCATTATCGAAAGTATACTTACCGATTTACCACAGCCGCTCTCTCCAACCAGCCCTATAATTTCACCCTGGTTGACATGGAAAGACACCTTATCAGCGGCTTTCACCAGGCCGTATTCCGTGTGAAAATAGGTCTGTAAATCCTGTACATCCAGTAAAGCCATATTCTTACCTGCCAATTATTATTCTATCGCTAGATGACACCCCGTAACCTCGGGTCGATAGCATCCCTGATACCATCACCAACCATGTTAAAGCCGAATACAAGTAACATAATAGCAACACCAGGAAGCGTGGAAATTAGCGGGTTGGTCATTAAGAAACGCTGCCCGTCCATAACCATGCCTCCCCAGGAAGGTGTAGGAGCCTGGACGCCGATGCCAAGGAAACTTAAGCCGGCTTCACCCAGCACAACGCCGCCTATACCCATCGTTAACCCTACTATCAAAGGGGGAAAAGCGTTGGGGAATATCTGGGTCAGCATGATACGCCAGTTACTCATACCGATAGCGCGTCCGGCCAGAACATAATCATTTTGTTTTACACTTAGCGCCATGCCGCACATCATACGGCACATGGGGGCGATGCCGCCAAAACTTAATGCAAACACAACAATCCAGATGCCCCCTCCTTTCATCATGCCGGCAATAAGCATCATCAGGATTATGGCGGGTAAAGCCATTAATACATCGGCCACCCTCATGATGACCGCGAATACCCAACCGCCGAAGTGCGCTGCCGCCAAGCCCATGAGTGCGCCTATTATGGCTGAAGAAAAGACCGCAGAAAAACCGATTATTAGAGATATTTGTGTCCCGTAAATAATACGGCTGAGTATATCTCTACCAAGCTGGTCAGTACCCAGCCAATGTTCGGTGGAAGGATTTTGCAGTCTACTAGGTAAGTCATTCTTGATAGGGTCGTAAGGGGCTATCAGAGGTGCAAAAATGGCTGCAAGAAAGATAATTACTACGATTATAAACCCTATGAGATATAATTTACGCCCGAAGAACACCCTTGAAAACCTGCGCCACTCACTGCGTCGTGGGGGTGCCGCCGTTATCCCCATAGCGTCAACACTTGGCGTTGAGCTTTCTGGTTTCTCCGCCATTTTGGCCTCCTTATGAAAATCTGATCCTGGGGTCGAGCCAGCCCCAGGCAATATCGACTAATAGGTTGGAAAAGATAATGATACCGCCGAATATTAGAGCGCTTGCCTGAACTACCTGGTAGTCATACTCGAAAATAGCATTAACCATCAACCTGCCCATGCCGGGAATACTGAATACTGTCTCTATAAATACCGAACCGCCCAGAATCATGCCTAAAGTGCCGCCAAGGGCGGTGACCACCGGAATCATCGCGTTTTTAAGCTGGTGTCTTATTACAATTACCCTCTCACGTAAACCTTTAGCCCAGGCAGTACGAACATAGTCTGTCCTCATGACCTCAAGCATGCAAGACCGGGTCAGACGGGCCATACCGGCGATACCTCCTAATGCTACGGCTGAGATTGGTAACACCACATAAGTACAACTTTTCCAAAAGTCATCCCACGGCGCAACCCATCCGTACATAGGGAACCAGCCCAGCTTGTAAGCAAAAACATAAATCAATATGATTCCCAGCCAGAAAACCGGCACCGTCATCCCAATGTTTGCGATCGTAGTAAGGGTGTTATCCATCCAGGTTCCGCGTCTCAAGGCGCAGTAAATTCCAACAAGTATCCCTCCGAACGTACCGACTATAAACATCAGAAAGCCGATATATGCCGTTCTTGGTAATACATCGGCAATAAGTTTACTTATCGGTTGTCCGACCCCTATTGATTGGCCTAGATCGCCCCTTAAAATCTTGGATATCCAGTCCCAATACTGTACTGGTATGGGCTTGTCTAAACCGAATTCCTTTAATAAAGCCTCATGCTGTTCGGGGCTCATTATATTCTGTTGTCCGGTGCCGGAGAAATTGGCCATATATCTCATCAGAGGGTCTCCCGGTAACAAGCGAACGAGCAAGAATACCAACATGGTTACCAGTATGAGGATCATTAAACCGATGATGATCCGGCGAATAATATAGGCTGTCATGTTTATTCTCCCTTAGCTTGTGTTCAAAACGTCATTTCAAGGTATAGTCAAGTACTACTAAAAGGTTAATTAATTCTTTCCCTTGATTCCGGTAACGACGGCCTAAATTTTTGAGCTTTTATCAGTCTAAACAAAAATATCAGCTCCACTATATTACATCAGAGCAACGGCCATTACTTACAATTTTCCCAGTGAGACCCATGGAAATGATTACCATGATTTTCGCAGAGTTTAGCATTTATTTCAAATAATGTCAAACGCACCTAAACCGGTATGATATTTGCACATTTAAAATTGTGCCATTTAACTCATATATACCCGGGCGATAACGCCTATACCTGACCATCCGAGATAATTACAGGAATCATTATTGTCTTTCAACTGTCAACACAATAGGCATATAACCCGAGCCTGTCTATCGCCCTGCCAAGCCGTTTTCTTTCTCTATAGAGAATAATTTAGATTCAGGAGATATGTCATTTGTCATAATACTTGACAAATGACATATCTAGGAGTATCATCAGGTGTTACAAGAATAAATATCGAAAAGAGTTCTCGTCAGCCTTGGAATAGCGGGTGCATTCACCATGGCAAAGAGATACGTAACACCTACAGTACTACTTATTGAGGATGAACGCGATATCCAGCATTTTATCTGCCGCGTTTTGGAACTCGAAGGCTATCGTGTGATAAAAACATGTGAAGGCAATACCGGGCTGGATATGCTCGTCAGTAATTCCGTCGACCTCGTTCTGCTCGACCTGTGCCTGCCTGACCTGGATGGCTTCTCGGTACTGCGTGAAATAAAAAATTCTCCTGAATTCTCCCCGATACCCGTCGTCGTGATAACTGCCGTCGCCGGTTCTGCCCAGCGCCAGAAAAGCGCTCGACTGGGTGCTGTCAGGCACCTTGTTAAACCCTTGAGCGCCCACAGGTTATACAAGACCATCTCTACAGTACTGGAAAAAGAAAACGGACCTATAATTTCCTGCTGAAGAATATATATAGTAAGTAGAAACTAATCCTGCCCCACGCTTCCTTCTTCGCCCCTCTTTACAAACCCCTTTACCCTGCGCTCGAAAACACTCCTCGGCAGCAGGACACGCCGTTCGCATGTGGTGCACTTTATCCCGATATCAGCCCCTACCCTCACCACCTGCCAGTCATAGCCTCCGCAGGGATGTTTTTTCTTGAGTGTTACGATATCTCCGGGATTTATCTCCAGGGCCATTTTTGGTCTTCTATCTTGTTTTTCTCTAAAGGTACTTGTTAATGCTGTCCCGCAGCTCCCGCGCGGCTTTACCAGCCGCCTCTGCAAAGTCTCTGCCTCTGGATGCATAAAGAATCTGCCGCGATGAGTTTATAATAGTCTTGGTTTTTTCTCTATCCACTCCGTATTTAACCGTCTGCTCAATACCGCCACCTTGCGCCCCTACTCCCGGTATCAGCAGCGGCATTTGCGGATATCGTTCACGTATCAACTTCAGTTCTTCAGGATATGTCGCCCCTACTACCAGCCCCAGATTGCCGTGTTTGTTCCACCCATCGACCTTCTCGGCGACGACCTCAAAGAGCATTTTTTTAACGTCGCCCTCTTTCCCCACGTAAAGCGACTGAAAGTCCGCCGCTCCTTTATTGGAGGTACGGCAAAGTATGAAAACGCCCCGGTCGCGGTACTCTATAAAAGGCTCCAGTGAATCGTAGCCGAGGTACGGACTGGCCGTCATCGCGTCGAATTTATAGTAATCGAAAAGGCTCCTCGCGTAGGCTTTCACCGTATTCCCGATATCCCCCCGCTTGGCATCGATGATTACCGGGATATCCTTTGGTATATAGTCCCTGGTTTTTTTTAGAGCTTCCAGACCTTCATTACCCATTGCCTCGTAGAAAGCTATGTTGGGCTTGTAGGCGCACACCAGGTCGGCGGTAGCATCGATAATCGCTTTATTGAATTCAAAAACCCCGGTTTTCTCCGGCATCAGTGCCGGTTCCGGGTCCAGCCCTACGCACAGCAGGCTGCGGTTCTTTTGGCTGGCTTTGGCCAGTTTGCTGATGAAATCCATCTTTTTAGTCAGGCTCCTGTACTAGATGTTTTTAGACGCAATAATCCCTTAGAGACAAAATAACCTGTGAATTAGACCTCTTTAAGACCGGCAGCATCTAACTGCGCTGTGCGAGCTTCCAACGGCAGCATATTATCCAGGATTTTTTCCATGGCCATAGTATGACAGCACAGCCCCCATTTGGAGAAAAAACTGCAGGTGCAGCGCCACTTGCCGTCTTTAAAATTAACATCGTAGTCGCTGTTCTCACCGTGGAATTTTACTGTAAGTTCCTGGAAGGTAACCCGGTCTGTTTCTTGCGCGTAGCGTTTGGCTTTTTCTATTTTACCAATTAGACTCGACTGCATTATGTTACCTCCTTAAATTAAAAAAACACTGGTCTTTTCAGGTCCAGCGTTTTAATGTTCTGTCTATAAATCGCTTTTATTCTGTGGATATGGTTCATATTCTACCCTTCATATGCTTTTAAATTCTACTCTTTTTCTCCCGGAAAGTCCAGAAATATTTTAAAATAATATGCTAGCATCCAAACCACAATTTGTTTGTATCCGTATGATGTCCATACCACCGGCAATACCGCATAATACTTTGACATCTGGCCCCGCTGATTCTATAATTTCTTTTGAAGCAATATGAAAAAAAGCCGCATCGGTGTCCTTACCGGCGGCGGTGACTGCGCCGGCCTAAACCCCGCCCTTAAATGGGTGGTCAAGACCGCTATGGATGAACGCCTTGAGTCGGAAAGAGGCGTCCGCTATGAAGTCCTCGGCATTCATGACGGGTGGAAAGGACTCGTTGACGTTGACCCCTCCACCTGGGACCGTACCGGCAGTATTACCCCCCTTGACCCCGATATCGTCAGGACATGGGATAGGTACGGCGGCACTATGCTGGGCACGTCTCGCTTCAGCCCCTACGACCCTAAAAACGAATGCTCCCAACTCGTTATCGAAAATATTCAAAAACTGGGACTGGAAGCTGTAATCGTTATGGGCGGAGACGGCACGCTGGCTATTGCCGCCCGTTTCGCCAAAGAAGGCATCAACGTCATCGGCATTCCCAAAACTATTGATAAAGACCTCCCGGAAACAGACTACACGCTGGGATTCGAGACCGCCCTTAACGTTATCGTTGAAGAAGTCGACCGCCTGCGGACTACCGCCGGCTCTCATAAAAGGATTTTCGTTGTGGAAACGATGGGCAGGAACGCCGGCTGGCTGGCTTTAGAAGGCGGCGAGGCTTGCGGAGCCTATATCATACTCATACCCGAATGTGATTTCTCTTTCGAACGCGTCAACGAACTGGTCATGGAAGGCAGAAGGTCCGGCACCCGGTACGAAATTATCATCGTCGCTGAAGGCGCCAAGCCTGTCGGTGGCACGGAAATCGTTAAAAAAGAAGAGACCGATAGCTTTGGCCGTAAAACCCTCGGCGGCGTCGGCGAACTCATAGCGCAGGAAATCGAAAAGGGCACCGGACTCGAGACCCGTAGCGTCGAGCTTAGCCATCTCCAGCGCGGCGGCGCCCCCTGCGCTTACGATAGGCGCATGGGACGCTATTTTGGAATCGCCGCCGTCGACCTTGTAGTTAGCCATCGCTACGGCCACATGGTATGCTTTAAGAACGGTAAAATCGACTTTGTTCGGCTGGAGGATATCTACGGGAAGCTAAATCTCGTCGATCCAAAAACACAGTATGACGCTGATAGGTACAACGGGCGCCGCACCATTCTGAATCGCGGCAAATAAACAGATGGAGATTAATAATATGCCCGCCAAAAATGATATCGATGCCCTCGTACGGCAGGCAGTCTTCGGGACCGACCCGCAGCAAAAGACAGAACTCTATCGCACCGTCCGCCGCGCCGCCCTGGATAGCGGTATTTACCCCGCCAGCATCCAGGGCCTCTATAAAGCCGCCGGTAAAGGGCTTTACCATGGTATAACCGTCCCGGCCATTAATATTCGCGGCGTTACCTACCCCATCGCCTGTGCTGTCTTCAGGGCTGCCATGAAAGACAAAGTTGGCGCTCTCATCTTTGAGATAGCCCGCTCGGAGATAGGCTATACCGCCCAGAGACCCGGGGAGTATGCCACCTGTGTTTTAGCCGCAGCCGTAAAAGAGGGCTATAAAGGGCCCGTCTTTATTATGGGCGACCATTTCCAGGTCAACCGGGCAAAATACCAGGAAAACCCTGAAGCCGAGTTGAAAACCATCAAAGAACTGGTAAAGGACTCCATTGAAGCCGGATTCTTTAACATTGATATCGATGCCTCCACCCTCGTTGATATCTCTAAAACTTCCCTTGAGGAGCAGCAGGAGCATAACTCCGCGGTGACGGCGGAAATGACCAGATTCATCCGCGGCATCGAGCCGAAAGGTGTAACCGTCTCCATCGGCGGCGAAATCGGTGAAATCGGCAAGGGCAACAGCACCGTCGCCGACCTCCGCGCTTTCATCGACAGCTACCGCCGCCGCCTCGATAAAAACATGGAAGGCATATCTAAAATCAGCGTCCAGACCGGCACCACCCATGGCGGCGTTGTCCTCCCTGATGGCTCTATTGCTCAAGTCAAAATCGACTTTAATACCCTTAAAGAACTCTCCAAGGTCGCGCGGGAGGATTATGGGCTCAGCGGCGCTGTCCAGCACGGTGCCTCCACCCTCCCCGATGAAGCCTTTGATATGTTCCCCAGAGTTAATACTGTAGAAGTCCACCTGGCTACCGGCTTCCAGAACATCTTATTCGATAGTCCCCGCTTCCCTTCCAACCTCCTGGAATCTATCAATCGCCACCTCGATACCAGGTACCCCAATGAAAGAAAGACCGGTGAAACGGAAGAGCAGTTCCTCTATAAAACGCGCAAACGTGCTTTCGGCGATTTCAAGAAAGAGCTCTGGGGAATTCCTGAAGCGGACTTGCAGGCTATTATGACCGAACTGGAAAATCGCTTCTCTCTGATTTTCCACAAGCTCAACGCCACTGATACCGTTAAACTGGTGAAAAAATACGCCGCCAAATAATCTCGCCTGTCTCCGCCGCACAAATTGAAAGGCTGGATACTCTTTTAAAAATATCCAGCCTTGTCTATATCTATTAAATCCTAAGTTGGTTTCGGCTTTATTTCTTGCCGATTCTGAACATCTTGGTGCCGCAGGATGGGCATACGCCCTGGGTCGCCGGCTTGCCGTTCTTCATAGTGATGGATTTAGCATTGCTCATTTCTTTCTTAGCTCGGCACTTCACACAATATGCTTGCATGATTCCTCCTTCCTCGAAGCTATTTGTTTAAAACAATATACTATTGCCACGCTCGTGTCAAGTGCCGCCCACGTTCAACCGATGTCAATTTACTCACAATTTAAAGTTTTTTATATCTAAATTCCTTCAAGACCGGGCTAACCTGACCTCTTACCCCTCCTTTCCGTACCAATCACTCCACTCTTATGTTATACTTTACATCGGTACGGACTCTAAAAAGGATAAGCAAATCATGAAGAAAACGGTGTTTGTTGACGGACAGCACGGCACCACCGGCCTTAAGATACGCGAGCGATTGAACGGGCGGAATGACATTGAAATTCTCCGGATACCCGACGATAAGCGTAAGGACCCTGCTGCTCGGGAAAAGCTGCTTAACGAAGCGGATATCGTTTTTCTCTGCCTGCCCGATGACGCCGCCCGCGAGTCCGTGAGTTTGATAAAAAACGAGTCTGTCTGCGTCATCGATGGCTCCACCGCTCATCGCGTCGCGGAGGGGTGGGTTTACGGCCTACCCGAGCTTAAAAAAGAACAACGGGCTTTAATAAAAAAATCGAAGAGAATTTCTGTGCCCGGCTGCCATGCCACCGGCTTCATCCTGATGCTCTATCCGCTGGTAGCTCAAGGCATCGTCAGCCCTGATTACCCGGTTTCCTGCCACGTGGTGGCCGGCTACAGCGGCGGCGGCAAAGCCTTGATTGCTGACTACACAGGGCAGAATGTGCCCGACGTGATTAAAAATCCCCGCCCCTATTCCCTGGCTTTGAACCATAAGCACCTGCCGGAAATGACTAAAGTAGTCGGCCTTGCCCGACCGCCCGTTTTCGCGCCTACCGTGGTTAATGTATATAACGGCGAAATTATCTCCATCCCGCTAGTGCCGGACCATCTGGAAAAACAGCTTTCCGCTGCGGATATCCGGGAAGTCCTGGCCCAATACTATGCCGGGGAGCGGTTCGTCAAGGTTATGCCCTGTCCCGCGGACGACTTCCTGAAAAACGGCTTTTTAACGTTTACCGACTGTAATGGCACCAACAACCTTGAAATATATGTCTTCGGGAATAAAGATAGAATTTTACTCTCCGCCCGCTATGATAATCTGGGTAAAGGCGCTTCCGGCGCGGCCGTTCAGAACATGAACATCATCCTCGGTCTGGATGAGGCTACCGGGCTTGAAGCAGTTTGATTATTTTAAAATAGAGAAAAACCGATGACTAAATACACTCACCTTGAATTGAACCGCGATGTCCCAGCCCCCTCCGGCTACTACACTCCCCTGAAAGAGGTAAGACTCGATTATAACGGGCGGGAAATACTCTACACCATCAGTGCTGCGGTCATCGAGTCTTCATGCTGCGGCGCCTCCGATTTCTCCAGCGCCCAGGTTCCCGGCTACGTTATCGGCTGGCGCAAGGATAAAAACAGGGAAGGCTTGCCCGTCTCTTTAGTCGAACCTATTACTGACGAACCCACCCGCGACGCTATCCGTAAAATCATCAAAGACACCGAGCATATCTCTCGCACGGATTTCTGGTAGTCGTCCCGTCATTAATTACTATCTTATTTTGAGTTTTCTCATGTCCGTCAAAGCAAATCAGATATATTTAAAAAATATGAAATTATATGAATTTTTGTATTGACTTATGAATTATTATGAAATATAATGAAATATCAACTGGTGAAATGCACGTTGATTGTTGAATAAACATTCCAGGAGGATCATTATGGACGAATTTGAAAGACTTTATACAGTTGAAGACATCGCCAGGATGACTTCCTTTACATCCCGTACTATCAGGAATTATTTGAAAGATGGAAGCCTGCAAGGTCGAAAAATAGGAGGACAATGGAGGTTCACAATGGAAAATATCAAACAGTTGTTTAACAACAGCATCTTTACTAATGATGTGTCAAGAAAAAATCGACAGCGAATTCTGAATTTTATAGGTGGAGCAAATACTGAAATTCAGGGGAAAATCCAAGTTTGCACTATTGTCGACTATTATTGTGAAAATCCAAAAGCAGGGCATCAGATTTACGAGAAGTTAGTTACCGTAATAAATAATAAAGGTAACGATTTTCCTGCAAAATTTGATTATGAATTCATTGAAAAAGAAAACAAGGCAAGATTCACCTTATTTGGTAATCCAGACTACATCATAAAAACTCTTCAGCTGCTTTAGTAGATTCTTCAATTAGTTATATCTGCCATGCATTTAACTTTGTATGGCAGATATTTTATTTAAGCAACTGCTGGCTTTCAATTCCTTGATATTCGCTTCCTGTTACTCGTAAATTACTCCCTATCCCGTCTCCTTCTTCACCTTTTCCCGGTAAGCCGCCAGCAGCTTTTTGGTGACCTTCCCCGGTTTCCCCTCTCCGATGATATCCATCCGCCCCTCCGCGTCACTTACCCTGACCACCGGCATCACCTCTATCAAAGCGTTCGTCATAAATACCTCATCGAACACCTCTATGGCATCCGGCGTAATGTCCCCCTCTTTAACGCTCAAGCCCATTCCCTTCGCCAGTGCCATTACCACCTCCCGCGTTACCCCCGGGATAATACCGTTTTCCGTAGAAGGCGTTATCAGTTTTTTCCCTTCCACGAAGAATATATTGCTCGACCCTCCCTCCGCCACGAATCCCCCATCGTTCAACACGATACTCTCGTCCAGGCCGTTCTCCGTCGCTTCTATCCTGGCCATCACGCTGGACAGGTAGTTAATCGATTTCATGGTAGCTAATACGTTCTGCCGGCAGCGTTTCACTGATGCTATCCCCACCTTAAAACCCTCACTGTATTTTTCCTCGGAAAACGGCGCATAAGGCTGGGCTGTCACCAGGATTGTAGGCATTCCTCCCGCCTCCACCCAGGGTAATTCCGCCCCGTCTCCATTGGTTACCGTCAGACGTACTCGGGCGTCTGTAAGCTTGTTTGCTTCCAGCGTTTCCCGGCAGGCTCTAACCAGGCCCAGCCCAGCCACCTCTTCCCCCATGCCGATTATTTCCGCCGCTTCAAGCAGCCGTACGATATGCTTTTCCAGCATGAATACCTTGCCGTTATAGGCCCGCATCGTCTGGAAAAGTCCGTAGCCGTATAAAAATCCGTGGTCGCTGATGGAAATGTGCGCCTTTTCGCGCTCCACCAGCCCGTCGTTCAGGTAGACCATCTCTTCCATTACTGTTTCTCCTTGGGTACACTCATTTTCAGGAAATTGGATAGGATATTATGCCCCTCCGGCGTCATTATGCTCTCCGGGTGAAATTGCACTCCTTCTACTTTATCATGTCGGTTTCTGACCCCCATCACCACCCCGTCCTCCGTCTTCGCTGACACCTCCAGTGTTGCCGGCATAGACTCCGCCTCGATTATCAAAGAATGATACCTCCCGGCCATAATCGGCGAAGGTATCCCATGGAAAACCGTCCCCCCGTCATGATACACTATTGATTCCTTTCCGTGCATCGGCAGAGCCGCTCGCTTTATTCTCCCCCCGTACACGTACCCGATGCACTGGTGCCCCAGGCATACCCCCAGTATCGGTATCCTTCCCCGGAAATGCCTGATAACCTCGTTGGAGATTCCAGCTTCCAGCGGTGTGCATGGCCCCGGCGATATTATAATATGACTGGGTGCCATCTTGTCTATTTGCCCTGTCGTTATCGCATCGTTGCGGAAGGCTAACGGCTCCTGCCCCAGCTCTCCAAGATACTGCACCAGGTTAAAGGTAAATGAATCATAGTTATCTATCACCAGAATCATGATATTATCTCCGCGTCTTTCCCCACCGCCAGCCCAAGCGCCTGTATCAAGGCTTTGCCCTTGTCTAAAGTCTCAATGTACTCTGCCTCGGGCTCGGAGTCGTAAACTATCGCCCCGCCCACCTGGAAATAGGCCTTGCCGTCCTTAACGATGAACGTGCGTATCACGATGTTCAGGTCCATGTCCCCGCTGAAGCTGATGCAGCCCAACGACCCCGTATAAACGCTGCGGCGGGTCGGCTCCAGCTCGTCGATAATTTCCATCGCTCTTACCTTGGGCGCGCCCGTAATCGACCCTCCCGGGAAGGTCGCTTTCAGCAGGTCGATGATGTTTTTGCCCTCCCTTAATTGCCCCACCACCGTCGAGGTCAGGTGAAAGACCGTTGGATAGGTTTCCAGTATCGCCAGTTCCGTCACCTTGACCGTGCCATAGCGGCAGACCCGCCCGATATCGTTCCTTTCGAGGTCAACTATCATGATATTTTCGGCGCGGTCTTTTTTACTTGCCATCAGGCTTTCCGCCAGCGCTTTATCCTCTTCCGGCGTCTCGCCGCGCGGCTTGGTGCCTTTTATCGGTCGCGTTTCTACCCAATCCCCCTTCACCTTTAAAAACCTCTCCGGGGAAGCCCCCACGATACTGACCCCACCGAAGTTGAAATAGTTAGCGAAGGGCGCCGGATTGATTTTCCGCAGCCGCTTATAAAGCTCGTATGGTGTCGTTTTAATCTCTACTTCCAGCCGCTGTGAAAGGTTTACCTGAAAAATATCCCCCGCCCCGATATACTCTCGCGCTCTGTCCACCGCCTCCAGGTACCCCTCGTGGGAAAAATTGCTTTTTAACTTTTTTCTCTTTTCTCTTTTCTCTTCCTCAAAACTTGCCGGCGGCGGAGCGAGCATTATCATGTTTCTTAGCTCATTAAGCCTTGCCTCGGCTCTTTGCTGTCTTTTCTTTTCCTCCAACTCCGGAAAACCGGTGGAAATTAAGTACGTTTTACCTTTCATATGGTCAAAGGCTATTATTGCGTCGTAAAACCCCAGGTAACATTCGGGCAGCTGCAAATCATCTTTAGCTTGTTTCGGCAGCTTTTCTATGAAGTGGCACAAATCGTAGCTGAAATACCCCACCGCCCCACCCAGAAATGGAATCTCTGATTTCCTGTCTTTAAAAGTGTAGGTCTTTAATAACTCTCCTAAAACATCGAAAGGATTCCCCTGCTTTTTCTCCTCTACCCCGTTTTTTATCAGTGTTATCTCGGTCCCCCTGCTTCTCATCACCAGGAAGGGGTCGCTGCCCATGAAAGAATAGCGTCCCAGCTTCTGCACGTCCATGCCGCTGTCCAGGAAAAAGCTGAACGGCCTCTCCGCCAAAGCCTCGAAGCACCAGGTGGCATCCGGCGCCATGTGTATCTCTTCTATAAGAGGATAATTCATTTTCATCTGAATTATATACTGAATTGACCTCAGATATAAATATGCGGCGTTTCTTTGCTTTTAACCTTGCCTCTTTCCCCCCTCTCTGCTATATTGTGAAAAGTATTTATCATGGCTAATAACATCGCCTCGCCATTCCGTCGCTGGGACTATCTAAAAATAACCGTCCTGGGGCTTGCCATCACCGCCCTCTGGCAGAGCCTGCATTCCATTATCCTGCCCCTGCGGCTGCTGGATTTCGTCCCGGAAACGCAGAAAAATACCTACCTCGGCATCCTCACCCTCTCCGGCCTCCTGCTGGCGATGTTTATCCAGCCTGTTGCCGGCGCCGCCAGCGACCGTTCGTGGTTCCGCAATGGTCGCCGTCTACCGTATATTTTTATCGGCATCATCATCGCCGTTATGTTATTGCCCGGCATCGGCCTGGCCGGGAGTTTCGCCGCTATCTTTGTCGTCTACTGTCTGCTGCAGGTTGCCGCCAATATGGCGCAGGGGCCCTACCAGGCATTCATTCCGGAGATGGTCCCGACGGACAAGCATGGCACTGCTTCCGGCGTCAAGGGATTACTGGAAATCATCGGCGGTGTAGCTCTTATATATATTGCCGGCCGTTTTTATTCTACCGGGAACGGCGCCGGCGGATTGTGGCTGGTGCTGGCGATTCTGCAAATCGTCCTTCTCGGAACGATGCTCGCTACCGTCTTTCTTGTCAGGGAGCCTCCTGTGAATTCTGGCAGGCAGCGGTCGCCGCTGATGGCTGCCATTTCTCATGTCTTCAGCAAAGACCTCTGGAAAAACCACAGCTTCGTCTGGTTCCTCTTCTCCCGGCTGTTCGTCTATATGGCTTTTACCACTATCCAGCAGTTCGCTTTATATTACTTACGTGATGTCGTCGGCGTCACAGACCCCGCCGAAGCTACCGCTCGCTTTACTATCGTGGCTGTCGTAGGTATGCTTTTAGTCGTCTGGCCGGCCGGCTATCTTTCTGACATGATAGGCAGGAAACTGCTGACCTTTCTCTCCGGCATCCTCGGTGCTTCAGGCATCGCTTTAATTGCCCTCTCACAGGAATACAGCACGATTCTGTGGGCGGCCGGTATCATTGGCGTGGCAATGGGCATCTTTAACAGCACTAACTGGGCGCTGGCTACGGATTTTGCCCCGAAAAATGAAGAAGCCCGATATCTCGGTATTGCCAACATGGCTACCGCCGGAGGTGCCGTCCTTGCCCGCGTTATCGGGCCGGTTATAGATGCTTTGAACGGTCCGAATCATGAAAGCAACTTCGGCTATACTTTCATGCTGCTGGTCTGTATCGGCTATTTCGTCGCCGGCTCATTGCTGGTCATCGGCGTCAGGCGGCGTTCTTAGCTCAACCATGGTATCGCTTTGAATATTACCGACCCGAGATAGGCTACGATTATATAGGATATCGTCCGGCCAGCCCAGCAGGCGAAAAAAAATCTCCACCACGGCATCCGCATCGCCCCGGCGATAATCCCCACTATATCGAAAACAAACGGGAAGATGGAAAGGATAAAGACGGCTATCCATCCCCAGCGCTTGACCCATTTTTCCACCCTGGTGTAAATATTACTCTTTGCCAGCAGACCACGACCTGCCCGTCCTGCTATATAGGCTGTCATCTCTCCTATACCCGCCCCGATGCCTCCGACAATACCCACCAGTAAAGGTGAAGGTAAAACACCACCCATAGAAGAAATTATCGCCATGGCGCTTACCGGTATTATTATTGTCGCGTTCAGGAAAACACTGATAATGAAAACCCCGGCATAGCCGTATCCTTGCAGGTCTTTGAAAAAATTCGGATTTTTTATGTAAAGGATACTAATAGTGGCGATTACGGCTATAGCTATCAATAAACCCGATAGAGGTATTATTCTTTTTCTTAGCCAGCCCAGTAATTTTTTTATGTCAAGCTTGCTGCGTTTCTCTTCAGACATATATGGTGGATTATACCATGTACCTTATTCGTATTAATAATCGTCCCCTCACACGATTATCTTGCTTAAATTCCCTTTTTATTCATGGCGAACCACTGGAGGTTGGAAACGTGAAAAGGTAATATCATTTTGCTTTTCTCCTGTTCTCTCCCATTTGACATCCTTTTCCCGATATGTAAAGATATATCGCAATATCCTCCATGAGGAGTGTCGCATGCCCGACCCCGTTGCTGTTGAATCGACCCACCGCAAAATCTGGGGCTTGCACCATAACGTCTTTTTCCTCGGCCTGGTCAGCCTCCTCACGGATATCTCCTCGGAGATGATTTTCACCCTTGTCCCCCTCTTCGTCACCAACGTGCTCAAAGGCACTGCCATGCAGGTCGGTCTTATCGGCGGTATTTCGGAAAGCTTTGACGCCGTCTTCCGCATTTTCAGCGGCCGCATCAGCGACCGTTTTCGGCGGCGTAAGGCGCTGGCTGTCCTCGGCTACGGCATCTCCACTATCGTCAAGCCCTTCATGCTCCTGGTTTCAAGCTGGGGCGGCGTGCTGGGCATCCGCTTCGGTGACCGCATTGGTAAAGGCATCAGGAGTTCCCCGCGAGACGCCCTGATTGCCGACTCCGTAAGCGCGGACAAGCGGGGCAAAAGCTTTGGCATACACCGCGCCATGGATACCTCCGGCGCTGTCCTCGGCCTGGTTATTGCCGCTATCATTATCTATATCGTTCAGCCTGCCGGGTTTAAACTTGGCGAGGATACTTTTCGCTGGATGGTTATCATCGGTGTGGTGCCCGCTTTCCTGGCTGTCGTCACCCTGCTGGCTTTCGTCCACGAAAAAGGCCTGCCCGCCCACGAAACCGCCAGGGCGGCCGGAGCCATGCCGGTCGCAAAGCAGGTTTTTAGCAGCCGCTTCAAGCTCTTTTTATTTATCATGGCTACCTTCACCCTCGGCAACTCCTCCGACTTTTTTATCGTGCTGCGGGCGCAGGACCTGAGCGTCAATGTCCTGAATATTACCCTGATGCTCGTCCTCTTTAACGTTACCTATGCCATTGTTGCTACGCCGGCCGGTATCATTTCTGATAAATTAGGCCGGAGGAAGGTAATAGCCATTGGCTGGACGGTCTATGCCCTGGTCTATCTCGGCTTTGCCGTTTCCACGAGTGTCTGGCACATCTGGGTGCTCTTTGCCGCTTACGGCATCTACTACGGCATCGTCGAAGGTGTCGCTAAAGCCTTCGTCGCTGACCTCGTCCCCGCCGAGAGGCGCGGCACCGCTTACGGCTATTATCAGGGTGTGGTAGGATTAACGCTCCTGCCTGCCAGCGTCATGGCCGGCTGGCTCTGGGATAAAGTCAGCCCCGCCGCCCCGTTCTATCTCGGCGCCGGGCTCGCCTTCATTGCCATGCTCGGACTCTTTTTCCTCCTTAAGGAAAAGTGATGCCCTTCTTTCTTTTACTTTGTTTCCTTAACCCTGCGCATCGTATCTATATAGCTTCGATACGTTTTTCCAGACGAGGCATCAATTGACCCCTTCTCCAGCTTTGCGTTATAATTAAAGTAGCAGGCAAGTCGAGACCAACATAAAGCAGAGGTAAATCTTGCACGAGTCTTGCGGCGTATTTGGTGTATATTCCCCTAAAGAGGATGTAGCCCGCCTTACCTTTTTCGGTCTGTTCGCTCTCCAGCATCGCGGCCAGGAAAGTGCCGGCATCGCTACCGCCGACGGTAAAAAGATCCGTATCTTTACCGGCATGGGGCGCGTTTCCAACGTCTTCAACGAAGAATCCCTGAAAAGCCTGTCCGGCTATATGGCAATCGGCCATAATCGCTATTCCACCGCCGGGTCCAGCCGTGTCTCAAACGCACAACCCATACTTGTCAGCAATGACGACATTACTTTAGCCATTGCCCACAACGGCAATATCGTTAACGCCACTTATCTCTATCAGGAACTTGTCGACCAGGGGTACACTTTCCGCGGTTCTACTGATAGCGAGGTCATCGCCAATCTCGTACTATCGTCTCCCGGGAAAAACTGGGTAGAGAAAATCAGGCATGCTATGCGCCGGATTCAGGGCGCATATTCACTGGTGATATTGACGCCGCAGGAGCTATATGCTGTCCGCGACCCCTTAGGCGTGCGTCCGCTATGCCTCGGCAGGGTGGACAGCGGCTGGGCGGTAGCCTCGGAAAC
>MGMR01000018.1 GCA_001796495.1 Chloroflexi bacterium RBG_13_51_18
GTTTTGACCCTCCCGGTGCTGAGAGGATTCTACCCCCAAAACAAAATTCCTGTCGCCGGTGCTCCACCATTCTTGTGAAACACACGTTATCATTTTAGTTGTCCCGGAGTGAACTGTCAAGTAAGCTAACCCCTGATTCAGGATTAACCTTGTTCTAATCTTCTCATTATTTCCACCGCCGCCACCAGCCCGGAAGCGGACGTCTGTACCAGACCACGGCTGACTCCCGTCCCATCTCCTACAGCGAACATATTTTTTATTTCCGTCTCCAAACACGCAGTAAGTTTCGGGCGGAAGGAATAAAACTTAACTTCTATCCCGTATAATAATGTATCCCCGGAGGCCACGCCCGGCATCATCTTGTCCATTGCCATCAGCATCTCAATAATGCCGGTTAAATGCCGGAAAGGTAGAGCAAAGCTTAAATCGCCCGGAGTGGCACTCTTCAACGTGGGCTTGAGCTTTCCTTCCTCGATGCGTGCCGGCGTGGAGCGCCTCCCTTCCAGCAGGTTGCCCAACCGTTGCACCAGCACCCCTCCACCCAGTAAATTAGATAGTTTTGCCAAGTATTTACCATAAGCAATCGGCTCATGGAAAGGCCTGGTAAAATCAGTACTTACCAGCAGCGCGAAATTAGTATTTCCGGTTTTCTTACCTGCATAGCTGTGACCGTTCACCGTTACTACGGGGTCGACGCCGCCGGTGGACTCCATGATGACCTCTCCGGCGGGACACATGCAAAATGTCCTAATCCTGTCTTGAAAGCTCGGGGATTTGTATTCCAGCTTTATTTCATACAAAACATCGGTCAGTTCTTTCATCACCGCATGCGGCACTTCCACGCGCACGCCTACATCAATGGGATTATTATGCATAGTAAGCTTGAGTCGTATCGCCTCGTGGGAAAACCAGTCGGAGCCTTCTCTTCCCGGTGCCAGGACAAGGTATTTACAGTAATATTTCTCTCCATTCTCAGTCTCTACGCCTTTGACCTTCTTTCCCTCTACCAATACCCGTGATACCATCGTCCGGGTTTTTATCTCAATCTTGGGGAGAAGATAGTCCTGCATCTTTTTTAGAACTTCATAACCTTTTTCCGTGCCCATATGGCGTACCGGCGTTGGTATCAGGCGCAGGCCTGCCTGCTCGGCTTTTCGGCTCATCTGTTCGATGACCCCATCATCGCCGAACACTTTTTTAGTCGCGCCGAATTTCAAGTACAATTTATCTACATATTTAATCAGTCCCGTAGCACGTTCCTCACCGAGGTATTCGCTGATATGCCCACCCACCCGTGTTGAAAGCACCAGCTTGCCGTCACTGAAAGCGCCGGCCCCTCCCAGGCCACAAACCAGATTGCACGGCTGACACTCCGCGCAAGTTACACCTGTATCACGCACCGGGCACTGCCGGCCGCTGATATCTCTGCCCTTTTCAATAAGCAGTACCTTCAACTTTTCCGATTGCGCAAGTTCCAGCGCAGCGAATATTCCGGCCGGCCCTCCGCCGACGATAATCACATCATATGCTTTATCCATTACGCCGTTTTTCCCTCCAGACACAATAAAAAGCCGAGACAGACCTTTTGCCAATCGAATATCTCAGCTTTTTGAGGCTGCCAACAAATTATCCGGCCAGAATAATTATATCTGTAGTACGATTGTGCGTCAAGGAAATTGCGCTACTTTCCTTATGCTGAATCATGGATAGCTTTGCCTCCAGTCAGGGGTAACTTTAATTGACTTTAGCCAAATGGCAAATTATAATTAGAATCAACATGGACTACAGCATTAGTGATTTAGGCAAAATACTGAAGCAACAAAGGATAACCATCCCGCTCACCCTCCAGGAACTCGCCGCGGAATCCGGAGTGTCTTCTTCACACCTCGGCCGTATTGAAAGAGGCGAACGCTTTCCGTCGGCGCGCATTCTCCGTAAAATTGCTAAACCTCTCGGATTCAACGAGGATGAATTATTCACCCTCGCCGGTTTCCTTTCACCGCAGGCTTCCGGGGTATCAGAAGAAACCGTTTCACGCTACAGCAACCGCCAACTGGACCCGTACGTAGCCAGAATGCTGGCTGATGAACCCGTGGAGATACAGCGCGCCGTTATCGGCATCCTCAGTCTACTGAAAAGCGTTGCGCGGGGAATATCCAAATAAAGCTTTCACCTCATCTTCATAATTCGCATTGAAGGGGAGGAATCCCCTTTTTCATTAGTAATATCACTTGATACGTTACTCAAAACGTGCTACATTTAAGTAAACTCGTTTGCCTGCTCCTGGGCAAAGACTGATGGATATTTGTGGAAACCAAAGAAGAGGAATGGCTAAGGTTTATCGATACCCTTAGCCACGAACTGAAAACACCTTTAACGTCGATAATCGCCGCCGCCGGCTTGCTGGAAGAAGAACTCCAGACCGCCGCCGATGAGTCCCATCGCAAGTTAATCCAGACCATTATCCGCAACTCTGCCTCCCTTGAATCCAGATTGGCTGAGCTTATGGATATCGTAAAAACTGGCAGCGGCAAGCTCCAACTACAGCTTGAGCCGGTCGACATGAAATCACTCATCCTTGGAACCTGTATGCAAATCAGCCCTCTTCTGCACAATAAAGAGCAGCAGCTGACAACGGATTTAGCAGACTCTCTACCTATTATTAGAGGTGATGGCCAGCGCCTGGAGCAAGTCCTACTTAATTTGATGAACAATGCCGTAAAATTCACTCCTGAAGGCGGAAAAATCACTGTCAGGATGCGGCAGCAGGAAGAGGGTATTTTAGTCCAGATCCAGGACGACGGCATCGGCATTGCTAAAGACCAGCAGAATATGTTGTTTAAGCCTTATAGCCGCCTCAACGCCGATAGGCAGCGTCACCCCGGACTCGGACTCGGTCTGGCATTATCCAAACAGGTAGTAGAACTGCACGGAGGCAAAATCTGGGTCGAGAGCGAACACGGCAAAGGTAGCACATTCTCATTTTACCTGCCGCGGCGGCCTGCAACACATGGCACACCGCAATAAGGAGCGTTATGAAAGTATTAGTTATTGAAGACGACCCCGGGATTATTGAAGTTGTCTCTTTGTGCTTCCAGTTACGCTGGAGTGGCACCACGGTAATATCCGCCGCTAACGGACGGAAAGGTGTGGACCTGGTAGAAACAGAAAGTCCGGATGTGGTCATCCTGGATATAGGCTTGCCGGATATGGACGGCTACCAGGTGCTGCGGGAAATCCGCCGCTTCTCCGATGTGCCAGTTTTAATGTTGACAGTCAGGGGTGAGGATACCGATGTTGCCAAGGGCTTGGAGCTTGGCGCCGACGATTATATCACCAAACCTTTCAGCCACATAGAGCTAATCGCCCGAGTTCAAGCGGTACTACGCCGCGCACAGGGTTTAAATGTTACCGATGAAGAACGCCCCTTTATCTCCGGTAAACTCTCTGTCGATTTCGGCCGTAATGAAGTCATGATGAGCGGGCAATCCATCAAGCTAACCTCAACCGAAAGGAAACTGCTATATCACCTCATCAGGAACGAAGGCCGCATCCTTTCTCATGAGAGCCTGCTGGCTAAAGTCTGGGGAGATACATACGTGGACGCCAGAGACCTGCTCCGCGTACACATACAGCACCTGCGTCAAAAACTTGAGGACAACTCCGAAAATCCCAGTATAATCGTTACCGAGCACGGCATCGGCTATAAATTTATCCGTCCAACCGGCGCTTAAATAACGGCCGTACCTTCAGTTCTCTTACCCGGAATTGCTACGTAATTTCATCCTTTTTTCACACCCACTCTGCGCTTTTTCAGCCATCCCCTTTGTGACTTTTTTTCTTTATTAAAAGTTTACGGTATCTTTATGAAATCTTTATTTTTCTTAGACGCATCTTTATGGTTCTATGTTAAATTGAAAGTAGCCATTTAGTACTATGACCCCAGAGATTGATAGGAAAATGGAAAAAATAAAAGTATTTTTATCCGACCCGCAGGTTCTTTTCAGGGAGGGAATCCATTTTATCCTCTCCGGAGAAGACGATTTTGAAGTCACCGGTGAGACCACCGGCAATGTGGAAGCTTTATCTCTTATAGAAACCAATCCCCCTAATATTGCCATTTTAAGTATGCCGGACACCAAGGCTGATGGCGCTGAAATTACCCGCCGCATCCGCCGGAATATGCCCTCCGTTCATGTGATACTCATCATGGATAAAAAAGAACCGGAAAAAGTATTCGCGGCTATCAAGAGCGGCGCGGGCGCCTGCCTGACCAAAGACACCGAACCGGAACATCTTCTCGATATTATCAGGGTAGTGGCGCAGGGAAGTCTCCCTATCATTGAAGAACTGTACACCCCGGCGATAGCATCGCTCGTCCTTACAGAGTTCGAAGACCTAGTCTCTATCAACGAGCAGTTTGATAATCTGCTGTCTAACCTTAACGCCAAAGAAATACAGATTCTCAACGCTATCACTACAAGCGGAAAAATCGACCAAATAGTCGCCAAACTTGATATGAATGAAGATGTTATCCGGACCAGCCTGCGGCTGATACTAAACAAATTGGTATCTAATGAACAAGCGCGCAATATTATCGAGGTCGCACAACGGAGCCTCCCTTCTATCCTCCGCTCCGGCAAAGGCAACGGAAAAGCCAACGATTATGTCACCAAAGCAGAATTCAACGATTTCAAAGACCACCTGATGGAGCGACTAAAGTCGTTTATCGGTGAGCTTACTTAATATCAATATATATACATGAGGAGGAGGAATATATGTAAATGAAGCAAAAAACAAGACGGTCGGCTTTCCGGACTGTCCGGGCAGGCAGCGGTAGTCGATCGCTTTAGAGGTTATATAGACCAACATGCACAAAGTTATACAGGAGGAATAAAGAAAAAATGGTAGAAATTAGATACAGTGACCAATATGAAATTACTGACCTTGCCGGGCAGACCGTTTGTGAAGCCCGCCAGCAGTTTAAATCCGACTTTGGCATCCCGGAAAAAGCCTCGGCCAGATTAAACGGCTCTAAGGTCAAAGCAAACGCCGAACTGGACACGGTGCTCAATGACGACGATAAGCTTACCTTCGCCGTCTCCCGCAGCAGGACGCCTTTCCTTATCGGCGCCCTGCTCCTGGCGCTGGCCGTAACCGGCAGCGTGTTCGCCTTCGGGTGGATCAACGCATCTACCACAATTACGTCCACCGTGGGCAACAACTTCGCCAATGTCATCGCAGCCAACAACCTGACCGGCTGGACGGCTCATGGCAATACTAAAGGTAATATCGGCACGGGCAACATCTTCACCATCATGCCCGACCCGACCTATACCGGTGACCTGGTTATCACAGTCAGCATCGGCAACGCTGCCGAACTGGCACAGCAATACCGCGTACTCTCCCTCCAGCTTGAGCTAGTGCAGTCGGACAACGTTACCACCATCGACCTTAGTGCCGGCAACAGTGGCTTTTGGACCATGCTTACTCTACAAAATGGTTCGGTAGACCTCTTCCCTTTGACCACACAAAACATGAGCGTCAGGGTCAAGAGCGGTTTCTACATCACCCAAGCTAAGGGAACCGGCCCCTGGGGCGGCGCCTCTTCCCCGGACCTGTTCTGTGAAGTCACCCAGAGGTAATATATAGTAATAATAAGGTAGGGTAGCCGGAAAGCAGCCTGCTACCCTACCCCATCAAATTCCCGGTCTAGCTGCTGAAAGTCGCTAGTGAATAGAGAATAAAAAAATGAAAAAGAAATTAATATTCGGAGGAATGGTAATACTCGCCCTAGTGTTGACTACTGGTACCTTCGCTTACACCTATACCAATGTAAGCACTTCAACACTGGGTGCTACCTTGTCTGACGTCCCTTACGTTACTTACCAGGCGTCAGCCCAACAGCCAAACTGGGAAAGCATCCTGCCCGAGGGTGAGTATGCCTCCGAAACACTTGTTCCGATTTTCGCCGGCGACGATACCGAATTACCCTCCCAGTTCCCAACTTCAGGCGAACACTGGGATAAAGTAGATGAAGAACCGGCCGATGACTTCGGTACCTATGTTTCCACCTTAAGCTCTAAAGACTGGGAAAGAGACCTTTATAATCTAAGTACTTTTACCGGAGCCAGCGGCGAAGAAATGATTAGCAGTGTTACCGTTTACTTCCGCTTCGCCTCCAGTGGCAGCTATAATGTCCAAGCCATGGCAGCCCTGAAAACCAACGGCGAAGTATATGAAGGCCCGATTATAGTTTATAACAGTCCCAGTTTCGTTACTGAATCATGGGAATGCCCGGTTAATCCCTCTACCGAAGAAGCCTGGACATGGGAAGAAATCAATGATTTGCAGGCTGGAATAACCGCTAGAGGCAATTCCACCACGAAGCCGGTCATCTGCACCCAGGTATATGTCCAGGTCAACTATGAGTATTCCAACACACAAGGTGAAGTACCGGCAGGTTTCCTGTTCGACATAAATCCCAGCCCTGATTATACCGGCGACCTGCAGGTGAAAATATACCTCACCAATACTACCGAATTACTAAAAGCCTACAAATATATCAACATGAAAATTTTCATGGCAAACACTTTTGAAGCAGATAAAACTCCAGATTACCAAGTTCTTAGCATTGAAACGGGTGTAGTTATTTTTAACATTGAAGGCGGCTCGGCCTCAAGCTACCATGTACAACTGACCGGCGGTAGCTACCGGCTGATTTCAGATAATCCCGACGAATGGGGAGCGGGATGGAACATCGTTCCTGAATTCTACTGCGAGGTTACGCAGAGGTAATATAAGACCATGAAACGCGCTATCGGATTAATATTTTTAACAGCAGCATTTATCGTAGCTTTCCTTTCGGTAAGAGGCTCGCTGCCGTTCATACCCATTTTCGGTTCCTCAATGGAACCTGTGCTGAAGTCCGGCGGTTTATTATTCATCGACCCTATGGACTCTAAAGATGTGAGATTAGGCGATATTATCGTTTTTAATATCCCGGCAGCGGTACGTGAATACTATAACTATCCCCCCACCGTAGCCCACAGGGTTGTTAAAATAATCACCGTGCCTAACTTGAGCTTCCGCACCGCCGGCGATAACACCGGTGAAGACCCGTTCACCGTAAGACCACAGGATATCCGCGGCACCGTGGGCAAGCAGATACCTTACTTCGGCCTGCCGCTGCTCTTTTTCCAGAGCCAGCAGGGTGTGATATTTGCCATTATCGCCCTGATTCTCCTGGCTATATTCCTCTATGGCGGTGAAATCGGGCGCGGCGGCAACAGGCTGCATCGCGGTGTGTTTGCTCCTGTAATCAACGAAGAAAAGCGTGCCAACCGCATGCTTTCACGCAAGATAGAAGCTACGGAAAAGAAGATGGACACCACCGAGCAGGCGTTGGAGAAATTCTCCCTCGCTGTAACCGAATACGCCAAGCACCTGGCCAGCCATACCAGCGCCATCCAGGGTTT
>MGMR01000019.1:0-4594 GCA_001796495.1 Chloroflexi bacterium RBG_13_51_18
CCTGCGGCCTGCCCTACTTTATCAGCGGGGCGGTAAAGGAAGGCGATTTAATAGCACGGCAGGCGGACTATTTCAGGAATGTGTTTAATATGACCGTATTTACCGGCACCCTGGCCATGTCCATCAACCCTAAAGCCAAACGCGTGGAGATAGTAGATATTAAAACCGACAAGCACCAAACACTTGATTATGACAAGCTGGTAATCGCCACCGGGGCCACATCCGTTGTGCCGGGGTGGGAAGGCATAGACCTGAAGGGCATCTTTACACTCACTAATATCGCGGACGCCATGGATATCCGCAACTACATGAAGGTTTTGAAAAATAAAAAGGTAGTGGTTGTGGGGGCAGGGCTTATCGGGCTGGAGGCGGCGGAGAACTTCACCTTTATGGGGTTTAAAGTAACCGTGCTCGAAGCGCTGGGGTGGCCGCTGCCGGCGCTGCTGGATGCGGAAATCGCCGCCCACCTGGAAAAACACCTGAAATCCAAAGGCGTTAAGCTGATGTTCGGGCAGCGCGTCACGGGCTTCCAGGGGGATGGCAACGGTTATGTCAACAAGGTGTTGGTGGGAGACAAAGGGCTCGACGCCGGAATGGTGCTGCTATCGTTAGGCGTTAGACCAAACGTTACATTAGCTAAAGAGGCGGGCCTAACAATCGGGACGATGGGCGGCATTGCCGTAAACGAATACCTGCAGACCAGTGACCCGGATATTTACGCCGGGGGCGACTGCGTCGAGGTAGTGAACCTAATTACCCAGAAGAAAACACTCGTCCCAATGGGGTCGACGGCCAACAAACATGGGCGGGTCATCGGCACCAACGTTACCGGCGGAAGAGACACCTTCCCGGGGGTTATGGGAACGGGCGTCGTGAAAGTCTTCGACCTCAACGTGGGGCGGACGGGACTCAATGAGGCACAGGCGAAAGAGGCCGGCTACGATATCGTCACTTCCCTGATTCCCGGCGTCGACCACGCTACCTATTACCCCGGCGCTAAAGACATACTGGTAAAACTGGTGGCAGAGAAGGGCAACGGCAGACTGCTGGGCGGTCAGGTAATGGGACCAGGCGAGGCCGCCAAACGCATCGATGTACTGGCGACGGCGCTGACCACGGGCGCCACCGTAGACAACCTGGCCAACCTGGACCTGGCTTACGCGCCGCCCTATAACAGCGCCATGGACCCGCTGCACCACGCCGCCAACGTCATCCGCAACAAGATGGCGGGCTACGCGCGGGCGCTAACGGCGCAGGAAGTAAAAACCAAACTGGATAAAAACGAAAAATTCGTCCTGCTGGATGTGCGCTCGCAGATGGAATGGAAGATGCAGCGAATCGAAGCGCCGCAGGTAAAACTACTCCCGCTGCCGGAGCTCTACAAAAGAATGGGAGAGCTTTCCAAAGATGATGAGATAGTAGTTCTCTGCCGGTCCAGCATACGCGCCTACCAGGCGCAGAGGATACTCGGCGGGGCGGGGTTCAAAAACGTGTGTTTCATGGACGGCAGTCTAGCGGCCTGGCCTTACGAGACAACCACATCGCCTCCTCGCGAAAAATAAATCCATAAAAATATTATAGAAGCAACGAGTGGCGAACCTTGAACCAGTTATCCTACTATACTAAAATCTAGTAACAGCATTTTTCAGCCGGCCCGACCGTTGGATAAAGACACCAGAAAAAGGGGAAGACAAATGAGCCAGTGGCGAGCAGCCAGGAAAACAGTTTTAGAGGCCGCCCGGAAAATGTCGGAAAAGGGGCTGGTGGTGGGCACTTCCGGGAATATCAGCCTGCGGTTGCCCTCCGACGGTAAAAATCAGCTAATGGCGATTACCCCTACCTCGCGGCACTACGATACGCTAAAAGCCGACGATATCCCGATTATTGATTTTGACGGAAAAAGGGTAGCCGGCGACCTGCCGCCTTCAATAGAGACTCCGATGCACATAGGGATTTACCGGGCGAGAAAAGACGTCAACGCCATCATTCATACCCATTCGGTATTCGCCAGCGCCGCCGCCGTAGCGGGCATAGATATTCCGACCCTGCTGGAGGACCAGGCAGCTTTCCTCGGCGGGGAAATAAAGCTGGCGGGATATGCCGCCAGCGGCACGCCGGAACAGATGGCTAATGTCCTGGCCGCACTGGGCGATAGAAACGCCGTCCTGCTGGCGAACCACGGGGCGGTAGGAACAGGGAGGGCAATGCGGGATGCTTTTACCGCCTGCGAACTTATCGAGAAAACCGCCAGGGTCTATTTTTTGACACTATCCACAGGAAAGGTAAATCAGCTGCCGGAAAAAGCTGCAGCAATACAAAAAGCGATTTACGCCAGATTACAGGGCAGGGAAGAATAAAACAGGAAGTATTTTTATCACTACAGGCCCATGACACAGAAAATGGCGAGAATATTCAGCCTGGGCATTTGTTTAATACTGCTGCTTAGCCTGTTTTCCCGGCCTGAACCGGTCTCAGCCGGCGAGTCCGTGTGGTCGGCGGAAATTATCCCGACGAGACTAAACAACGTCCTCGGCCCGGTCGGGATAGATATCCGCGATTTCGCCATAGGCAATGATTCCCTCACCATTTATGCCGCGGCCGGCAACAGCACCGCCGACAATATCACCTATAAATCGACCGACGGAGGCGTAAGCTGGGCCGAACTGACACCCACCCCTATAGCTGCCGACCTGATAGCCGTGGCCCCGGACGATAACAACCTGATAGTAATAGCCAATACCGCGACGGCGAGTGTTTTTTTTAGCATCAATGGCGGCACGACATGGCAATCACTAGGTATAATCCAAGAAACTCCCGGCGGGGCACCGGCGGCGGCCATTTACGCTATAGACATATCGCCATTGAAGAACGGTATCCACTATATCGCAGTGGCGGGGAAGGAAGCGGCGGGTGTTGCCAACCTCTGGTATTTCAACTACGGAGCGACGGTACAGGCCTGGACCGAAACCAATACACTTAACGGATTCGCCACCGACAACGAAACAGCAACGCTGGCTTTCTCCCCGAGTTTTATATCGGACGGAACGATATCGGTCATTACCAGCAACGCCAGCACCGATGTGAAATGGCAGCTTTTCAACATAGACCTGGGGCTATGGAACGTCGCCGCCAGCTACACCGGCTTTCCCTGTGTCGTGGTCAGCACCAATATTACCAGACTCACCTCGGCTTCAATAGCGCTGGCGCCAACTTTCCAGGGCATCGACCCGGACAACCGGAAAGCTTTTATCGGTATCACAGTGGACGGCGACGCGACAGCGAATGCCACCAGCGGCATTTACCGCTTCGAGGATACCACCAGGACAAGTCTACTACTTAATGTCAAAGTCCATTCTCTAGCTTTCAATAACGCCTATTTAGCTGCCGGCTTGTACGATGCCACCACAATTTACCGCTCTGCCAATCCTTCATCGCCTATTCCGACGTTTAACACATCAGCCGCTACTAAAAGCCCGGGCGGGGAAAATAAAGTAGTGGTGGCATGGCTTGGTGCCAGCATCATAGCAGGAACATCGGGCGTTGAAAGCGCAATGGCGAAATCCACGGACAACGGCGCAACATTCGACGATATCAGCCTAATCGATACGTCTATTTTAAACGCAAGGGATGCAGCCGTTTCCAGCAGCGGCAGTGTCATATATCTCGTTACCGATAACGGCACCAACACCAGCCTGTGGCGGAAGGCAAGCAACTGGAAAAGAGTATTTAGCCTAAAAAACGCTATAGACTTTATCGTACGGATTGAACCATCAAGTGCAAGTACTATCTATCTCGCTAAAACCAACAACTCTACTATTTATTACAATAGCAGCGCCGGAGCAGCGGCATGGCTTACCCGCAACTGTATTATCAATGTCCAGGATATGGCAGTAGAAAGCAATACGGTTGCATACGTGCTGGATGGCCCCACCGGCTCGGTGACCAAGACCATTAATAGCGGCACCAGCTGGATTGCCGCCGTTCCCACTACCCTGAACAGCGGCGCTACGATAGTCAGCGTTTCCACCAACATCTTACTCGTCGGGAGTCAGGACGGATTCGTAGCCTATTCCATGAGCGGAAGTATATCCTGGACCAAGATTCCGCAGGCAATCGGGGCAGGCGCCGGCAACGTCCAGGTTGTCGCCGATGCAAACTTCAACACCAATAGAATAATATACGCCGCCGGCATTACACCCGGTCAAAACATCGTGACATGGACAATAGGAACAAGCAGCGCCTGGAAAGATATTTTTAACGGCACGATAACCGGAGGCATCTTCGGCCTGGCAATTACCAACAACGTCCTTTATGCCCTGGAATTCAATGGTGTTCAGAGCACACTGTGGCGACATATCTCTCCGGCAACCGCCGCGGCGTCATCGACGGAATGGAATGCCAGCACAACAACCGCCCTTACCGATGTCGACGATGCGAACGTTCAACTGGATGCCGTCCCGCGGGCGTTGAAGGCCAGCGCCGGTAAGCTGTGGGCCATCAAGAGAAACGGGACAAACAAGCTATACAGCTACACAGATTATATTATCGATGTAGAATTGGCATTGATACAGCCGGGGGCGGGGACTTCCGTACG
>MGMR01000019.1:4602-5475 GCA_001796495.1 Chloroflexi bacterium RBG_13_51_18
CTCTAACCGGACTCGCCTATGACATGCTTTTTACCTGGGACCGGCCCACCATAGCTACCGAATACGAGCTCTTTATCGCCTATGATGAAGGCTTCCTTTTCCCGGTGGCAACAATAACCGTGACCACGAATAATACCCTGGCTTTCGTTCTGGTGGGCCCCACCAATGTTAATTTTATGCCCGGTGAGACATATTACTGGAAGGTACGCACCACCAAGCCCGGCTTTAGCCCCTATTCGGTCACAAGGTATTTCACGATCGAGTCTCTTCCGGATGCTTCAGCCCAGGCAATGGTAGCAGGCCAGAGCGGGATGATTACCGGCACCAACCCGGCCTTTTCATGGCTACCGCTGCAGGGCGCTACCGAATACCAGTTTATGTTAAGCGATAATCCGGAAATGGACTCTCCCATACTCGATGCTAATGTCAGTACAACCGCGATAAAGGTGACCGTTACCCTGGAACACGGCAAGACCTATTTCTGGAGGGTCAGGGCTATTAAACCAATCGAAAGCAACTGGTCGGCGCTGGTCATCTTTAAAGTTACCGAAAAACCTACCGAGACGAAACCAGCGGTCATCCTGGAAGAAGGCCTGCCGAGTACTTTTACAATGCCCCCGGCAACCCAACAGGAACTGCTGGTATTGCCGCCGGCATCACCAACCGTGGTTACTCCCGGCTATTTTCATATTATCATGTTTGCTATGGCGGTGATTCTGGGAGTTGTTGTCGTCATGATATTCAATCCCTCCCCCAACCGGCTTTTTTCATTCGGGAGGGGGACAGAGCGTTCGCTCGGACCGTACCGTAAAGTAAAGACACCAGGTACCAGACCAACCCGACGGCGCGAGAAGCCGGAAACCGATGAAGAGG
>MGMR01000020.1 GCA_001796495.1 Chloroflexi bacterium RBG_13_51_18
AGGTCTTCTTTAATATAGTCTATATATATTTTACCGGCATAATCGACTGAAATCGTATCGGGTATAGCGGTATTGGATATATCAAATACACCGGCCCGGTGCTCAAGTAATTGACGTATAGTAATCTCGTCTTTATAAGGGATACTGTATTCCGGGCTATCGGGTATATACGGGAAAGAGGTTCCTGGAGCATTAAAAATAATCCTGTCATCGATGTGTAATTTGCCCCCTTGCTCCAGCAGAAGAATAGCAGCTGCCGTGAAGGTCTTTGTCGTGCTGGCAGCCCGGAAATGGATATTTCCCGTTGCATCATCGTCCAGCCCTGCGGAGACAAAGTAATCTCCCCCCGGTGAAATGATACGCATTGCCACGCCGCCATTGAAATCGGTTATATTCTGGGCATACTCCGCCCATTTGTTTTCCACGAGTGATTTTAGTTCAGCATTAATACGGTCGTCATTTGTAGATGCCGCGCATCCTGATTCCAGCAGTAGTATCAGGGTTATTATGATAAATGCAATTACGGAAATATTCTTCATATTATAGGGGGAAGGTAATTTTCCTTTTTATTATATATTACGGCTTTGTGAAATTCCTGCCTAAGATAACGGAATCGAAAGATTCTCCAAACATGATATGCCCGAACATAATCGGCTTGTCCACTCTCTTGAAATTTAGCGGACAATGCAGTACATTCCCCGGGACGTACACCCATGTTGTGTTGGTGATGATGTGTGTTTCCGCTTCCTTGCCCTCACCTATCGTAAACTCCACTTCAGCCTCGAATTCTTTAAAGTTCATCGGGTCGCCGCCGATGAAGTAAAGGATTTCGGCAACGGAATGTTTATGCCCGTCAGGTATCATTTTATAGGGTCTATAAATGGGACGCAGTACTTGTATCAAGGGCTCGTCCCAATCTTTAACACGTTCATGCTGGCCTATGCCAATGTATACCGGAGCATCGGGAGGAGTCCCCGGGTGAATTATGCCCCAGGGTTCTTTCAAGAAATACTTATCATATTTTCCTTTAGCCATGGCTGGTGCCCCCTTTTAAATAACTTTTTAATAAAGAAATGGTGGGCGGTACAGGACTCGAACCTGTGACCCCCTGCGTGTAAAGCAGGTGCTCTAACCAACTGAGCTAACCGCCCCGGTGGCGCGCTTGGCGGGGCTCGAACCCACGACCTGAGCCTCCGCAGGGCTCCGCTCTAATCCAACTGAGCTACAAGCGCACCTTGTGTTATGGTGCCGAGGGGGAGATTTGAACTCCCACGCCCTTTCGAACACTACGCCCTGAACGTAGCGCGTCTGCCATTCCGCCACCTCGGCACGCCTTAGTATTGTAGCAACAAAAGGCGGGACTTTTCAAGATAACTTGACAAATCTCCTACTAATAAATTAGGATGTTGCCGATTGTTTACCTGTTAATTGAATGAAAGAGAGGCAGTAAATATGAGCAAAAAGGTGACGATAACCTTCATAGTGCTGATAGCGGTTCTTTTCCTTTCTTGCGGCGGTCTCGGCTACTTGTCCTACTATCTGAACAACCAGATAAACACGTTAAGCGATGATACGCAGGTATTCAAAGCCGATACTTCCAATCAGTTTAACGTTACGAAAAACAGTATTTCTGGCGTGGACACCAAGCTTTCCGACTTTAAATCTGAAACGTCTGACCAGTTTAGCAATGTGCAAAACGATATTTCTGGTCTGGACTCCAATCTCGCGGCTTTTAAGTCCGATACGGCCAGCAAGTTTAGTACTACACAGGGCAGCATCAACGCTCTCAATTCTGACCTGACGGCTGTCGGCACCCAGTTAAACGAGTCAACCATGAACGTCCGCCGGGTCTATGAGGACGTTATTGGCAGCGTCTGTTATATCTATGGGCCGGTCCCGGGCGGGACCGCTTGTGGTTCCGGTTTTATTTATAGCGTGCAGGGGCAAGTAACGAACATAATAACCTGCTGGCATGTCGTCGAATCGATGAGTCCTATCTATGTGCAACTGCATGATGGAAGTGTTGTAAAGGCGACGGTTGTCGGCAGCGACCAGGATAGCGATGTGGCTGTTATTAAGTTGACAGGCAAAACAGGTCTAATGCCTTTGCCGCTGGCCGATTCCAGTACCCTGGTCCCCGGTGAGCCTGTCATTATTGTAGGCAATCCTCTTTTTATATTCGAAACAGTGGTCTCCGGGGTAATCAGTCGGGTTGGAGGAATGGTATACGTCGGTGGTGTCGGCTGGGTTGCCAATTTAATACAATATGACGCGGCGCAAAACGGCGGGAACAGTGGGGGGCCGGTCTTTAATAATGAAGGACAGGTTATTGGCATCGCTGATAATAGCAACACTGTTGCTGAGGGCGTTCACCGTGCTGTCTCCTCAAACAAAGTCAAGAGAGTAGCTGAAGCCATTCTGGACACTGGTTCCTTCACCAATTCTATCCTGCCGGGTATGTGGTCGATGGATGACCTGGACCCGGAAACCGCTTTTGATAGAGGATTGGATAGCTCCTTCGGCGCTATAATCCTTTTTGCCAACGGCATGGGTGATGTTCGTGTGAATGACATCATCATTGCTGCTGATGGAATCATGATTAAAGACACTGCCGACCTTTTCAGCTACATAGCGGAGTTCAAGAGCCCGGGAGATACCATTGTCCTGACGCTGATTAGGGGGAGTGGTACACAAATAGAAGAATCCCTGGTATTGAATACGGGATGGTTAGACCGTTAACAGGGTAGGGCAAAAAAACAGGGCGGCGCTAAAAGCGCCGCCCTCAACTTTTTCCCTCTCTCTATTCTTTAAGGCCAGTACAGCTTTTCCGCTTCTTTCTTTAGTCCGGCGCGGAAGTCCGGATGGGTTATACCGATAAGTTCCAGCGCCCTTTCCCGCTGCGTCTTACCCTTGATATGCGCGATGCCGTACTCGGTTATGACATAGTCGCTGATGGTGCGCGGCACGGTCACAATCGTCCCCTCCACTAGCAGGGGGGTAATTCGGGAGAACCTCTTCTCGCCGCTGCCAACGGTGGAAGGCATGACGGTAATGCTCCGGCCGCCTTTAGATAAGAACGAGCCGATGGCGAAGGATGTCTGCCCGCCGGCTCCGCTGATTACCCTCGGCCCGATGGACTCGGCGGCAATCTGCCCGGCAAAGTCCACGCTAACGGCGCTGTTGACAGCCACCATGTTATCGTTTAAGGCGATATTCCGCACATCGAGGCAGTACTCGGCGCTGTGCAGTTCGAAGCATGGATTCATCGTGACGAAGTCCATATCTTCTTTAGTGCCGCCGCCGCAGGCGGTAGCAATGGCTTTATTGGGATTGAAATTTTTGCGTTTGCCGTTGATAACTCCGGCGCGGATTAGGGGAATAATGCCTCTGGGCGTTGTTTCGGAGTGCCAGCCCAGGTCGACTTTATTCTCGAAAGTGCCGAGCGTACAGCACCATTCGCTGGTGGAACCGACGCCTACCTGTAAGGTATCGCCGTCGCGCACGAGGGTTGATACATATCCGGCGATGGTTTTTTCCGCCTCGCCGGCTTCTACGCTTTTCCGTCCGAGCAGGTCGGTGCCGCCCGGCTGTTTCCCGGAAGGCGTATGCTCCACGAAGTAATCTATCTCATCTACATGGATGAAGTTATCGCCATAGGTGCGTATCAGATTTTTATTCACTTCGGCCAGGGCTATCTTGGCGCGGCGGACCTCGGTTTTCTTTGTCCACACGGAAGCCCCGAAGCTGCAGTAGCCGTGCTCGTCCGGCGGTGAAAGCTCTACCATTACCACGTCGGCGGGGCCCCTGTCTTCTTCGGTGAAGATAAAGCCCAGTCCGCCGATAGCCAGGTCGCACCGTCTTTCGGCGATAATCTGCCGCACGATAGGTAGCGGGAAGCCGACCTCTATCTTGAAGGACATCTCGAAGACGGGGTCGTACCAGCCGAAGTCGCGTCCCGGCGTGCGTAGTGACAGCAGGACGTTTTCCACATCTCCCAGCCTTGCCGCCAGGGCAAGGCCCAGTGCCTGCGGTTCGTTGCCCTGCACGAAGCAGACACGGTCGCCGGACTTGATAACACTGACGGCTTCTTCCGGCGTTACCAGTTTTTTCTTATAATCTTCTTGCCAGCTCATGAATAGACCTCCTTGACAGCCGTTATTTTGTCATTGCGAGCCATTCCCGAAGGGAAGGCGCGGCAATCTCTATCATTTTATTAGAAATATCCTGGAGATTGCCACGTCGCTTCGCTCCTCGCAATGACATATTACTAAAAAAATCGGGGAGGGGGAGACAGAATGTGTCTCGCATCCCCTCCCCGAACTATTACCGGTTCAGGTCCCCCGTTTTTAGTATCTGACGGCGGAACATCGGCAGGTAAGACAGCGCCTGGCTTCATCCACGCAGGTCTTCTTATCTTTAAAGCCGAGGTTGATTTCTTTAAAGGTGCTCTTACGCTTGGCAGCCGGAGCTACTTCAGCGGTAAACCTCGGTTCCTTCTTGTATTCCCTCAAGTGGAACTGGAAGGCCGGTTCTTCAACGTCCGCCAGGATAGGTTCCGGAGGCGCGGGCGGGAGTTCAACCTTACGCAGGTAGCAGTCGATAGCCACGGCGGCTTTCTTGCCGTCGGCCATGGCTTCGATCATCGTGCCCTGACCGCGGGCGACATCGCCGCCGGCGAAAATTCCGGCTACATTGGTCGCCATGCTGCGGGCTTCTGTCCCGATAGTCCCTCTCTTGGTGGCTTTAACTTTGCTGTCCTTCATGAAGGAGAGGTCGACTCTCTGGCCGATAGCGGTAATAACCATGTCGGCATCGATTTTCTTGGTCTCTTTTTCATTGTAGACCGGGGCGAAGGCGCCAACCTTGTTGTAGCAGGACACGCACCGCTTAAGCTCCATGCCCTTGACCTTGCCGCCGCTGGTGATAATCGCTTTGGGCCCCCAGCTCATGTCGACCTTGATGCCTTCCTCGATGGCCTGCTCGATTTCTTCAACCTGGGCGGGCATTTCATCGTGGCTGCACTCAAGGCAGGTTACCAGGACGCTGCCGGCGCCGAGGCGTAGGGCGGAGGTGGCGACATCAATGGCAACGCTGCCGCCGCCAACGACGACGACCTTCTTGCCTACGGTCGGTTTCTTACCCATGTTGACGTCTTTCAAGAACGATAAAGCCTGGAGAACACCGCTGGCGTCCTCACCGGCAATATTAAGCTTGGCGCTGTTCTGCGAGCCTGCGGCTACGAAAACGGCGCTGTAGCCTTTCTTCAAGAGGTCTTCAGGGTTCTTCACGGCGCTGCCGGTCTTGATTTCAACGCCCATCTTCTTAATGGTGTTGATTTCCCACTCCACGACCTTCCTGGGAAGGCGGTGTTCGGGAACGCCGAGGGCCATCATGCCGCCGGCTACGGAAGCCGCCTCGAATACGGTAACGGCATAGCCTTTCTTAATCAGGAAGTAGGCGGCGGTAAGGCCGGCGGGGCCGGAACCTACCACGGCTACCTTCTCTTTCTTGGTGATGGGCAATTTCTCCGGCAGGCACTGCTTCTTCAGATAGTCCGGCAGGCCGTCTGCCATGACGGTATCCGCGATATAGCGTTTGATGTTGTTAATGGCAATCGGGTCATCCAGCTTGCCGCGGTTGCATTCTACCTCGCAGGGATGCGGGCAAACGCGCCCGAGAACGCCGGGGAACGGGGTATACTGCTTGAGATAGCGGTAAGCCTCGTCCA
>MGMR01000021.1 GCA_001796495.1 Chloroflexi bacterium RBG_13_51_18
TTGTGAGTTCTTTACTATTCTTCTCTAATCTGGACCAGTCTTGTCTCTCCTTGATCCATTTCCTTATTGCTTATCCCTTTCAATGATAATTACCTGTTTTAGAGAACGTCCTATAAGCATAAACACCTACTCCTTAAGGAAATAAAACAGATATTATTGCGCTAGTCAGATTTAATAGTGAATGATATGATTTAAATTGAAGATAAGAGGAAGGAAGGGGAATGTAAATGGAAAGAAAAATCAGAATCCCACTCCAAAAGGCAACAAAAAATGCCATCTTGATTATCGTGCCGTTAAGCATGTACGTTGCTGCCATTTGGCTTAGCTACGGTTTCTTAGGCTGGCAAATAGCTCTGTTTTTAGCTATAGTTTTCCCGATTATTCTTTTCGTACCGGTATTAATTTGGATATCAGTTATCAGCGGTCTTGCCGACGTTGTGCGGGATAGGCTACGTCGCCGGGCGAATATCAGCCGAAGAAGGGCTTTAAAAAGAGCTGGAGCGCTGTCTCCCAATGAGAATGAATACACAGGAAGTTAATAAAGAATTGTTGATAACTATTACCTGATGGAAAACAAGGAAAATGTTTGAAGAAGGTACAACCTCAATTTATAAAAATCGGGGAGTGTTATTACTCCCCGATTTTTATTTGTGGAAATTAGTTTTACGATATATACTGATAAAATCAATTAACTCAGAAAACAAAAACGGGGGATTTAGTGCAGCTTAAGACAAGGTCTGAAACTTTCATTGAAGAAATTTGCGATATACCCGGGGGTGAAGGAATAAAGCGCTGTATACAGTGCGGGACATGCACAGCCTCTTGCCCCAATGCTGATAAGATGGACCATACACCTGCGGAGCTTATCGCGATGGCGCGGGCGGGTATGCGCCGGGAAGTTCTATCCAGTAATGCCATGTGGTACTGCTTGTCTTGCTATCTCTGTACTGTACGCTGTCCGCGAGGCATAAAACAGACTGGCCTGATGCACGCATTCGAGAGCCTAGCAATGCGGGACGGTGTTAGCTATGCCGGCAGTTTTACACCAACGATGTACCGCAGTTTCAATCACTTCGCCTGCGCCCTGGGTAGTATGCCCGAGTTCGGGTTTATGACCTGGTTTTATATGTTGAGTAATCCTTTGCGCGCCTGGAAGATGATTCCCATCGCCTTAGAATTATTTCGGCATGGTCGCCTTTCAATCAAGGCCCGAAGATTAACACCGGAGGGGACCAAGCAACTCCGAGCGATATTGGAGAAGGCCGAAACTCTAGGAGGTGTCACTTGAGATATTACACCTATTTCCCCGGTTGTTCCGCATCGGAGGGAGGGGCTAAAGCCTACAACTGGTCGGCTAAGGCGGTGAGTCGCGTTCTTGATGTCGACCTCGCCGAGTTGGAAGACTGGAACTGCTGCGGTTCGACGCCTTCCGGTTCTGTCGATGAACTCGGAGCTTACTGTATGGCAACACGCAATCTCGCTCTTGCTGAAAAAAGAGGGCTTGAAATGGTAACGCCATGCAGCGCTTGCTATGTCATTTTTAACCGTACCAATACATATCTTAACGGCTATCCTCCATTTAAAGCAAAGGTAAATGAAGCCCTGGCGGCCGGTAATCTGGCATATCGGGGCACGGTTAAGGTCAGGCACTTGCTGGATATATTAACCACGGATATCGGCTACGATGCTATCAAGTCCAGGGTTAAGAAACCATTAGCTGGCTTAAAAGTAGCTCCTTACTATGGCTGCCAAGTCGTCCGTCCTAGATTCGGTTTTGACGACCCGGAGTATCCCCAATCGCTGGACAAACTGGTTTTAAGTCTTGGAGCCGAGCCTACTAACTTCCCGCTTAAAGCCCGGTGTTGCGGAGGGTCTCTGGTTCTTTCTGAAGAAGATGTGGCACTCGACCTCATTCACAGGCTTCTCCAATCAGCTTCAAGTAACGGAGCGGAATGTCTGATTACGGTTTGTCCTTTGTGTCAAACAAATCTTGATATCTACCAGAGCCGGGTTAATAAAAAATTCAAGACCAGTTATAGACTGCCTGTTTTATTTTTCACCCAGTTGATGGGAATAGCCTTCGGGCTTGAGGAAGATGCCATCGGATTGAGGAACTGCATCGTCCCCATAGAAGAAGTTCTAGCGAAATATGTTTAAGGAGTAGAGCATGGAGCCGAAGATTGGCGTCTACGTCTGTCACTGCGGAGCCAACATCGCCAGCGCCGTTGATGTAGCGCAGGTCACCGAATACGCTAGTAATCTCCCATTCGTGGTCGCGGCACGTGATTATAAGTTTATGTGCTCGGACCCGGGCCAGGATCTGATAAAGAATGATATCAAGGAAAAGGGATTGAACCGGGTTGTAGTAGCTTCATGCTCACCGCGTCTGCATGAGCTTACTTTCCGGCATGTCTTGGAGAACTCCGGTTTAAACCCATACCTTTTCGAGATGGCGAATATACGTGAGCAATGCGCCTGGGTACACGAAGATAAAGAGAAAGCTACCGAGAAAGCTAAAGCGCTGGTCAACGCCGCAGTGAGGCGAGTTTACCTGCAGGAGCCGCTGGAGAAAAAAGAGGTGAAGGTTAATCCTTGTACATTGATAGTAGGCGCCGGGATTGCTGGTATCCAAGCAGCCCTAGAGATAGCCAATGCCGGTCAAAAGGTATTTCTGGTAGAGCGCGAGCCCTCTATAGGCGGGAACATGGCGCGGCTGGATAAGACCTTTCCTACTTTAGACTGTTCGGCTTGAATACTTACCCCGAAGATGGCCTCGGTGAGGTCAAACAAAAACATCGAGCTGATGACATACAGCGAAGTTAGCGATGTGTCCGGCTACGTGGGCAATTTTAAAGTACAGATAAAGCAGAAACCACGTTATGTGGACATCAGCAAATGTACCGGTTGCGGCACCTGCCAGGAAAAATGCCCCATCAAGGCGGATAATGAGTTTGATGCCGGGCTAGGCAAGAGAAAGGCAATCTATACACCTTTCCCGCAGGCCGTGCCCAATGTGCCGGTGATTGACACGACGCATTGTACCTTCTTTCTCAAGAGCAAATGCCGCGCCTGCGAGAAGTTCTGTGAGGCAGGCGCTATCAACTATGAGCAGAAAGAGGAAATAGTCGAGATTGAAGTCGGAAATATCGTGGTAACGACCGGCTTCGATTCCTTCGAACCGTCGGTGATAAAGCAATTTGGCTACGGAGTCTATGATAACGTAGTTACGGGCATACAGTTTGAGAGGATGAGTAACGCCTCCGGCCCTACCGACGGTAAAATCGTACTCAAGGACGGCACGGCGCCGAAAAGCGTCGCTATCCTGCATTGTATCGGCAGCCGTGACGAAAACTATCATAAATACTGCTCGCGGGTCTGCTGCATGTATTCACTTAAGTTCGCCCACCTGCTTAAAGAGAAAATACACGGAGTTACGGTTTATCAGCTTTACATCGATATGCGCTGCGCCGGTTCCGGGTACGAGGAGTTTTACGAACGCCTTCAGGAAGAAGGAGTCAACTTTATACGCGGGAAGGCAGGGGAAATTACTAACCTGGCGGAAAGCCCCGAAGAACAGGGTAAGTTGATGGTCATTGTTGAGGATACATTAATCCGCCGTAAGCTGCGTCTTCCGGTAGATATGGTTGTCTTGAGCTGCGCCCTGGAACCCCGCGCCGATTCGGAAAGAGTAGCACGGGTCTTCTCATTGAGTCGCAAGGCTGATGGCTTCTTCCTGGAAAAGCATCCCAAGCTCGACCCCATCGCCACTATGACGGATGGCGTTTTTATTGCCGGCTGCTGCCAGAGTCCCAAGGATATCCCGGATACGGTAGCCCAAGCGTCCGCCGCCGCCGCCAGGGTACTCTCCATGATAAGCAAAGGCAGCGTGGAAATCGAATCTGCCACGGCCGTTGTCGATGAAGAACACTGCGCCGGCTGCAAGGTCTGCATCGACCTCTGTTCGTATAAAGCTATAACGTTCGACGAAGAAAAGAAAGTTTCTCACATCAACGAGGCGCTCTGCAAGGGCTGCGGCACCTGCGTGGCTGCCTGTCCCAGCAGCGCTATTTTGGGTAAACACTTTACCGCAGAACAGATTATGTCTGAAATTGAGGGGGTGTTAGCATGAGCTTTGAGCCGAAGATTGTAGGCATCCTGTGCAACTGGTGCTCTTATGCCGGCGCCGACCTCGCCGGGACATCGCGCAAGAAATATGCTCCCAACATGCGTGTGGTGCGAGTCATGTGCTCCGGCAGGGTCGACCCCACCTTTGTCCTCAAGGCTTTCCAGAAAGGGGCTGACGGCGTCCTCGTCTGCGGCTGACATCCCGGAGAATGTCATTACCTGGAAGGTAATATGAAAACCGCCCGACGGATACCCCTGCTCAAGAAAATGCTGGCGCAGTTCGGCATTGAGGAAGACCGCGTGCGTCTGGACTGGGTCTCGGCGTCAGAGGGCGACCGCTTCGCCAGTATCGTCAACGAAATGACGGAACAGGTAAGGAAGTTAGGCCCCTTCAGCGGTAATGGAGGTGGTGACAATGGCTAAACCTAAACTGGCGCTATACTGGGCGGCTGCCTGCGGCGGCTGCGATGTAGCCGTCCTCGACACGAACGAAAAAATACTGGATATCGCCAGTCTGGTTGATATCGTTTTCTGGCCCATCGCCGTGGATTTTAAATATCATCACGTCAAGGCTATGGCGGATAAGAGCATCGATTTATGCCT
Organism: Chloroflexi bacterium RBG_13_51_18; assembly: GCA_001796495.1. GTDB lineage: Bacteria > Chloroflexota > Dehalococcoidia > Dehalococcoidales > RBG-16-60-22 > RBG-13-51-18. Next base: position 4,729 of record MGMR01000021.1, read on the forward strand.
TTTCAACGGCGCTATCCGCAGCACCGAGCAGGAAGAGATTGCCACACTGTTACGCGCCAAGTCTAAAGTGCTGGTAGCTTTCGGCGCCTGCGCCTGCCACGGCGGTATCCCGGCTTTAGCCAACTTCACCAGCCGCGCCGAGATATTGCAGCGCGTCTACATCGAAGCTCCTTCCAATAGTAACGAACAAAAAACTTTACCGCAGCTACAAACTAAGGTTGCCGAGGGTGAACTGGAACTGCCGGAGCTTTTCGATGACGTAAAGACGCTGGCGCAGGTAGTGCCGGTGGAATACTATGTCCCCGGCTGCCCCCCACCCGTCGACCTTATTTTAAAGCTGGTTGACCTTTACGCCACCGGCAAACTGCCTCCAGCTGGAGCTACTGTCGCCTCCGATAAATCCCTTTGCGACGAGTGCGACCGCATTAAAGAGGAAAAGAAAGTAACTAAATTTTATAGACCGCATGAAATTATCCCCGACCCCAAGAAATGCCTGTTGGAACAGGGCATTATCTGCTGCGGTCCCGCCACACGCGGCGGCTGCGGTATGCGCTGTATTAAAGCCAACATGCCCTGCCGCGGCTGTTTCGGGCCTCCTCCAGGCGTCGTCGACCAGGGCGCTAAAATGTTAAGCGCTATCGCCTCCATCTATCAGGGCAACGATACCGCCGGGATTAACAGAATGTTAGAGGAAGTGGTTGACCCGGCAGGCACTTTTTACCGGTTCGGCATGGCCGACTCTATGTTAAAGAGAAAACGCCTCCAGAAGAGTTGAGGGAGTTTTGTAATATGGCAAAAATCAGCATCGACCCAATCACCAGGCTAGAGGGACACGGCAAGATAGAGATTTTTCTCAACGCCGACGGCGAAGTGGAGAACACCTATCTCCAGATACCGGAGCTGCGCGGCTTCGAGAAGTTCTGCG
>MGMR01000022.1:0-195 GCA_001796495.1 Chloroflexi bacterium RBG_13_51_18
GTCACCGTACCTGTCTTGAACTTCCGAAAGCGTTAAGCCCTGCCATTGACCGCAGTCGATATCATTTAAGTTCTCAACGATGTTCACTTTAAGGTCGTGGGGGGCGGCGACAGCTTCGGCTGTGCGAACGGCACGCTGCAGGGGACTGGAATATACGACGTCTATTTTCTCGTCAGAAAGATATTCTCCGAGTAA
>MGMR01000022.1:336-912 GCA_001796495.1 Chloroflexi bacterium RBG_13_51_18
ACTTTCGCCGGGATGTCGGGGAAAATTTACTTTTTCCCCTCCACTTTCTCAACCTCGATAGTGCACTCGGTTACGAGAGCGGCGAAAGCGCCGACCGCCGCCAGCAGCGGAGCCGCCATGATACCGACCACTACTGCCGGTGCGCCAAGAGAGAGAGGAATCTCAATAATCGTTTTTCCTTCATGGATAAGACGTACTTTCCTGATATTGCCCTCGCGTATAAGCTGTTTGACCTTCTCCAGGACGTCTTTACCGGACACAGTGTATTTTTCTTTTTCAGTCATGGTCACCTCCCGACTATGTGAATATTAGAGAAGAACAGGGATAGGTGTCAAATCGGAAAAAGTAACAAGTAGCGTGTAGCAAGGACGCAATAAAGAATAAATGATAAGCTTAAAGCTCGAAAACCAAAGGTCAAAGCCATAAGTTAAAAGTAAAGGGTAGGGAGAAGGGTAAGATATGAACGCTGTTATTTCGTGCGTTGAAAGCCTTCGGGGAAAGTTGGGAAGACACAGCTTTCGGAAGTAGTATCGACTTTATCTGCGGTAGTGATTTCGATTTCGTAAGAGAGGTCAA
>MGMR01000022.1:1067-5982 GCA_001796495.1 Chloroflexi bacterium RBG_13_51_18
AATCGCTTGTCCGCTCCTAGTGAGTACCTTCTCAATGCCTAACGCACCGAGCATGCCAGGAATAGCACAATAACACACCCCTGTAAACTGTGTGGAGGATGCTCCCACAATTATCATCACATGGGAGTACTGTGAAAAGTCCACGTCACTGTCGGCCGTATCCAGGGCATCCTTAACCAAAGCCAGGACTTTTGTTCTGTCAGCCAATTGATTCTGTACCACTATGTTGTAGTCCGCTATGGGATTTGGCAGCGTATATGGTCCCATTACGTTTCCCGTAAGCCACATCCGGCCATATGAGGCGTCTTGGAAATACTCGTCCAGGTCCACGAAAACCTTGTTGTATACTTGCTCGTTGGAATAGTTAGACGTCACATCCGGGAAATCTGCAAGGATGACAATAATTTTTTGCTCACCCACGGCTTCGGTGGTATGTACCCCGAGTATGCTTTCGAGTGGTGTGGGTGTCGGTGTGGGTGTCGGTGTTGACGTCGGAGTGGGCGTCGGTATTTGAGCAGATGTAGTACTTGGAACAGACCCAGTAGCAGGTCCGACACAGCTTGTCATTAATAAAAGGAAAAGTGCCAGCACCAGAAAGCTTGTCTTGAACAATCCCTCGACCTCATGTCCTTGAGTGACGGCGTTTCACATTCATTGTAGTTCTTCAAGTGTTATAACACAAACCAACGTCGGCATTATTGAATATTATGTCTTTCATGATATACTTGTTGCATACGGGAGGCTATTTTGAAGAGCAAAGATTTTCTATCTATCTCCGACCTGACGAGCGAAGGCATCCGGGCGCTGATATCCAAAGCCGTTGCGATGAAAAACGAGGGCTGGAACTCGCAACTAAGCCAGAAAATATTGGTGCTACTGTTCGAGAAACCTTCTCTAAGGACAAGGGTCAGCTTCGAGGTAGCCATGCGGCAGCTGGGGGGACAAAGCCTGTACCTTTCTCCGGAAGAAGTACAACTGGGCAAACGGGAATCCATACCCGACGCCGCCCGGGTGTTGAGCCGCTACGCCAACGTTATCGCCATACGCACGTTCGCGCAGGAGAAGCTGGAGATATTCGCCAACAACGCCGGTATACCGGTGATTAACGCCCTATCCGACCTGGAACACCCGTGCCAGGCTCTAGCCGATATGATAACCATCTATGAGCACAAGCAGACGCTGGAGGAACTGACCATTGCCTTTATCGGGGACGGCAACAATACGGCACACAGCCTGATGCTGGCAGCAGGTCTATGCGGGATAGATTTCCGCATCGCTTCTCCGAAAGGCTACCGCGTACAAGATAAAATACTAAAGACCGCGCAGCAGTACGCCGCAGAAAATCAGTCGACGATTTTATCCACGGAAGACCCACGCCAGGCGATAACCAATGCCGATGTTGTCTATACCGATGTGTGGGCAAGCATGGGTCAGGAAGCGGAGGCGAAACAACGCCGGAAAGCATTTGCGAACTACCAGGTGGACAGCGAGCTACTAGCAATGGCGAAGAAAGACGCCATACTAATGCACCCCCTACCCGCGCACCACGGCGAAGAGGTCGCTGAAAACCTCATCTACTGTCCGCAGTCAGTGGTCTTCGACCAGGCGGAAAACAGAATGCACGCCCAGAAGGCAATACTATCAGATATTCTGGGCGGACTGGAGATAACGCTGCCGGGCTATAGATGAGCCAATCCCTGCGTCAATAACCATCGAGAAAGAAACCAGATATGACCAAACCTATTGTGGCTATTGTAGGCCGCCCCAACACGGGAAAGTCCACGCTACTTAACCGTATCGTGAAAAGACCTGTCGCCATTACCGAGGACCTGCCGGGCACTACCCGCGACCGCAATACGGCGGATGTCAACTGGAGGGGGGTGGATTTTACCCTGATAGACACGGGAGGATTTGAGATAGAGCCGAGCTCCACGGTTGCACGCGGGGTAAAAACACAGATTGAGAACGCCATCAGCAAAGCCGATATTATTGTCTTCGTGGTCGATGCCATCACCGGAGTCACACCGGCGGACTTTGAAATTGCCGACGTATTACGTCGTTCCAACAAGCCGGTACTGGTGGCAGCCAATAAAGCCGACAATTCCAAACGGGAAGTAGAGGCCCTGGAGTTTTATGAGCTGGGACTGGGCGACCCGCTGGCGGTCAGCGCACATCACAGTCGAGGGGTAGCCGAACTCCTGGATAAAGTTATCGAGCTGCTGCCCGCACAACAGCCAGCAAAACCAGAGTCAGAAAGCATCAAGGTAGCTATCGTCGGGAGGCCGAATGTAGGGAAATCAATGCTGTTAAACACCCTGACCGGCGAAGAGCGCTCTATCGTCGATGAAGCACCCGGCACGACCCGCGATGCCATAGACACATCGTTTGACTTCAAAGGGCAGAATATGGTACTTATTGATACGGCCGGAATCCGGCGGCGGGGCAAAGTCAAAGCAGGAGTGGAGCAATACAGCGTCGTCAGGACTTTCAGAGCTATCGACCGCGCCGATATTGCCCTGCTTGTCCTGGATGCCACCGAATTAGTCACAACGCAGGATACGCATATAGCGGGGTATATTCAAGAGGCCGCCAAGGGTATAATTATCATCGCCAATAAATGGGACCTGGTCGAAAATAGAGATATAGCCGACTGGAACAAGGCTATAAAAAGCGCATTTAGATTTGCCTCTTACGCGCCAATATTATATACTTCGGCTAAGACAGGGCAGGGAGTAGAAAGAATCATGCCTCAAGTCGGTCAGGTTTATCAGGAGAGGCTGAAGAGATTACCCACAGCCGCGGTTAATGACGTTATCCAGCGGGCAGTCGCCGTTCACAACCGACCGACCGTCAAGGGAAAACAACTGAAGATATTTTACACCACTCAAGCCGAAGCAAATCCCCCCACTTTTGTTTTCTTTACCAACGATGCCAAGCTGGTGCATTTTTCCTACCGGCGTTTCCTGGAAAACCAGTTGCGCGAGGCTTTCGGATTTGCCGGTACGCCGCTCCGCATGAAATTTAAAACGAGGGCCAAGGCATGACTGCGTTGATGTTTTTCGCTGTAATTGTTGTCGGCTACCTGCTGGGCTCTATACCCTTCGGTGTGATTATCAGCAAGAGATTTTCCAAGACAGATGTAAGAGAAGTAGGCAGCGGCAAGATAGGCATGACCAACGTCCTGCGGGCAGCCGGTAAAAAAGCCGCCGCAGCCTCACTAATCCTGGATATTTTAAAAGGATTAGCGGCAGTAATGCTAGCGGGGCTGATTTTCAGGGACAAGACGGATACCGCAGCGGTTGTATTAACACTGAACGAAAGTGCTCAAATACTGGCTGGATTTGCGGCTATCGCCGGGCACAGCTGGTCGATATTCCTGAAATTCAAGGGGGGTCGGGGAGTGGCTACTTTTATGGGCGGGCTGGCGGCTTTATACTGGCCGGCGGCATTGGTAGGCGCTATATTTCTCTTCGGTATCGGCTTCAGGACCAAATACATGTCACTCGGCTCTATTATCGGCGCGATTACCGCCTTCATACTGCTGATGTCTTTTTATGTCCTAAAGATAGACTTTCTTAGACCCGAGCCCATGCCATTCGAATACGTACTTTACGCTATGTTCGGCGCGATATTTATTTATGTAATGCACCGCGATAATATCCTGCGGCTTTTCAACGGTACCGAACGCAAAATCGGCGAAAAGTCAAAGACCCAAATATCGCCCTCGCCCAACACACCTAAGTAAACCTTCCGAGAATATTCTTAATTTACGGTTTAAAATATGCAAAAAGTTGCTGTGATAGGCACCACCAGCTGGGGAATAACGCTGGCAACACTGCTGGCTAAAAAGGGTGTTGAAGTCAGGTTATGGGCAAGGACAGTGCGCGAAGCCAACAAGCTTAAAAAAAACGGGTCAGACCGTTTTCCGGGTGTTGCTATCCACAAGGAAATAATCATTACTCCTAAAATGGACCTGGCGCTGGATAGCGTGAATGCCGTCATTCTTGCCGTGCCATCGGCGTCCATGAGGGAGAATATCTCACACGCAGCCAAATATCTCACAAAAACGATGTTGATTATAAGCGCCTCCAAAGGCCTAGAGTTAGGCACCAACAAGCGAATGTCAGAGATAATAGCCGAGGAGATAAACCCAAAATTTCATGTGAATATTTGCGTGCTTTCCGGCCCCCAACTCGCCAAGGAAATCATGAATGATCGTCCGGCAGCATCTGTAGTGGCAGCCGAAGATAAGAATACCGCAAAAAAAGCGCAGAAACTATTGACCATGGACGGTTTTTGTGTTTTTACGAATATGGATGTTATCGGAGTGGAGCTGGGAGGCGCGTTAAAAAACATACTCGCCCTTGGCGCCGGTATTGCGGACGGGCTTGGCTACGGAGATAATGCCAAGGCCGCTTTTATGACGCGCGGATTGACCGAGATAACAGCACTCGGCATGGCGCTGGGGGCAAATCCGCTGACCCTTTCCGGGCTGTCGGGGCTGGGAGATGTCATTACTACCTGCGCCAGCCCGCTCAGCCGCAATCACTATGTTGGCGTAGAGCTAGCCAAGGGACGTCCACTGGAGGAAATCCTGAAATCCATGCGGCAGGTAGCGGAAGGCGTTAATACAACCCTGGTAGCGCATAACCTTGCCCAGCAGCTGGGAATGGAAATGCCCATCACGGAGAAAATCTATGAAGTCCTTTATGAAAATGCCGAGCCAGGCAAGGCGGCCCTGGTTATAATAGGAGGCAACGCCAAGCACGAGCTTTCCGGGCGCAGGTGGCGGCTTTTCTCACTTTTCAGGCACCGCAAACGGACTTCAGGAATAACCCGCTAAGCATCGATTCCCTTAGCTTTTTCAGTGCCGAGACTTTTAGCGAGTTCTTCAAAAAGTCGGCGCTGTTCTTTA